>MHBF01000081.1:0-64340 GCA_001803225.1 Lentisphaerae bacterium GWF2_44_16 | reverse complement strand
CCATTTCAGGCGAGTGGCATCCGCCGCAGACAAATACGGCTGTCGGCAGGTGTTTTCTCAGGCTGAAGAGAAGCTCCATATCATAATTAAAACTCGGCGTTGAGGTTTCAATAAATATCATATCCGGATGGAACAGGGATACTCTCTTATGGAAATTCTCAATGAAAAGGCCCTCCGCGACAGCGTCAACAAGCAATACGTCATGTCCGCCTTTCCTCAAGCTTGACGCGGCAATTGCCATAAAAAAAGGAAAAGGAATATAACGCGGAAGCCGGGCGCCCGGCGGACATTTCTGGAAGTGGGGCCAGCGCGAACCAGCCCTGACGCCCCACAGTCCGGGAGTATTTTCCTCATACCAAGGGGGATTTGCAAGAAGTATCTTCATAAAAACAAATTCCCCTCTACTTATTAAAAATAAAAAAGAGCTTTGGGCTGATCGTTATTTTTTGCTGAAAACCTCAGCAAGATCAATTTCCGAAAAAGCGCTGAGCGCGATCAGTGTTTTGGTATGCGTAATACCTTCTATCTGGTGCGGCATCTGGTCTGCTATGATGGATGAGAGCTCATTATTGTCATTGACCCTGACCATCGCGACGAGGTCATATTCTCCCGCTACAGCGTAAACTTCAGTAACCCCTTTGATTTTAAGAACGTCCTGTATGACAGTTTTGAGCTGCGGGCGGTCAACATTGATTAATACAATTCCTGTTATCATTATTTATCTCCTCTTTTATATTGTGTTCATATCATAAATAAGTTACAAATTTAGCGACGAAGAGAACGAATATCAAATAATAAAGCCTTTAAATTTGTCAATAATTCAGGTTTTACTGTTTTAAAATAGCGGAAAGGACGTTATTTTTAATGTTTTATTCATCAAAAATTTTTAACGGGTATACTATGTCTGAAAAAATTGAAACTATCGTGATTCTGGATTTCGGTTCTCAATACAGCCAGCTGATAGCCAGGCGCATCAGGGAATGCAATGTTTACAGTAAAATACTTCCGTATTATACTTCCGCCGCTAAAATACGCGAAGAAATGCCTTCCGGCATAATCCTGAGCGGCGGCCCGGCAAGCGTTTACGCCCCAAAAGCTCCGAAATGCGACAAGGCCATTTTCACTCTGGGCATTCCGGTACTCGGTATATGTTACGGCCTCCAGCTTGCCATACAGACGCTCGGCGGCAAAGTCACCAGGGGCAAAGCCCGCGAATATGGAAAGGCCGAATTAAGGGTTTCAGAAAAAGACAAGCTTTTCAAGGGCCTCCCGGCCAAACTTCAGGTCTGGATGTCCCACGGAGACAAAGTCCAGAAAATCCCCGCCGGCTTCAAAAAACTCGCGGAAACCGGCAACACTGAATACGCCGCCGTCGTCTCAAAAGATAGAAATTTCTACGGCATACAGTTTCATCCGGAAGTCGTTCACACTCCGCGCGGAAAAGAGATCATAAAGAATTTTTGTTCCATATGCGGATGCAAAGGCAACTGGACAATGGCCTCCTTCATAGAACAGAATATTAAGGACATAAAAGGAAAAACAGGAAAAGAAAAAGTCATCCTCGGTCTGAGCGGAGGAGTTGACTCATCCGTCGCCGCCGCCCTTATACACAAGGCCATAGGCAAACAGCTCAAGTGCATTTTTGTCAATAACGGAGTGCTCCGCAAAGGTGAAGCCGAAAAAGTACGGGATGTATTCGCGAAAAATTTCAAGATGGATTTGACGTATATAGACGCTGAAACCCGTTTTTTAAAGAAACTTGCCGGCATTACTGATCCCGAAAGAAAAAGAAAAATTATCGGCAATGAGTTCGTCAAAGTCTTTGAAGAAGCCGCTTCCAAAATAAAAGGCGCAAGCTTTCTGGCACAAGGCACTACTTATCCGGACGTGATTGAAAGCGTTCCCATAGACGGCAATCCAAGTTCCATGATAAAAAGCCATCACAACGTGGGCGGACTCCCTGAAAAAATGAAACTCAAGCTCCTCGAACCCCTGGGCCGTCTCTTTAAAGATGAAGTAAGAGAAGTCGGGCGGCAACTCGGTTTGCCCGAAGAAATCGTCATGAGACAACCTTTTCCCGGCCCCGGCCTCGCCGTCCGAATTATCGGTCCCGTAAGCAAAGAAGCTTTGACTCCCTTGAGAGAAGCTGACTATATAATTGTCGAAGAAATGAAAAAAGCCGGTTATTATTATAAGATATGGCAGGCGTTCGCGGTCTTTCTTCCGGTCAAGACAGTTGGTGTCATGGGCGATGAGCGGACTTATGAAAACGTAATAGCCCTGCGTGCCGTCGAAAGCATGGACGGCATGACCGCCGATTGGGTCAAACTTCCGTATGATTTGCTGGAAACCATATCGAGCCGGATAATAAATGAAGTCAGCGGCATCAACCGGGTAGTTTATGATCTGACATCAAAACCCCCCGGCACCATCGAATGGGAGTGACGGAGTCACTCTTATTGTCTTCGCTCAACTTCGTTTGCGAAGGGGGGATGGAGATGCTTTTGGGTACTGTCACTCACTTATGTTGAGGCTGAAAATGCAAAAATTCTTTTAATTGGGAGTTGATTTATGGCGGACGGAAAAAAATCTTCAGGGAAGACATATGTGTTCGGATGCGGATGCCTCTTTTTTCTTCTCCTGCTGCTTGCTGCTTTTATCATGGGAGCAATGTACGGCAGGGAACTTGTCGACAAGACCACTGAAAGGATAAACACCATCAGTGAAGCCATTCATAAAGCGTTCGGCGACGCTTCCGAGGACGCTGAAAAAGGCGTTGAAAAAATCGATGCCGAAATAGAAAAAACCATTAATCAGGTGAAATAATCCCGATGCAGATAATATCAGGCATCGCAAGAGGCTTGTTTCTTTCAACGCCAAAAGGTTACGATTTGCGCCCTACCGCTGTTCGCGCCAGAAAAGCGCTCTTCGACAGCATCCGCGAATTTCAGGAACTGAACGTCATTGACCTCTTCGCCGGTTCCGGCGCGCTGGGCCTTGAAGCCGCCAGCAGAGGCGCGTCATCAGTAACATTCATAGATAACTCCAGACAACACTGCAAAATCATTCAGGAAAATATAGAGAAACTCAAAAAATCCGGTGTCGATGCCGATATGAAACTGATATGCGGAGATGCCTCAAACCCATCTTTCTGTACCCGGAACACCCAAGCCCCCGATCTGATTTTTGCCGATCCTCCTTATGCGGATTCCCCCTCATATTTCGACAGATTTATGCGAAAAACTGAAAATCCCGGATATTTTTCCGGAACATTACTTATATGGGAACTTCCTGACAGCAAAAGAGATATAAAACATTTTCAAAGCATCGCCCCTTGGCGGATTGAAAAAAAAAGAGCATTCGGAAGTACCGAATTCCTTTATCTGAAAATAATTTGAAATTATTTAAAGCAAGAATGCTTTTGTATTTGACATGCACTGAAACAAGGTCTAAACTATACAAATGGAGTGATTTAATATAACTTTTTACTTTCAACTGAAAAGGAGTCAATATGGGGATTCTGAACAGGGTTGTCAATATAGTCATTCTCGTACTTGCATTAGCATCGGCGGCTTTTTCCTTTCTACTCTTTCAGAAACGTGAAGTTTTTGTAGACGGTTGGAATAAATTGACTTCGACTATAAACAGCACAGCCTCAGAACTCGATAAGGGAAGCGGCACAAAATCAGCCGCCAAACTTACAGCCGCCACCCTTGACCATACAAAATATGAAGAACTCGACAAACTCCTTCCCGAACTCAAAAAACAGGCATCAGAGGTAGCCGCTCAGAGAAATACCCTTGCCGGAGCTCTGAAAGAAGTCGCGACAACACTGGAAATAGATACTCCCGTCGAAACCACCGACCTTCAGAATATAGCCAGTTACAGCGCCAAGAAAGATGAAGTTCTCGGCTCCGTCGCAAAAATACAGGAAAGAGATAACGGCTTGATTAAAGACATCAGAACAGTCGGGACCAAAGTCGGCGTCAGCCTTGATGAAAAAGCCCTCAAAGGACCGGATGCATACAAGGCGGAAACAAGCAAACTCAACGCTCAGGTTGACAGAGTCAAAACACGCGTTGACAAATATTCTGAAAACCTGAAACAGGTCGCGCAGGTCGTCGGCGCTACTCCCCCTCCCGCTTCTGAAGAATATCCCGCAGCCCTTAAAGACATTTCAACGAAAGTTACAACGCTTAAAAGCGACTATACTCAGGCCGTTAAGGAAAAAGAAAACCTCAAGACTGAGGTCGCCAAGCTTCAGACTTCCGTTGATAAGCTCGGACAGGAAAGCAATGAAGATAAAAACATTATTACTACTCAGAAAAAAGAAATAGGTAAACTTCAGGGCGAAATCAGGAAACTTGCCGGAACTACTGATGACAGTGACCCTCTGAATATCGCCACTGAAGGCGACCCGAAAAACCTCAGGCTCCTTAAGGGAAAAATTGTTGAAGTCAGCAAAAAATGGGACTTTGTTGTCATTGACCTGGGTGCAAGGAATGATGTCGAACAGACTGTAGGACAGAAAAAACTTCCGTTGAAAGTCTTCCTCCCGAATAACGAAGATATGCTTGTCGCAAGAGAGCTCAACGGAGATAAGAGTGAGTTCGTAGGCAGAATAAGATTAGTGAAAGTTTATGATACCTGTTCCATCGCCAATGTACTTCCTTCTCCTATGGGCACAAATTCAATAAAACCCGGCGATATCGTTTTCTTCAGCGATGACACCATTGACAAAATCATAAATTCATCGAAAAAGAAAACTGCCGCTACTGACGCTGCCGCCACTCCCGCTGAAGAAAAAGCGGTAGAGAAAAAAGAAGAAAAAAACAACGAGTAACTGGGTATAGGGAAAGGAACTGAAACAATGTTTTCTTCAAAGATATTTACGGTTACGACTATAGTGGCCCTGGTGCTCCTTATTGCAGCAATAGTAATGCAGGTACTTGAAATGAAAGCCTATTCAATGTTCTAAAGGGCGGTATTATGAAGCGCTTTCTGCTTATATTTTCAATTTTTACAATTGTCCTTATTTGTTTCTGTCTCTCCGGTTGCGAAAGCCCCCAGGAAAGAAGAGGCATAACCCCGCTTCCCCAGAACCAACCTCAGGATTGGGAAAGCAAACCTTATAAGAATATGGGAAGCTGATTTAATAAAATCAGACGTATTGCATTAGCTGTTCATTCATTCTGAAAGCATTTTCCAGCAAACGCCCGCAATCGCCGGACGCAATTTCCTCGACGCTCAGACGCGACAAAGCAAGCATAAAATGGAAACGTGTCTTAACGTGATTTCTCATCTCCGCGTCAAGAGTTTCAATATTTAACGACGCAAGTTCCGCAAGCTTTTTCAGAGCGTTGAAAGCTTCATCTCCAAGCTCGCCCCTGTAATACTCAATTCTTGCTTTTCCTGTTTCCGAAAGAGTCCCCCTGTCAATACCCATAAAATCAAGAAAAAGCCGGGCACTGTATGATTTTTCGACTGCGGTTATACCCATGTAATCAGCTATGATTTCATCAAGCAGACGTTTGCGCATTGAACCGAAGAGTCTTTCCATCACATAATGGGCGGCTTCGTGTTCAATCCTTATCTTCATTGATTTTTCCAGCCACTCTGTTTCCGTCATTCCGATTTTCCCCGGAGCTATCCCGCTGTAAAAGCCTCTGCTTATGATGATGAATTTATCCTGGTAAAGTTCTTTCGGTATTTTCCCGAAAAGGAAACTGCCGGATATTTTTGCCAGTCTGTCCCGGTTTTTGTATCCGCTTATCGCAAAAGCCCCGACGGATGCGGGCAGTTCGACCGGTTCATTCCTGCAAGTCAACGCCGAAACTATGCTCTTGAAATCGTCCCTTTCGGATACGCTTATAACGGGAATTTTTCCGGCGATTGTCTGATGCAGATATATCTTTATCTTTTCAGGGGCATCAAGGCGCAACCCCTCTTCGGCATCGCGTTCTAAAGCTTCAAAACCTTTTTCCTGTGTGGCTTTATACCCGGGTGTTTTGCTTATTCCGTCCACTACCGGGAAGTTGAGCTCGATGAGCTTGTCTTTCAATGCCATAAAGGAATGCGCCTTCTCAATGATTTGGCTGTATTCAATCCAGTCTGAAACAAACGCCTCGTCCGTCAAGGGCAGCCTTATAACATTTCCTCTTTCCGGAAATTTAAAAACATTCTTATTGTATTCTATAAGTTCTTCAGCCGCAGGCCCGGGTATCCCGAGTCCGGAGAGAACAGAACGTCTGAAATCATCAGTCACTTTTACATCCATCCGCTTTTCCATATGAAAACAATAAAGCAATCTTTTTCCCAATTCCTATTGCCAACAGCAAAAATTATTGATAAATTCTACGGAGAACAATGTAACAATTCAGGATCTGCCGTAGATAAACGTAAGGAACAAAAGGGTACTGGATATGGACATCGATGAAAAAAACAAAAGATTCACCATCCTCTGGACAGCCGCTATGCCGACCGTTTCAAGTTATGTCTTCTCAATGCTCCCGAACCGTTCTGAACATGATGATATAATCCAGAATACAGCGCTGGCGGCCTTGAAAAAATTTGACCGGTATGAGGAAAGCCGTTCTTTTCTTTCATGGGTAATAGGCATAGCCAAATACGAGATATTAGGAAGCCGCAGAAACTTCGCGCGGACACCGTTTATCCCGCTGGAACCCATAATTGACCGCATTGCCGACCTGCATGAGGAGATGACTGACGAACTGGATGAACGCAGCGCCGCCCTCAGAAAATGCATGGAAGAGCTCAAAGGAAAGAACCTGAGCCTTCTTCAGCTTCGCTATAAGGAATCGATGAATTTTGAAAAAGCGGCATCTGAACTCGGCATCGCTCCGGGAGCGGCCAGAACTGCCGTCTCAAGAATCAGAGGGTCTCTGAAAAAATGCATTGAACAGAGAATGAGCGCGCTATAAGATGGAGGAAACAACGATGAATATCATGAAAATTATTGAAAGCTACCTTCATAATGAATGCTCTTCAGAAGAGAACAAACGCCTTCTGGAATGGCTTCAGGAAAGTGATGAAAACATCAGGACTTTTATAAGGGAAACCCATGACCACATAAATATACTTGACTTTTTCAGTGCTGAAGAATTCACCGAAAACAGGAACATAAGTTTTCCGTCAACTGACGAGGAACTGGATGAAGACGAACTGAAAAAAGCCGCCGGTGGACAGAATGAGCCGCCGCCGCAAAAACCTCCTATACAGTAATAAAAATTAATCTGTCTATAAATTCTATGGTTGGCAAACACTATCCGAAGATGAGTTGAGCATATCGTATTTCAGCGCCATATTAAAGCTGTCAAAAACAAATTTCTCATCGGCTGTGAGTTTCCCGTCCTCAAAAACTTTCCGGCCTGTCCTCCTGCTCATGAAATCATACGCAAATTCAAGTTTTTTGTCGCCCTTTTCAGCCTTCATGAGCCTGTTCTGCGCGTCCCAGGTATATTTCCAGCCGTTGGGGGCGGCGGTCATATTGCCGTATTCATCGTATTTGAAGCTCGGATTTGCGAACTGCTTGAGTTTGTTGAATGCATAAGCATTTCCCCTGAAAGCAAGGCTGTTGCCGATTTTATCGTAACTGTAATCATAGCTTTTCCGTCTGAGGATTTAGCCGAAACGAGCTGCCCGAATTCATCGTATTTGTATTCCCATTTGATGCCGTTTATATCAACTTTGATTCTGCGGTTCATATTGTCGTATTCGTAGGCGCAGAGAAGTTTCCCGTTAAGCGTTTTTGAGACCAGTCGTCCGCCCTTGTCATAAGTACGGTTCTCAAGATAGCCCGGGCCTTTCATGGAGCTGACATAGCCTTTCTTGTCGTATTCATAACTGTTCTCTGTTAGGAGAGGACGATGAATTACTTATTGCTGGATTTTCCGCTTTGGCTCGGACATTCTTTTCGGCGGTTTCAAATGCATTCCGTAAGGCTGTTAATATAGTTTTTCTACAATTTTTGAAACTTCCTTCAAGGAGAAACAGTTTCCGGTGATAATTAATAGATACTAATATTTCTTTACTTTTATTATCTGTTATTATTACTTTAACCTTTTTAGTCATAAAGAAACTCACCGTAAAATGTCCCAATCCAGGAGGCAGACAAAGGCCTCGTTCCGTATAAATTTCCACTTTCATAACCTTATTTTTTTTTGCGTGTTTGGTAGGAAACGCCATTTTTAAGTCTTTTTCAAAAAAAAGTGTTATATCAAAAGTTAAAGGTAAATTAATGTCACTCTTATCGTCCATCTTAAAATATTTATAAGAGTTGGGAACAAAGTCCGGGTTGACGTATATTGCGATTTCTTTTCCAGAAGAGGTGAGGTAAAATACAAGTATTAATACAAGTAATACCAAAACACTTGAAATTATAAAATACATTGTTTTTCTTTTCATACTCCGTGTGAATTTCCTTTTTGAATTATGTATCTCTTTATAAACTAACAAATATCCTAGTTCCCTTTTTTGAATGCACACCAGCATTTGGGGAACCATGCACTCAAGTATGTATCAAATTTTCCCGATGTAAAGGCAATAGCTTGTTGTCTTCTTGAATCCGAGTCATCTGCTACATCACCTGGCTCATACATTCCATGTTCCCCAAACCCGTAAAACGGATTCCATGTAAAACTACAAGGTTTTATATTTGAGAAATATATTTTTTATTTATCAGTAACTTTTTGTTCTGTAATTGGAGAGGGTGATGGATTACCCATTGGTTTTTCTTCAGCTTCTGTTTGGCTTCTTTTTGCAAAAGCTTCCCTCAAGGCTGCTTCAATGGCATCCATGCAAGCTTTAAAAGCTCCATCACTGGCAAAAAGTCCGCGCTGGTAAACAATAGATATCAACTTTTTCTTGTTTTTGGAATCTGTGATTGTGATTTCAACCTTTTTGGGCATAAAAAAAATCGGTTTAAAATGTCTTGATAGTCTAGGTGGCAAACAAAAACCTCGTTCTTCACAAACTTTCACATCCAAAATCCCAGCTTTAGCCCTTTTGGGTGGAGAAGGCATTTTCATATCTTCCCAAAAGAAGCTTCTTACAGTGTGGTCAACAGCTACCATACCTATTTTCCCATTTAAAGTTGCTTCTATTTCACACCATTTATAGTCGTTGGGATTAAAATCTGGACTTATACTTATAGTTGTTTTTTTGCCTGCGATTGCCACGCAACCTCCTTTTGCAATAAATAATATCAAAACTACGATGCACAAAAAAACTGCAATGTATATCTTTTTCTTGGATTTCATGATTTTATTTCCTTTATAGCATAGTCGTTTTTCATTAGGAACCGCCTTTAAAAGTACACCAACATTTAGAAAACCATCTTGGTAAATATAATGCAAATTTATTTTGTGTAAAGGAAATGGACAATGATCTCTGCGATGTACTTACGCTCTGTGAACATTGAACTGAGTTTCAATGCTTGTTTCCCGTAGTTGGCGGTGGTGGGGAACTTGTAGTTTCAGCTTCTGTTTGGGCTTTGGGAAAAACTTTTCGTAGGCCACTTAACACAGCTTCTCCGTAGCCATACCATAGCCCAACACTTGCGAAGAGGCCACGGCGATAAACAATAGACAATAGTTTCTCTTTGCTCTTGTAATCTGTGATTATGACTTCAGCCCTCTTGGTCATGAAGAAAAGTGGCTTAAAATGCATTGATAATCCAGGTGGCAGACAAAAACCATGTTCCTCAAAAACACTTACATTCATAATTCCATCTTTAGTTCCTTGGGGCGGTGATGGCATATTTAATTCTCTCCAAAAAAAATCTGCCATTTTAGCATCTACTGGGGCAATCTTACCGTCTGAAAATTTTTCAAGCTTAGTCCACTTATAGTTGCTTGGATCAAACTTGGGATTTATATTTACAGTAATCTCCTTACCTGCAATTGCCACGCAACCTCCTTTTGCAATAAATAATATCAAAACTACGAAGCAAAAAAAAACTGCAATGTATATCTTTTTCTTGGATTTCATGATACTATTTTTCCATAACATTTTGTTTCAACATAGTTTATTTTTTAATCAAGGGCCTTTTTTAGCCCCTGTCTGTTGCAGTTTCAGGTGGACGCCAGTTTTCGATGTTAACGCGCTGAGCCATTCCACGTCTCCAACAGCAAAAGCCCTGCTCCAGAAAGCTTCTCTTGCGTGTTTTCTGTTTTTGAGTTTTTCCTTTAACGTATTTTTATACCATTTAGGGAATTCTTCAAGCTGTCCGCAAAAAAATTATTTATTGAAGCATTGGGGAATTTATAATTTTTGAGTCTTAAAAGTGGAGCCAATGGTCGGAATCGAACCGACGACCTATTCATTACGAATGAATTGCTCTACCGACTGAGCTACATTGGCGCATTTCAAGCATATATATACGATAAATTACCATAAGGTCGGAAAAGCGCAACAGCGATATTATTGATTTTTTAATTATTGTCCAGGCTGAGCCTGATGTCTTCATCTGAAAGATAACGCCATTTGCCGGTGCTTAAATCACCGATGGAAAGCTTGCCGGTAGCTATGCGTTTGAGGTAAACTGTTCTTGTACTTGCGTATTTCAGGAGTCTTCTGATTTCCCTCTTTTTGCCTTCTTTCATCGTGAAGCGGTATTTTCGAGGAGCAAGTTCCTCTATCGCGGCAGCAAAGAGCTTTTCGCCCTCATCCTCAATGCCGCGCTGAAGGGCTTCAATCATTTCGGCACTCAAGGGTTTGTCCGTCCCGGCTATATAAATTTTTTCTATTCCATACCCGGGGCCTGTGAGTTTTGCCGCATAGTCGCCGTCGTTGGTGAATATCAGCATTCCTTCGCTTTCCTTGTCGAGCCTGCCTACTGAAAAAAGCCTTACATTTTCAAGTCCTATGAGGTCAATTGCTTTTTTAGGCGCGTAAGGGTCGTCGGAAGTGCATATATAGCCGCGCGGCTTGTTCAGCATTATGTAATAGCGCTTTCCAATCCTGAGTTCAGTTCCGTTAAGAGTTACAATGTCTTTTTCATTAACCTTAAATCCTGGTTCCGCGACGGGCGCGCCGTTGACTTTGACGTTTCCGGCTTTTATCAGTTCAGCGCTGCGCCTTCTTGAAGCCGCGCCGCAACTGCTCAGATAATGCGTCAAATTCATCGGGAAAACTTTTGAGGTCTCATCATTTTTCATAAAAATATTCAAACTGCCTGTAAAAAAGCATTCATAAACATATATTTCAGGATACGGAAATTAATAATATTTCAGCATGGGCAAGTATCAAGCCCGGAATTTATTTTATGAATGAAAAAGGCGCTTTATATATTGTTTCAACGCCCATAGGCAATCTTGAGGACATCACCCTGAGGGCGCTGAGAATACTCAAAGAAGCCGATATTGTGGCGGCGGAAGATACAAGGCGTTCCAAAATACTTCTCAATCACTATCAGATAACAACCCCCCTTATCAGTTATCACACGTTTAACGAACATAGAAAGACCTCTGAACTGCTCGAAAAAGTCCTGGCCGGGCAAAAAGTGGCCTTGGTTTCAGACGCGGGCACCCCATGCATTGCCGATCCCGGGTTTCTTCTGGTGCGGGAAGCGCTTAAAGAAGGTATTGTGCCCGAGGTCATACCCGGTGTATCTTCGCTGACTTTTTCAATAGTGTGTACTGGTTTCCCCGTTGACCGTTTCGCGTTCTACGGTTTTGCCCCGGTGAAGAGCGGACGGCGCAAAGATTTTTTTGAGAAAATAGCGCATGAAGACAAGAGCGTTTTCATGTTTGAATCGCCCTATCGGATGAGCAAAGCCCTTGACGATATTGTCCAGCATATCGGCCCCGATACCCCTATAGCGATTATCAGGGAAGCCACAAAAATACATGAAGAAATCCTTCGCGGAACAGCGCTGGAACTGAAAGATGCCTGTTCCTCCAAAAACTGGAAAGGCGAGCTGGTAATCGCCATTTCAAGACTCTCAAGAACTGATTAATTCAAATTTTCTGAAACCTTCAATTCTTGCGATACATAATTTTATCAACTGTATGTGTTCCCTCAAAAAAGCGATGAGTAACTGATGTCTTTGCAGATGAACCCTCTTTTTTTAAGCATTTGTTCAACTCCAGGCATATGCCAAACTCCCCACGGCACAATCACAGTATCGTATTTCACAAGAGCAGATAATATTTCTTTCATTAGATGCTCGTTGCGCTTTGTGATCATATCATCTTCAACGAGAAAAGAATTCTCCGTGTCTTTGGATATTTTTCGGGAAAAATTACTACATTCTTTCAACAATAGAATTACAATTTTTACGATATTCACGTTTCTATCAATCTTTCTATCAAGCAAAGAATGGAATTTCATTATCAAATTCAGACTATCTATAGTTTCGGAAGAAAAGTCAGATACATCCATATCGGCATTTCTGTGAACAATAGTATCCGAAAACTTAGATGGCTGCATGACACCTCCAATCAAGGTAGCCATTCCTTTGTAATCTGATTCTTCCTTAATCAAGTTTTTCTTGTCTGAAGTTCCTTCACTCAAAATGATTGTTCCCCGCGATGGGAACTTTTCTTTCAGGCCTTCATAGAAGTCCTTCCCGGCAATATGGCTCATTCCGAAAAGTATTACTCGCTTGCCTCCCTTCTCGAACGTTTTATTGGCCAACTTTATTGAAGCAGGTGTGACCCGGATAAAGTCAGAGGAGTAGTGCCTTACAGCAAACATAAACATCCCAAACATTGCCGAAATAAAGATGATAATGATTAGCGCCATTCCTCCAGACAACCTCAACAGATAAGCTCTACTGAAGGAGTTTGAGTTCAAGTCTCCCACCCGTAGCAGCCAAGCGCCGCAACACGTCCTTATCAGTAACAGCATCAATATCCCAATCATAAATTGAAATGCGGAAAACAAGACACTTATCAATGTACTGTTCACTTCCGACAACAGGAAGAATTGCAAGCTGACCACTATCGCAGTGGGGATGTAGAGTATTGGCATCAGAAAGAATCTCTTAGGCACACGCGGTGAGAGAAATAGGAGTAATACGACAAAAGAGAAAAGCATGATGCTGAAACTTAAAAAAAGCTCAGATACGGTCCATCCAAAACATGTGCAGAAAATACCAGCGATAGCAGACACCGTATAGTAGCAAAGATAGGCATTCAAGATTGAAAGCAAAGTTCCTTCACCTAAACTTGCTCTGCCGCCACACAAGGTATCCCTAACTATACGCAAAAAAACTTGCACTTTCATATTATTATTTATCCATTGCGGACCTTTTAACTCAGATTAAATATTTTTTCTGCTTCCCGGCATTTAAAACTATGTATCATAAAATCCGAGTGTGTTATAAACGGCTTCTGCTAAATGTAACACGTTATGCGAGCAAATACATCAAAAATCGTCCCTGCTAAATAAGTTTCAACATTATTAATTTTAATTTTTCCCTTCCTATTTATTATTTGTTTTTTTTGTCAATCTCTATTAACTCATTTGCCTTAAACTTTGTTTGCTTAAGAATATTTCCCTGATTTATCTCAATTGTTTACCAAAACAGTAGTAAATGATAATATAGAGCAATAGAAAGTAAAAATAGGGCAAGACAAACAGAAAATAATATGTTAAAATTATAACAAAATAGAGCAATTTAGAGTTTTCGAAATTCAAAAGTTTATCAAAAGGCTAAAGAAGGAGCAGGCAAGATGAAATTCAAGAAACTGGCAATCAATGAAACAGAAAAGCTTATATTCGGTTCAGCTCCGAAACCTGTGAAAACCAGCAGGGGGCTGCTCATAGGCGGAGGACTGGTATATCCTGAGTTGAATTTTACCGTTCCGGAAGGCACCGTCATAAACAGGCATACTCTGGGCGACTTGAAAGAAGCCTATTCCGCCGCGGTAAAAGGCGCCCTTGAACGCGCTGTTCATCTGGATTCCGCAGGGTTTGTCATCGAATTTGAAACGCTGCTGGAAATGACGACTGATCCTTTCATAGGAGTTGAACTTGTAAAGGCTATGAATGAGGTCTGCGACGAGTTCTTTTCCAAATACGGCCTGAAGAGCGAAATACGCCTTACGCCTAATGATACGCGCGACTTTGACCGTCCGCCTCTCATGAGAAGCGGTAAATACCTTGAGGGCATGTTTGAGCTTTTCGAAAAAGGCGCGGCGGCTGGAGGAGATTTGCTCTCCATAGAAAGCACCGGGGGAAAGGAAGTCTGCGACGAAGCCCTCATGAACTGCGATATAAAGAATGTGGTATTTTCGCAGGCTGTCCTTGGTGTCCGTGACATGAAATTTCTCTGGAAAAAAATTGTTGGGATAGCAGAAAAACAGGGAAAAATAGCTGGCGGCGATACTGCCTGTGGTTTCGGAAATACGGCGATGGTGCTGGCGGAAAGACAGTATATCCCGAAAATATTCGCGGCCATTGTCAGGGTCGTAACCGCGACCAGGAGCCTTGTCGCTGTTGAAGAAGGCGCCAGAGGGCCTGACAAGGACTGCGCTTACGAGGGAGTTTTTCTCAAAGCCATAACGGGCATACCAATATCAATGGAGGGAAAAACCGCGGCCTGCGCGCATTTAAGCCCGCTCGGCAATATAGCCGCCGCCTGCGCTGATTTATGGAGCAATGAATCTATACAGAACATAAAACTTCTCGGAGCCATGTCACCGACCGTATATTTCGAACAGCTTGAATATGACGTCAGGCTTATGAACACTTCAAGCAGAGAAGGAGGAGCGGATAAACTTCAGGACTGGCTGGTCAAATCGGATATTTACCATGACCCGCAGGCACTGATACTCGCGCCTGAAAATGTTCTGGCAATTTCAAGGGAAATCGTAAAAGGCCGCAATTACATTGACGCTTCCGTAAAAAGCGCTCTCAAGGGACTGGAAATAATTGAAGCATCCATCGGCAGGGGAGAATTGAAATCCTCCGAACGGGAAAACCTGTGGATAGAAAGGATAAGGGAAGATCTTTTATCCATACCCCTGGATGAAGATAAATTTGTTGAAATGGTACAGCCGTCTCTGGACACCGCCAAAGTGAAACTTGAGGAGTACGGATTTTAAAACAAAGAAAATTTTGTGCAACTGAAATAAATCCGCAAAGCAAACATCATGTACAAGCATTGTCAGTCTGCGCGTATTCAAGCGGCAGAACCGCTGGATGCTTTGCTTTGCGAGCTAAATATTTTTTACACCTAAACAGGTATTGTCTTTTTTCTTTTTAGAAGGGCCTTTAAGACTGCACGGGGTATATCTGTCGGGATACATTTTGCCTGTTTTTAAGTTTATGGCCTTTGCAAGGTCATAAGGGTCAGCGACATTTATACGGGACATTGCGGCAAGCAGGATTTTTCCGGCTGCTATGGCATCTTCTTTAGCGTTGTGATGCTTGAACTCATGTTTCAAATGCCTGCACAAAGTATCCAATTTATAGTTTTCCAAGTCCTTCCATACTTGATTTGCAATTTTGCATGTGCACATATAATCAAAAACTGGAAAAGGGATATTGTAAAGCTGGAGCGCATATCTCATGGCAGACATATCAAAAGCCGCATTATGAGCAATCACAACAGCATTTTCCAAGAGAGGAATTATTTGCGGCAAAAGCTGGTTTATCTCCAACGCGTTTCTGGTGGCCGACTTGGTTATGCCGTGAATGGAAACATTGAAAGGGTCAAAATAATCATATCTGGAATGAGGTTTTATCAGAAATTCTTCCGTCTCATGAAAATGACCGTCAATAATAGTCGCAATTCCCACGGAACAGATACTTCCCCTGAATTCATTTGCCGTTTCAAAATCTATACATACTACTTTCATGTTTTCACCCTTTGTCATTTGAAAAATTGAAAAGCGGAAGGTCACTCAGATCATCCTCATCAACACTTCCCTCTTTTTGTTTTATCTCTTTAAAATTCTGAAACCACTCATCCAAAGATATAATTCTGACACCTAAACTTTTTGCTTTGTTCAGCTTGGAACTTTCCCCGGAAATATCGGCTGTGACTAAGAGGGACAATTCAGATGTAACCGTATCAACTGGCTCATAATCCTGTTGTACAGCTAGATTTTCGTAATAACTTCTCTGTTTAGGCATTTTTCCGGTGAAACAGATAGTCGGTTTATTTTGTCCTTCTCCGCCTTTGGTTTGAACCAATTCAACGCATTTGAGCAATTCATCCAGAAATACAGACTGGCTTTTCAATTCGATTTCGAGTGCTTCCGCGCGTTCGGGGCCAATACCGTTAATTTCAGAAAGCTGTTCCTTATTGAGGTTTCTTAATTCAGCAATTGTGTATTCCGCAAGTATTGATTTGGCGACGTTTTTTCCGATGCCGTAAATGTTCATGGCGGCAAGGAGCTGATAGTCATTGACTCTTCTAGCGGACTGTATTTCCTTATAGAGATTTGATGCAGATTTTAACTGAAATCCTTCGAGCTTCAAAATTTTCTCTACATTCAATTCAAAAATATCCCGCAGATTCTTAACATTAAGATTTTTCATCATTTTTCTTATATTGGGTTCGCCAAGATTTTCAATTCCAATGTTTTTTACAGCGGCCAAAAGGCGTTGAAGAAGTATCTCGGAACACTCTGGATTAGTACACACCAACTCCGGGCCGTCTTGGATAAGTTTTGCGCCACAGCATAGACAATTTGAAATTACACACGATTTGCGGTTTTTACCAGGTATGGAGCTTATGATATGAGGTATGACATCCCCGGCCCTTTCAACGGTAACAGTATCCCCGATTTGAATATCATTATCAATGATGTTTTGAAGATTGTGGAGTGTGACACGCTTAATTGTAGTACCTCCAATTTTTACGGGTTCTAGTAAAGCAACCGGGGTCAGGCAGGCTTTACCAAAACTCCATTCCACATCCAAGAGTTTTGTTTCTTTTTTGATACCGCTGAATTTAAAGGCTATCTGACCTCTGGGATGATGTGCAGTATTACCAAGAGATTCACTATAGAGAATGTCAGAAAGCTTAATAACAAGCCCATCCATAGGATAAGGGAGATTTTTAATGCTTTCCAGAAAATCAGGCCATTTTTTTTCAAGGTCAACAAACTTTACAGGATAAGAAATAAAGTCATAGTCAATAAGGGTAAGTTTGTATTTTTTCTTTGCTATCTCTTCGATTAACGCCTTATCACTATTCTTTTTAGAATCAAGGCTCATAATACCAGTAACAACACTTCTGCGATTTGTAAAAGGCTTGCCACTAGTTGTTTTTATTGCTGAAGGGTCTTTACTAAATTCTTCAAAATCGTTATAGCACATTATTATTTCCCCTCTAACAGCTCTATTTACAGGTCCCTTATAGTCTTTTGTTTCAAGTTCTATTAGAGGTAATTTGTCGGTAATATTTTCTCCTTCTTCTCCCTTTCCTCGTGTTACAAGTACACCATTTTCAAAGTTAACTGACATGCCATCATATTTGGGTTGTACTAGGAATAGTTCATCCTGAGAACGCGCGATTTTAGCGGCCCATGTCAGGAGTTCTTGGAGGGTATAAACCTTGTCAAGAGAAAGCATGGGTCTTGAAAGCTTGATTTTTCCGATGCTTGAGACTTTCGGCGCGTTTACGGCGTGAAGCAGAGTGTGGGCAGGGTTTAGTTCCTGCAATCTGCGGAATATTATATCATATTCGGTATCGCTTATTTCCGTTTCGCCTTTTTCCCAATAAAGTTTATTGTGGTACTCTATAAGTCGGGCGAGTTCCTGTTCGGACATTTCGTTCAGTTTTTTTAAATCGGTCATAAAAGGGTAAAGCCTCACTTTAAGGATATTTTTTCGGATAATACCGGGATAATTGCGGCAAGCCTGTTCAGCCAGCTGTGGTTTTCGATAACATATTGCCGGGCGTTGGCGCATATTTCGCTAAACTTGCCTTTGTCAGCGCTGTATTCCCTGTAAAGCTCATGGAGTTCTCCCGCGGACGAGAAACGCAGGTAAACGTGTTTTTCCAGAGATGCGTCCGGGTCGAAGTCAGGCTTTTCATTGCGGACGAGAAGAGCTCCGCAGGACATTATTTCATAAGAGCGCATATTGGTGCCCGTAAAGCTCTGGGCGTTGCCCAAATCAAGATTAAAGACGGACGCTTTATAACATGCAGAGAGCTCAAGAGGCTGGAAAAAAGTATCGGTTGACGCATTGAAAGATGGCGGATAGCCATTGCCGACAATAAGGCATGATTTGAATTTTTCCATTATTTCGGCAAGCGGTTTTTTCCGTCTTTTGATACCGGTGAGGGTGTTCAGGGAATTTCTCAATCTGTGCGTGTCTGACGAAAAAATAGCGGATGGAATTTCAAGGGATGCCTTGAGTGTTTTGAAAAAAAGCGGCGCTTCTCCTGACAAATCTTTCATAAGCTCAAAATAATTTTTTTGAGGGAAAGCCAGTCTTTTTTCACTGAGAAAATCAAGCTCCCTAAACTCCTCTCTGCTCAAGTCGGGGGACGGGTAACAGGAACCGAGGAATGATACATCGGAGCCTTTGAACTTACGTCCCGAAAGTTTTCCGGCATCAGGATTGAACGCTCCAGGGTGAACAGCCGTAGGAGCGAAGAAACATTTTTTCCCGAACCATACGGAATATTCCTCCGCCAGCACCGCGTCCCAGAAAAAATGTATCATCGCTGATGAAGTAAGCGCCTCAAACCATGCCTGATAGTGGATATCGTAAAAGAGTGCGGAGTTGTTGTTCGGGTCATCCCACCACCATTCAACGCATGGTACGGAAAACTCAGAGGCCGTCCAATGCTTATGGGTTTCATCAAAGGGAATTATTCCGGCGCCGTTGATATCCAATATGAAAGACGGCTTTTCTTTCTTTACCGTTTCCATGAGAAGACGCGCCGATTCGAATTTGGCGGCGGGATTTTCTGTCCAAGACATTACAGGCAAATGGAACGTTATGATTTCAAGGCCCGTCAATTCCCGCCAGCATTCGGCCAGCATCTCTATCCAAAACGTATGGTGTAATATTAAAATCTTCATATAATACCGGGATATTTATAGCAAATATGTTATATTACCGTTTTGAATAAAATCAACATGGAATAGTTTTTTACATTAACAATTTTATCTGCCATGGACAATGAAACAGAAAAAAAACGGGCCGGAAGAATACTCACGTTCTCGTACGTCTTATGTTTCGTAATCGTGCTGGCCGGGGTCAACCGCCTCTGGAAAACAGTGCCCCTGAAACAGCCGGTATGGGATATATTGAGGCTTTGCGATGTTAATGTCATGTTTATTTTCGCCCCGCTCTCCCTTCTGATGGTATGGCTCATCTTCCGCGAATACAAAGGCGACTCCTTCACAGGCGGGACCCTTCTTTTTTTAGCGGGTGTTTACCTTGGGGGGGCCGGTTTCGGAATGCACGAGCCAGCGAATATCGCGGTATCGGTTTATTCAAAAGCCCTCCCTGGGGCGGTAAAGGCGAGCCTGTTTTTTTTCGATGATAAACTGGGCCACTGGATTTTCTTTGCTTCTTTCTCCGCCATTACAATAGCCGTGATATGGGCGGAAAACCGCAATCCTCTGAACAATGCTTTGAAATTTAAATATCTTCTGAGTTTTCTCGTCATGGGATTGATTTGCGCGGCGGTTATTTATTTCAACATGGTAAGGGAAAAAACAACTCTGGATATAGCTGTCCTGATTTTTATCGCGTTTCTGTCCATTTTTATACAATTCATTTACGGCAGACGTATTGCCGCGCTTCCGCTCACACTGGCGGTATATACGGCTTACCTGCTGGGTTCCGCGGCAACACTGCTGCATTGGGCTTTATGGTTTATCGGGGTGAGCCTATGAAAATCATGGTTTTATACCATACCGCATGGACAGAAATGATGCTGCATTCATGGCAGGAAAACGGAAACATTGAAATAAGAAGCCTGCCTCTGCCGGTAGCTGACTGGAATGCCAAGCCGGAGCTTAAACGCAAAATCTCCAGGCTTATAGTCGATTTGGCGGAAATAGAAAAACCTCTTTTCATCCTCGACATCAACGGCGCCGGAATACTTCCGCTTGATGATGATAAAAAGAACTGGACGGTTGAGAAAGCGGGTGTCCCGTGGATTGAATGGTGGTGGGACGACCCGATAAATTATTACAATCACTTTACTGACTGCATTGCAAAGTGGCATACGTCTCTGACCGCAGAAAATATACGGCATTTTTTCTGGGACAAAATCCTGGCTGAGGAATATTCCGTATGGTTCGGAAAAAAATGCCTATGGCTTCCCACCGCCACTCACCCCGGAGCTTTCAATCCGGCCGCGGAACAATACTCCGCCGCCCGCTTCGCTCCTTCTGATATCTCTTTTCTGGGTACTTTTTATAACACGTTTCCCGGGGAAAACTGTACGGCATGGAAGGACGAACTGGAATTTCTAGCAGACCAGCGCGTTAATTTTCCAGAAAAAAACTATTTCAAAATAATTAATGAGTGCCCGGAAAAACTTCCTCTTTTCGGCACTGAAATACGCAATGCCGTTGAAAAAAGCGGAAAACTGTTCCCTGAAAAGCTTTCCTGCCGACGCTCCCTTGTAAATTCTCTGACAGAAATAAAAAGACGGAATGAAATACTCGAAAAAATACTTCTTCACTTTAACTCTTTTTTCTTTGCCGGAGACAACTGGCCTGAAAAGTTCAAAGCGTCCGGCAAAAAAATTTACCGCCCCGAAGACCTGACGGCCCGTTACCTGAACTCTTTCATTAATCTTGACCTCGGAAATGGACAAAGCTTCACAGGCACTAATATGCGTTCCTATGAGATAATGTCCTGCGAAGCCCTTTTGGCATATATAGGAAAATTCCCTGACTTCGATCCTCAGGGAAAACTCAACCGCCAGATTTATATCAGGGCGTCT
The DNA here is from genome assembly GCA_001803225.1 of Lentisphaerae bacterium GWF2_44_16. Taxonomy (GTDB): domain Bacteria; phylum Verrucomicrobiota; class Lentisphaeria; order Victivallales; family GWF2-45-14; genus GWF2-44-16. Next base: position 43,444 of record MHBF01000081.1, on the reverse strand, counting down.
TCCTGCGGTGAACTCGCGGAACTGTGTTCTTTTTACAAAAGAGAAACTGAACTTTGCCGTGAAATAAAGAAAAACGCCAGGAAATACATCATCGAAAACCATACATGGGCAAACCGCCTGAAAACATTGCTTGAAAGCTTTCTCTCAAAATAAAACACAACGTTCTGTACCAGAATCCGCAGACAAGCGGGGGCTTCAACTTATTCTTATTAACGCTTAATGTTGTTTTCACCCCTTATTCCTTGCAAATTAAGAGCTTATGCTTCAAGAGACAAGCAAAGCCTCAATTTTTCTTTATACAGTTCAATTTCACGTCCGGCGTCTGGATTTTATAACATGCTTATCAGTAGTATATTAAAGAGTATCGATTTTGGCATAATTCTTTCTTGTTAGAACTTTTTAATATGGGGGGATTAATGGACAGAAAAAATATACTTCTTGTAGAAGACGAGAGACGGATACGTACCGGTTTAGCGTTCATACTGACCGAGGCCGGCTACAGGGTAAATGCCGCGGAAGACGGCAAAGAGGCTCTCTGCATGGCCCTGGCAATATCAGGAAACGGCGAACACATCCATATTCTCATGACCGATATACAAATGCCCAATATGTCAGGTTTCGATTTGATAAACGAATTGAGAGAAAAGAAGATACAGCCGGACCTGATAATGGCGATAAGCGGTTACGGAGACAAGAAAACTGTAGATGAGTTGAAAAATAACGGATGCGATGAATTTGTCCAGAAACCGTTCAAACCTGAAGAACTGCTCAAAAAGCTCCAGGACGCCCTAATCAAAAAAACAAATCACTGTGAAAAAACTAAATGAAAGAGAGATCTTTTAACAACGACTGTAATCAGTTGCTGAAAAAAATTTCACGCCTCGTTGAAAGTCAGGATCTTTCATCTGATAAATTTTTTCAGGAGTTTAACGGTTTTATCGACAAACTGGAAGATGACCGCTATCAGACTTTTTCCTTCGATGAAAATCGGAACGCGCTTTTTATCATAAGCTCCGATGACTTGAAAGTTATATGGAACAACAACGCGGGAACGCGTATGCTGGGGATTGCGCCGGACAAGGTATCGTCGCAATCTTTTGATTCTTTTCTGAACGGCGAAAGCAAAAACAAATTCAAGGACGCCGTCAGAAAACTCAAAGATACAGGAACAGTCTGCCGGGAAGAGTTCAACCTTCTGAAAAACGGCCGCCATTCTTTCAAGGTAAAAGCATCCCTCGAAAACATAACAGGCCGCGGCGCCTCTCAAATTCTCATCTCTCTCGCGCCCGGGAAAAATGAAAATCCGAAAAAGCTCAATCCTGAAGAACTTATAAGAAAGATGGAACTGGAAATAAAAGAACGAAAAAACTTTGAAAAAATATTGAACGAGACCAATAATCAACTCAAAACCATAGTCAACTCAATCAACGGGTATATTGTTCTTATAGATAAGGATTTCAAAATTCTTGACATCAGCGAAAATCTTCTTAGCCTCTATAATATCCCGGATAAGGCGTCAGTGCTGGGAAAAAAATGTTACGATGCATTCAAGTGCAGAAAAATCCCATGTAGAAGTTGTCCTGTCCCCGAGACCCTTTCCGCAAGAACACAGCTATCCAGAATAACAACTTCACATCAAGGGCCTTTGGCTGAAAGAACTTTCAAAGTAAGTACAAGCCCTATAAAAGACAAAGACGGCAATATTTGGGCTGTTCTCAGCTCGGTTATAGATGTCACAGAACTTAAAGAAACTCAGGACGTCCTCCTCAAAGTCCGCAATGATTTGGAAACCCGGGTCAAAAAATATAACATTGAACTTAATACAATAAAAAAAGACCTGACACGGAAAATAAATGAAAAAAATCTTCTTTCAGCCGCAATCGAACAGGCCGCCGAAGGCATACTCATCACCAACGCTAACGGAACTATACAGTATTCAAATCCGGCTTATGAAAAAATAACAGGATATAATCTGGACGAGCTGAAAGGCAAGCTTGCCGAAATTTTTGGAAAAAACGAGAAAAAAGCAAATGGAAAAATCATCGGCGCACTTGCCACAGATAAAATATGGAACGGATTGCTGAAGAAAAAGAAAAAAGACAATGCCGACCTGGAAGTGGAAGTGACCGTTTCGCCAATATACGACGCGCAGGACGAGATAAGTAATTATATCATTATCGAGCATGATGTCACAGAAAAAAGCAAACTCGAGAGACAATTGACACAATCCCAAAAAATGGAAGCCATAGGCACACTGGCCGGGGGGATAGCCCATGACTTCAATAATATACTGATGGCATTGACGGCAAATGCCGAAATGGCGTTGGAATGCACTGTGGAAGACGCCGAGAAACTTTATGTCGAGAGAATTATCAAAGGCGCCAACAGGGCAAAGGACCTGGTAAGGCAAATATTGACCTTCAGCAGACAAAGCGAAGCAAAACACCAGCCGCTTCAAGTCCACTACGTGATAAAAGAGGCCCTGAAACTCATCAGGGCCACCATGCCGTCAAGCATCGAAATACATCAGGATATCGATACTGCCGCAGGCATGGTGATTGCCGACCCAGGCGAAATACATCAGATAATCATGAACCTCTGTTCAAACGCCTCCCATGCCATGAAAAATCAGAACGGCGTATTATCAGTCAGCGTGAAAAACACGACAATAGACAGCTATAGCTCAATGAAATTCAAAAATGTCAAAGCGGGAGAATACGTCGAACTGGCGGTAAGCGACACCGGGCACGGTATTGAAAAAAATATTATTGACCGCGTCTTCGATCCATTCTTCACGACTAAAAAAGTCGGAGAAGGGACTGGGCTCGGACTCTCAGTTGTGCATGGAATAATAAGAGGACTGAAAGGGGAAATAATAGTCGAAAGTACTCCGGGAAAAGGCGCGTCTTTTAAAATTTATATTCCGAGGCTCGATCAGGTTTTTGTAAATGAAGAAATCAAAAATCCGCGCCTCCCGTCTGGAAATGGCGAGCGCCTGCTCTTCGTGGACGACGAGGAAGCCCTTGTTGAAGTTGTAAAAGACATGCTTGTATCATTGAATTATAAAGTCACCGCCACCGTTAACGGTAATGACGCGCTGAAAATTTTCAGTGCAGATCCCGAAAAATTCGCGCTGGCTATAATTGACCAGACAATGCCGGGAATAAACGGCTCAAAACTTTTTATAGAAATCAAGAATATCAGAAATGATATCCCGGTAATACTCTGCACCGGCTACAGCGATTCAATTAATTCTGAACTGGCATTAAAAATGGGCATAGAAATGTTCCTCATCAAGCCGGTATCCAGAAAAGACATGGCCTCCGCCATAAACAAACTCATTAAAAAATTTTAGAGGGCATCACCATTAAAAAGAATTCTGATAAGATAAATCTCTGTCTGATCAAAGATGGAAAAATAGTCCTTGACGCCGGTCCTGAAGAATGCTATGAAAGCATACTTCGCTATCTTTGTGAATTGCCCGTCAAATTAAATTCAAGGAGCTCTAACTCCGACAGGAAAGAATTATCGAATGGACAAGAACAATCGCAAGAATAACCAAAAGCAGGGCCATTGACATCCGCGCTCCAATGAGAGGAAGCATTATTAACGCTGTAATCATCGAACCCGTCGCGCCCCCCAGACAGTCAAGCGCTTCAAGGCTTGAACCCGTAAGCGCGACACCCTTCCCTTCCGCCCTCAGTAGAAAAGCCGCAAGCGGAAAATACACGCCGCTGAAAAATCCGGAAAGAAAAATCAATACCCCGAAAAGCGTTTGTGAAGGTGTCGGCAACATGTCTGTCCAGATTACGAAAAAAGCAAAAAATAATGTCGTCAGCGGAATATAATACCAGTTCCAGCCTCTGTTTTTAACTATCCTCTCCGCTATGTTGCCGCCACCAAAATTCCCGAGCATGAAAAGTGAACTCAGTATCCCGAAATTAAGAAAAACTGAACCGAAAACCATCTGATACCTGAATATCAGTATTATATTAAGTACCATTCCAGCCAGAGACGCGGCAAAAATTATAAACAGAATATCCCATTCCCCGGGAATGCCGACTGGCGGGATGGAAAATTTGAATTTTCCATTTTTCCCGGAAAACAGCAGAATCCTGAAAATGCCATATGCTGTCAACATCACGGCAAGGACAGGAAAAAGCAACCGCGTAAGCTGTCTCAAATAGAAAATATCAAAACTCATACCCCCTGTTTTCTTAAGTGCGAAGAGCAGGCAGTAAAGATAGGATTTGGGATGACTGTCTGAATTTACAAGCTCTCCCTGCCGGGAAATTTTCATTATTTCCAAATACTTGTCTTTCTGAAATTTTATTCTTTCCTTCATGAATGAGGAAGCGACATTTTTGGGAGAGTATATCATGCTGATCCCCTCCACGGATAAAAGTCTTTTTTCAAGAACGGAAGCGTCTTCGCTCAGGACGCCTTCTTCATCGGACACGAAAAAAATACTGCTGTCCCCCGGCTTGAACGCAATGTATCTGAAAGCTTTTTTCAAAGTCATAAACAATGATGCCCCGGAATAACTCAGTTCGCTCCCCATGTAATTATCGCCGCCCGGAAAACTCACGCTGAGCACACCTTGCTCCGATAAGCTGTTTTTCAACAGCATGAAATTTTCAAGCGTAAAATACCTGTTCAGAAGAAGTGTTGATGGATTGGGCATGTTCATTATTATCAAATCATATTTTATTCTGTTCCCGTTCAGAAAGTGCCTTATGTCACGGGATGGAATTTGTATTTTGCCGGAAGCTTTCCTGTATTCAGGGGGAATTACCTTGAGAAGATTTTCAGGATATTCGACGTCAGGGTCCAGCCAGTACACCTTCCGTACCTGCTTCAGGGAAGCCAGAACTGAACAGAGTGAAAAAGAACCGTTTCCGGCGACAAGTATGTTCTGCGCGTCCGGCTTTTCCGCCAAGTTCAAAGCGGCCGTCTCAATGGCGTTGATGGAATCTGGAAGGCTTTCATAAACAGAACCCCATGCGCTTATAATGAACTGATCAGCGTATTTTCCATAGCTGTATTTAGCCTGTGAGGTTGTGAAATTTCCGCGATACTCCCCTCCAGGCAGCATCCGTTCCCAGGCACTCAACACATAATGCCTCTGCATTTTTTCTCCGCATCCAGTAATGAGAAACACGGCATTTGCAATAAGAAACAGGAACGCGGTCAATATGCGCACTGTATTTTTTCTCAGAATAAAAAGACATAGAAATGATGAAGTTATAAGAAGTAAAGATGCGGATGGTATTATAGTCCCCGGACTGATTTTATAAAACAGCAGTATTGTTACCGCGATGGCCCCGGCGAAACTCCCGAGCGCTTCCGCTATATAAACTGACGACGCAGGAATTACAGCGGTCATCCACCTGCACGCGAGGACAAACAGAAGCCCAGTCATGAAACTGACTGGCGCGTTTGAAATGAAAAGCAGGGGTATGGCTTTCGCCAGCGACAACTGTTCAAAGGAGGCCGTTCCGCTTATTTGCCTTATATTTAAAAGCAGATACTGCTGAATCAGCAGCGCCGGTATGTAAATCAGCGCCACTAATTCGAAACTATCAGCCACTGACTTTTTTGAAAATAAATTCAGCCTCCCTGCCAACGCTCCTGCCGATATCCATATCAGCCATGAAAAAAAGAAAAAACCTATTGCCAGTTCATTCCCTTCCATCACTGTCAGAAAATCCCTGAAAAGTAGGGTCTGCGCCACAAGCGAGAAAAAACCAAGACAGAAAATTACGAAACGTTTTGAAAATTCCGGCATATTATTTTCTGTCCCCGGAACTGAAATCATGCTCGCTGAATACTACTGCTTCAAAAACCGTGAATTTCGCTCCGTCCTTCCATGCGTCAGGGGGCAGTCCCGCCTTTGCGGCAAGATGTGAAAGCGTTTCATCAAGCCCCCAGCCCTGTTCCGTCGCCACCTGCGGCAAAAACACGGCTGAACGTCCATTTTTAGTAAGGGTCATTCCATTTTTACCTATGATAATGTCCTTGTATGAATCAACCGCTTTCGGCGGGGTCAGGGCTGATATCTCAAATTCCAGCTGAGGTATTTCGAGGAGCTTCACCGGAGGAAAACGGTAATCGTTCAACGCCGAATTAACGGCATGGTCCATTACTGCCTCATACAAAGCCCGGCGCGGTACTATTTCGCCTATGCAGCCGCGAAGTTCTCCATTTTTATGAAGCGTTACAAAAGCCCCCATCTGCTTTTTCATAGCTGGAGTCAGTTTTATTCCCAGCTCTTCCGGCGTGGCTTTTTTACCGTTCTTCATGTAATAAACAAGACTTTCACGGGCAAGTTTGAGAAGTTCTTTTTTATCTTCCATGCTGAGCATGGCATCATCTTTCGGAGTATCAGAAGCTTTACGGGCAAGATTCCATCTGCCGCAAAAAGCTATGCTCAGATAACTGACGGAATTTGAAAAGTCTGAGGTAATCGCCCCGGACGTATCATATTTCAGGAGTTCTACTCCTGTTTTGGGCGGAAGCATATCAAGCAGCAGCGATATGCTGTTCCTGCCGCAGATGGTGTCGCCTGTTTTATCTATATACGTTTTAAAGGCGGCCGAATCCAGTTTTTTTATCTGCTCTAAAGCACCCATATCGAGTTTTTCGATGTTATCATTTATGTCGCTCCTGAACGGAAGATAACCATAGTTTTCTCCGAAATGAGTAAAATCCGAACTGGCGATAACAAGAGTTTCATTGTCCATGAGTGAAAGAAGTACCTGTGCTATTTTCTGAGAAGTTTCCTTGTCGAGTTCTCCGACCACTATCGGGACAAGCTTGAAATTTTTCACCGCGCACTGAAGCAACGGCAGCTCGATCTGAACGCTGTGTTCAAGTACATCGGCCAGGGGAATGCTTTTAGCGAAAGGGTTCTTGTTCAGTTCCGAAATAAACTGGGTATCCAGAGGAATTTCACCAAGCGGCGTTGAATAGTGAGTGGCGGAAGGAACGCTTATGCAATTATTCATGCGCGCCCTGTGACTGGGGCCTATGACTATTATGCGGCTGAAATTTTTTCCCTCTATCTGCTTTGTCCCGTAAGCGGCGGTCTGGCCTGAATACCTGTACCCGGCATGGGGAAGTATCAAAGCTATTACGTCCTTTAATTCTTTTGTCTGTTTAACATTGTCAAAATATTTTTTAATCTCCGCCTGGAGTGTGTTTTTGTCAGCGCTGTACCATGAACCGGCCAGTCTTGACTGGATGACATACTTCTCAGGAGAAGTCGTGTTATCTCCTTTCATGCCTGCTGATAAAAAAAGCACAGCCGTCAAAAAAACATATATTGAAGCTTTCATCATATTCCCTTCCATTTACTCATCCCGCCCATTTACCCATTGAACGTATCCCCGCTTCATTAAGAGGCTTCACTCTTCCCGGATAAGACAGCTCTGTCGAGAAGCTTCCCGGAAACTCCGCCGCCAATTTAGAGAAATCGATGAACGCGGCAAGGGAAAAAAGCCCCGCGAGTTTTAAAAAAGTTCTTCTTTTCATGTCCATATTCCCGGTATCTCCCTTTTGCAGGCCGGACATTTTCCGGCGCTTATATTGTTTTCCAGTATCTCGTATCTGCTCCTTTTTATGAGAAGTTTTTTACATCCCGGGCAGTATGTATTTTCCCCGTTTTCCGTGGCTATGTTGCCTATATATACGAAATCAAGCCCGGCATCGTTCGCTATTTTCTTGGCGTTTTCCAATGTTTTCGGGGAAGTAGGCGGCAGGTTCTTCATGAGATAATTGGGAAAGAAACGGGAAATATGCAGCGGGGTTTCCCCGCCCAGATTTTCCTTGACCCACTTGCAAAGTTTAGCTATATCTTCGTCCTTATCGTTCAAGGTAGGTATGATAAGGTTTATGACTTCCACCCATACGCCGCAGGATTTGGCGGTGACAAGCGCGTCAAGGACGGGCTGGAGAGTGGCCCCGCAGACTTCACGGTAAAACTTGTCAGAAAAAGCCTTCAGATCGAAATGCGCGCCATCTGTGTATTTAGCTATTTTCTTTAAGGGCCCCTTATTTATGTATCCTGCCGTTACGAGTATATTTTTCAAACCTGCTTCATGGACTTTCACCGAACAGTCATAGGCGTACTCATAAAAAACCACGGGATCGGTATAGGTGTATGCTACTGATTTGCATTTATATTTCAGGGCGAGTTCGGCTATTTTTTCGGGCGGAGCGTGAGTTGCTGAAACTTGTTCCGCCGAAGACTGGGATATTTCCCAGTTCTGACAATTTTTGCAGTGCAGATTGCATCCGGCGGTGGCTATGGAAAAAGTTTCGGAGCCCGGCAGAAAATGAAAAAGGGGCTTTTTCTCCACAGGGTCGACATGCATCGCGCACGGATAGCCGTAGGTAACGAGGGTAACTTTTCCGTCAACATTTTTCCTTACCCGGCAGTTACCGTACTGCCCCGGGTTCAGAGAACAATGCCGCGGACATATATCGCATTGAACTGTCATGAGCGATTCTCCGTTAATACCGACAATTTCCGCTTTTTAGAATTTAACATAATAACGCCAATTTTCAATATATTTCTTGAACTTGGGCTTTTCTTAAATATTTTCTCTTTCTGTATGACAGCGATAATTAATTATAAGGATTGTACCATGACATTTTCTGAAAAACTCAAAAGAATATGGGCCGCCAATGATTCACTCGTCTGCGTCGGACTCGACCCCGACATCAAAAAACTTCCTGAATGCGTCAAAGCTTCATACTATCCGATTTTCGATTTTAACAAGGCGCTTATAGACGCCACGCATGATCTTGTCTGCTGTTACAAGCCACAGATAGCATATTACGCCGGACAGAACGCCGAAGAACAGCTCCAGATGACGATGGATTATCTCCGTGAAAAATATCCGGAAATTCCCGTGATACTCGACTCCAAAAGAAGCGACATAGGCAGTACCGCCGAAATGTACGCCAAAGAAGCTTTTGACAGATATAAAGCCGATGCCGTTACCGTAAACCCTTTCATGGGAGAGGACTCGATGAAGCCGTTTCTGGACAGGGCGGACAAGGGCGTTGTCATTCTGTGCAGGACATCCAATCCCGGCTCGAAAGAAATACAGGAACTCGAATCCGGCGGCAGAAAGTTATACGAGATAATAGCCGGTTACGCCGTGACAAAGTGGAATTACAATAAAAACGTCCTGCTGGTAATAGGCGCGACATGTCCCGACGAACTGGGCGAAGTCCGCCGGATTGCGGGAAATACGGTTTTCCTTGTTCCCGGGGTGGGCGCACAAGGCGGCGATGTGCAGAAAGTATTGGAAAAAGGAAAAACACCAGATGGCAGGGGCCTGATAATCAATTCATCCAGAGCGATTATCTATGCCAGTTCAGGAAATGATTTCGCCGATGCCGCAAGAAATGCCGCTTCCGAATTGAAAGATACAATCAACCAATACAGATAATTAAAAATAAGTTACAAACAAACATAGTATTTTTTCCCTGTGAATCCATCATCCGCTTTTGACTGCGTCTGTTAAGCCATTTACAGGTGCTCCGGATTGTGTAGTGTCCCCGCAGTTTTGACGCGAGGATTTTCCACCAGTCCCTTGCCTTTATCTGATTCTCAGCTATGCTTGGCGCACTCATATTCTTTCTCTTCAATCTATTTCATGTAATAATCCAAATCATCCGGTATTATTAGTTTTTTACCAGACGAATATGTTTTGGTAATGCTCTGAAGAACATCAAGATGTTCTTCCGTTGTCAGCATGTGATGACAGTAGAAAACACTTTTGAAATGCGCCTCGCCCGCCGTATCGCCAGCTTCCCTCAGTTTGATAAGCTCCGAAACTTTCTTCTCATAATAAGCAAAACGCAATGACGCGGCATCATAATATTGCTCGCATAGTTCATCATCAGAAACAATCTTGTTCAATCCTGAGATCTTCTCTAAAAAGTTTTTCCGTTCATCGCCGGACATCAACTCCATTCTTCCATCCTGAGATAATTTGTGAGGGATCACATCTATCCCTGAAACACCATTGGCGCTTATATGGAGCCTCAAGGCGTAACTCTTCCACCAGAAATCAGGTGCTGTCGCTGGATCTCTGGAAGGAAAAAGAAAATTACCGAGACTGTATGCTATGAACGCCCCCTTATAAACTTCAAAGCCCTGATAAATATGCGGATGGTGTCCGATTATAGCATCCGCCCCGGCATCGGCAAAAGCACGGTAATTCTCTCTTATGCGCGCTGACGGGAAAGGTATGTGCTCCTTGCCGTCATGTATTATGACGAGAACAAAATCATTATCTTTTTTCTCACGCGTTATCGTTACAGCTATGGTCGCGGGTAAAAGAGGATTTGCGCCGGGAGAATTCTTTCCTGCCACACAGATATTATGCATAGTCGCGTTGATAATGCTTATTTTCAATCCTTTGATTTCCATTCTGAGCGGTTTAGCGGCAGCTTCAAGATTACGACCGCCACCGACATATTTTCTTCCGCTCTTCATGATATGTTCCATGGTCTCAAGAAAAGCGTCGTCCCCAAAGTCCCTCGTGTGATTATTAGCCAGAGTATAAACGTCAAATCCTGCTGTATTTATTCCGGCAATGGCATCGGGAGATATTTTCAGATTGGGCCCGCATTTTACAATCGGCGTATCTGCTCCTGTCAACACAGTTTCAAGGTTCGTTACCGAAATATCTTTGTCAAGAAGCTCCGGCAAGATGTTTCCGAAAAGCTCTTCCGCTCTGCCGTCAATAAGCTTTTTTTCAGCAATATTTATAGGACATAAATCCCCTGTTACAATCAATTTTAATTCCTCGCTTCTTTTGTCTTTGAAACGAATCCTGCCATCAAGATCTTTTAGATGCACCTTCTTATTTCCTTATTTTAAAAATACGCTCATATCAGTGCCTATGTTGGAACCATTTTTCCCTTTGCCGATTGCCGGGGAACCTGACTTGAGTCTGAAATCGCCGTTTTTCGGATCTTTGAGGAGAGGGTCGGCAAACTGTCCATGCTTTTCAATTCCGTATTTTTTCTGTGCTTCCTCAAAAGCTCCAGCGGTGTCTTTATCAGAAATATCCCATAAGCCATTGCCGAAAGTGGCAATCCTTAAATTAGGGTTATCCCCTTTCCAATATAAATTGTAATCGCAAAACACTTTCTCTCCTTTCCTGAAATAAACAGCCGGATTTTTCTTGGGAAACACGGCATATTGCATAAATATATTGTTATATATCCTGATCCCGGCATTATTGCCGCTCTCAACAGCCAACGTTATCACGGCATTTTCAAGAAATGTGTTGTTAAATATTTCAACTCCATCGCAGTCTCTCATCCATATTCCCTGAAAACCGCGGTAAAATACACAGTTGCCGACAGTAATCCCGGAGGAGTTTAAGGCTCTCATATATATATTGCTCACATTATTTTTCATTTTCAGGAAAAGGCAATTTTTAATGGATACCGATTTGGATCTATCTATCAAAATCCCGCTTACTATTGAGGAATAATACATGTCAGTGAATATAAACCCTTCAATAAGGATATTTTCACAATTCTGGATATTGATAAGGTTTTCAAGTATATTGCCCGCTGATATGACAGCCTGTCCCGGCTTTTCACTTTTCAGAGTAAAAGGCTTCTCTTTTGAAAGGCCGTCGATGAAAATCTCATTCTGCTCAGTATAAACCCCGGGCGCCACCAGAACAGTATCACTGGGCAAGGCAGAAAACAGTGCAGCTCCGATAGTTTTCTTCGCTTTTTCAAAAGAAAGACCGTCATTGGTATCGTTGCCGGATTTTGAAACATGCAATGTTTTCGGAGTAAATTCTTTCCTTTCCGCCGTCCTCACTTTCAATTTCTTTTCGGTTCTCTCCGTTCCTCCTGAATTAGTAAAAACAAAACCAATTTCATAATCCGTTTCCGGATCAAACCCTTTCAGGCATTTGGTTCTTTCCGTCTGCTTATACTCTCCCTGCCTGACTTCGATATTGCAGATGTTCTTTCCCTTTCCGTCCTTGCATGTGATTCTCACGTCCGGATAGTCGAACGGCGTATACCATTTCAGCACGATACGGTCTGGAAGGACATTCATAGCTTTCAGCTCTTCAACCATTATCTCTCTTTTTTTCTTCTCAGGCCCCAGTGCCCCGACAAAGGTCCAGCCCAATCCCGAATAGACAAGCCTACTCTCATCAGGCAGCAGATAATCGTCCTGCAATTTCACCTTCTCCGCAAAACTCGGATGCCCTTCGCTGTATCTGTCCTTCCATTCCTTCAGCAGCGTTCCGGCATTCCCGCCAGAGAATACATTGTTCTCGCTTATTGTCTTTCCGAGGTCGGACTGCACAGGCAGGGATTTGCAGTCGGCGAAGAGATTGTTTCTGAGAACAAGACGGGCGCCGGGAGCGGAAAGGCTGCTTTTTACAAATGTGTTGTTCACCGCTTTGAGGCTTCCGCAATTTTCAGCCGCGATCCCCTCTCCTTCAAATACGCAGTGAAGGAATTCCATGCCGTCTGAATTCTCAAGCCGCACTTTCGAATTCCGGAATATCATTCCGTCAACGCAGAGTTTACCGCAATCCTTCAGGACGAACGATGCGTTTTCAAGTACGACTTTTCCCTTGCCGTAATTGCGCAATGTCACGCTTTTCTTCTTTGCGATGGAAATATTCTCCCCGTAAGTTCCGGGAAGCATATAAATGCAATTTCCCGGAACAGCTTTTTCCAGGGCAGCCGAAAGAGATTTGAAAGCCTTTCCAGGGGAGGAGCCATCGCCTCCGTCTTTTGCGGAAACGTTTACATACAATATCTGCCCGGCCTCGGGATATGCGCCCTTCCCTATGAAAGGGCTGTCCTTCCTGAGGCGGTAATCATAAAAAAAGGTGTCGGCAAAGCAAGGTTTTTCCTTATTGCCATTCAGATAGAGATTATCCTTCAACTCAGGTTTGTACTCACTGCCGTCCGCAAGCGTTTTGTCATAGCGGATATTACCACCGATTACGGTATTGTTCTGAATCAAGGCAGTACCAGATGACGCATAGAAAACAGGCCCGCCGCCCACAAAAACATTTCCGCAAACATCCATATTGCCCAATACACCACTCTTGCAACGCATCGTACCATAGAGCCTTGACGGATCGTCGGAAATCACTGTATTGCCTATGAAGCGGACGTCTTCCGACCTGCCATACACCGCCAGGCTGAACGGATGCCCGCTTGTTACTCTCCTTTGCACGTCGAATGGCGCGCATGGGCCGTTGTTAAGCAAGTAGTTGCCGCTGACAAGAATGTTTTTATTCTTTCCCTTTACATCTGAGCCTGCTCCGCCGCCGATATGAATGCCCGAACCATCAGCTTTATAGGCCCGGTTGTTTTCAATTGCCGCATCACAGGCATGCCTTATCCGGAATCCTCCGCTACATCCGTAGGCAACATTTTTTTTCAGGACCGATCCGGTATTAAATGCTTTATTCGTAATTCCCGTAATCAAGGCAGCGCCGGGGAAAAATGCGAATTCGAAGCCTTCCAGAATATTGTAATCCCCTCTTACCGTAATCCCGCTGAGTTCCGTGAAAATTCTCAATCTGGAACTGTCCATATTATTCTGTTCGACATCGACACTGAATGGAACAGGCGATGGGTCTTTCACGTCGCGCTTCTTGTACGGGACTGCGACTATTCCGGCAGATGCGGGATTTCCGCCGTCAAAGGCGTGTATGAAAATCTTCCCTGTTTTCTTATCGAAGACAAATCCTCCCGGCTGTTTCTCAAGCAACTCCATGCTTTCAAGTTCAAGGTAGCGGCTTAAAGTCCTCTTTTCCCATAACATGTTTATGGCATAAGGAAACGAAGATTCATAAACAAAACGCGTCCCTTTAAGTTTTTTCCATCCTTCGATATCCCATCCCCATGTCATGAGCACCGTTTCATCAGGAGCCGCACGAAAGACAATCGGTTTTTCAGGAGTACCTGACTTCTCCAGGGTAACCTGTTCGCGGTATTTGCCGCCTTTCACTATCACAAGGTCCCCGGGCTTTGCCAGTTCGGCGGCCCTTCCTATCGTTTTTAAGGCTGTTTTTTCGGAAATCCCGTCATTGGCATCCGAACCATTGCCCGAAACATAAAGCGTCCTGTCAGGAGTGAAATCCGAAGCGTCCGCAAAGAGAAGCCCACCCAGAAAACAGATGCCAGCCAGTAATTTTTTCCATTCTTTTTTCAACATATAAAACCTCTTTTTTCAGTTATTATGCCAATTCTCATGATTGCCTCCGGGGCCCGAACCAAGCTCTTTGAGCTTGGCATCCGTCAAGAAGCTTACATGCTGGTCCAGAAATAAAATATTAGAGCCTCCTGTATGCCGTCTTGCTATATTCTCATTGTATGCGACGGATCCTGGATATCCGTCCACTATCGTATTCGTAGCATCGACCATTGTAATCCTTATGGAAGGTTTGGGTACCCGGGAAATCAGGCTGCAATAATAGGATGAATTCGGATTCTGATACGTCCTGAAGTAAGTATTAACCCCATAACTGGGATTGGGATTGCTGGATGCTCTTCTGGCATTAAAAGTGCCATCGAGTCTTCCCGATGGACAGAGGGAAGACGGGGCTGAAGGCAGGACACTGCTTAGTACCGTATAATTGAGGTATGGACACAATGTCATATCCAATACTGCGGCTGTTTTGGCCGGCCCGAATATGAAATTGGAAGTATAGCCTGTGTCAATGGCATTCCCGCTGTAATCGTCCGAATAACTTATATACGCACTTCCAAGCTGCTTCAGATTTCCGGTGCATACAATGCCTTTGCCTTTCTCCTTCACTTTCCCTAATGCGGGCAGAAGAAGAGACGCCAATATCGCTATTATGGAAATCACAACGAGGAGCTCGATAAGCGTGAACGCAATGAATTTCATGCAGCATCCATACCCTCTATAGAATTTCTTCATGCTATATCTCCATTTTAAAATTAATATTCTCCCTGGCATTTTTCCGAAGCCTGTCACTCCTGAAAAGAGCTTCCGTGTCGGACATGAATTTCTGAAAGGTCACTTTTCTGTCGAAATAATCATTGATAAGGGAACTGAATATCCAGAGCGTGTCTTTTTCAAAAAGAGTGTTTTCATAAATTATGCTCCGTATCTCCCTGAAAAAATAATCATCGCGGTATGAAGAGTTTTTCATGCTGTCCAGAGCGGAAGATTTAAGGACGGGAATGCCGAAGCGTTTCTCCGCTATGAAATCCTGGACTTCCTTGCCGACGAGAAAATCAAGGACAGGAAGCAGGACTTCATCAGACAGAGGACTGGAGGCAGAAATAAAACAACTCTCTCCGGCAATTGTACAGAAGCCTGCATTCACATAAAAGACGGGGAGAATGTCCCATTCAAAATCAAATTTGCCAATTACATATTTTTCTATGGTCTGGCGGCAGCTATATGTGAATAAAACATTCCCGGAGGCAAACAGCGCTTTACCGGAAATGCTCTCCGAATAAAGTTCATCAAGCATTTCCAGCCCTTTTTTCAGATTGCCCCATTTCATTTCTGAAAGAGCGGCCCCGTAAGGAAGGTTTGCCAGGATACAGTTCATCGCTGGCGAAAAATGCATCCTGGCGGCATCAAAAAGGTATATGTTTTTATGCTTTTCAAGCGCTTTGCGGAGTTCATATATCCGGACGACAGTATAAGGGGCCTCCGGCAGAGGGATTCCAAGCTTCCTGAAAAGCGTCTTGTTGTAACAGAGAAGAACAGGGGAATAAAGTACTGTCAGACCATAATAATGCATGTGGCTCCTGTGCGTCTTGAAAACCTCTCCGTTATAAGCGGGATTTTCAATTTTTTCCGAGATAAATGAAAAAGGCAGAGGCCGGCAGAGATTGTCATATCCGGACGGCATGACACTGCTTGAATGCCATACGATGTCATTGTTCCTGAAATGCTCTCTGCCGTTTCCGCGCAGAGGCGCAGTGATACTGAATGAATATTCAGGGAAGCGCTTTGCAAGCAGTTCTTCGATATCCTCATGAATGAACTGATTTGACATGGACATCCTGATTGTCGTGCGCTTTTCTGAAGCGGTGTTCAGAAAAGTGCCGTTGCCGCGTTTCCTGATGACTATATTTTTTCCCTGAAGATAATTCAGCGCCTTGGCGGCTGTAACGGGGGTAGTATCATAAACCCTGGCAAGTTCCCTTTCCGAAGGAAGCTTATCGCGGTATTTACCGCTTTTTATGTTCTCAATCAAGTCTGACGCTATATGTTCGAATTTAGTATCCAAAGTGCCATCTCCCATATTGCCATATATCTGCTCTATAGCAATATTATAAACTGAATTTTCATACAAGGCAAGAGCGTTTCAAAAAAATCAGCAATTAAAAATCCAGTCTTGACAACGCGGAAAGTTTATGTTATAATATCTGCATTAGTGTACAATATTGCAGGAAGTCATGCTTAAAACAAAAACAGAAATCATAGCGGACAAACTCCAGGCTGAAATAGCCAGAGGCAAACTTTCTGATAAACTCCCCTCCGAACAGGAAATAGCCAGGACATATTCAACCACTTCCGTAACCGCGGGAAAAGCGTTAAACCTGCTCCGCCGCAAAAATCTTATTGTTAGGGTACCCCGGCTCGGGTCTTTTGTAAATAAAGAGTACAACAAGCCCTTAAAGATATACTGGGGAAAATCTATCTTCAGTGAAAGTATGAATTCGGAAATAAAAGCCGTTCTGAAACGTAAATTCCCCAATCGTGATATTGAAATGGATTCATCCAACTACAGACAAAACCCGTTCGAATCCGAATATGACATTATCAGAAATGTAGCCACGTTTAACGTTTCATACAGCAAATATGTTGAGCCCCTGCCCTCTGATTTAAAAGAAAAATATCTTCATGGCGAAACTTATTTCAAAAATGCTTTTAATGTACACCGCGATAATTCCATCCACTATAGTTTGCCGATACTCTTTTCGCCCATAGTATTACTGTATAACAGGGAACTTCTCAACCGTTTCATGAAAATAGAATCTCCTTATGATTTCCAAATAGAAGACATGCTTGAACTTAAAAACAAAATTAAAAAGCAGAGAGGCATATATCTTTTTGAGCGTTATTTTGAAGATGCCCAACTGCGATATTTTGTTTTTTCAGGAGAAGATAATGAAGGCTCCGTCAGCCGGATAAACCTTGACGGACTGAAAAAAAGGCTCAGGATTTTCTGGAAACTTTTTGAAGACATGTTAATCTCCGGGAAAAATCACGATTTCATGGACGGAAATGTTCTGTTCAAATATTCATGCCGCCAGGGGCTGGCGTTATATAAAGATGCCCCGTTCAAGTGGGACATTCTTCCCTTGCCTTCGCTTCAGGAGAGGGCTGTCCCTGTAACAGGCGAATTCCTGATGGTTTCCAACAAAACGGCGGATAAAGAAGCCGCATTTGAAATAGCGGAAGCCTTCCTGTCCCCTGAAATTCAGAAAATAATCGCTAAAAATAAATGCGGTCTGCCTGTCATGAAATCACTTATTCCCGACACATTGGATACACGTCATTACAGGGATGATATTTTTGTCAGCGAAATTCCATCCCTGCTTCTCAATAATGCCATGGAACAGGATTTCAACCTTATGCTTTTCTCCCTCTATTTCGGGTTGATTGAGAAAAAATATGACTTTGAAACGTTTCTCGAACAAGTGGAAAAAGCTATATATATGAGGAGGGAACTCATCGAAACTGAAAGAAAAATAGAAAAGAAAAATCTCCTCGAAGTTTATTAGTCGTACATAAATTAACATAGGAAAATTTTTATGCCGGAAATCAAATTCATAAGGAAGTCTTTCAGTTCTTACAATAAAAGAGAATTCACTGTCAGCTACTGTAAAGTGAAAGGCTCAAAGCCGGGCCCTGTCCTGACATTGATGGCGGGACAGCACGGGATGGAACACAGCGGGCCAAATATACTCACGCAATTCATTGAGGAAATAAAGGAAGAGGATTTTTCAGGCACACTATATATATGCCCCTGCGCGAATCCGCTCGCTCTTGAACTGGACTATGAGACTTATCCTGAAAAAGAAGACCTCAATAAACTTAAAGATTATTACTATTCAAGATTCAGGCATGATTATTGCATATTCGGACTGGAACGCGCAAAAACAAACACCATGTACAACATGAACCGTCTCTGGAACCGAAAGGAAATCCACGGTGTCGCCGGAGAAATCACCGACTGGCTCTGGAAAGAAATCTGCGTCAAGGCCGACGTTACAATTGACATGCACTGCCTGCAATCAGAAAAACCTCTGATTTATAATGGGAATCCCGTCAATAATCCAATAGCTAAATACTTCGGAATAGAAGCTATTTATATGACAAATCCTCACCCCGATGAATACAATGGACACAATCTCCTGTATCAGGTAAACACACTCCCGGGCCATTATGGTTTCTGCGTGGAATTTTCAATGCAGCACGGCCTGAAAGAATCCGAATATCCTCTCGGCTTGGAAGGCATAAGAAACACCATGAAAGCGATGCGCATGCTTCCGGGAGATATCATCCTTGACAGGCCGGTATGGATAGTAAAACCTGACGCTGTAATTCCGATAAAAGCAAAAGCAGCAGGACACATCAGATATTTTTTCAATCTCTATGACAAAATAAAAAAAGGTGATAAACTATATGAAATAAGAGATATCCAGACGCTTGAGATTCTTGAGGAAGCCACATCTCCTATAGATGGCATATTCGGTAGAAAAAATCATATCCCTGTCATGAAGATCGGAGAAAGTCCCTGTTATGTGATAACTCCTGAGCTTGCGGCCCCCGCAGGAGAAAAACTCGAAAAACTCCCGGAAAACTTTTTCAATAAAAAAACTGAACTGAAAACGGAAATGATAGCTGTTTAAAAATAATGGAGAATATTATGAGGCATCTGAAAAATACTTTTACTCTCATTGAGCTCCTCATTGTGATATCAATTATTATTATTTTGGCTGGGATATTGCTCCCCGCATTGGGAAAGGCTAGGGCAAAGACTCAGAGCATAGCATGCGCTTCCAATCTCAAACAAATATATTATGCCTACGGGCAATACCTCGACGATTACAACAGATACACCATGACACGACGCAGTCACTGGACTGATTACTGGTTCAGAAAATTAGTTGAGAATGATTACATAAAAGTCCCGACCATCAATAATTACGACTCGCCAACGGGAGTTTATAAATGCCCGTCTGAAACAAACAAAGTCACAACTTTCAGGGGTTCTCATTATTCCATAAACGGTAAGCTTCTAAACGGAATTGAAGGAGCAGAGAGTATCACGGACTGGGAGAAACTGTCTTTCTCAAAAAACACTACCCGGATAGGGATGTTCGCAGATAATGTCCCCAGTCCAGCTGGATCTTTCGGTTATGTTGTTGACACTCACGGATATCGTCATTCAAGCGGCTGGAATGTATCGTTTTATGACGGACATGTTAACTGGCTTTCAAGTTCAAATACTCCCGTAACAGTTGAAGACCTCTTTTATTATGACAGAAGATATTGGGAACAGTAAATAAGTAAACTTATAATATTCATAAATCAAGGAGCGTATTATGGATTTAAAAATCTTTAAAAGGGGTTCGAATGTATTGTTTCTCTCTTCAGTACTGCTTCTCACCACTCCACTTTTTTCAAAGGAATACTTTGTATCGAAAGACGGCTCAGATTTGAATAGCGGTGATGTTTCAAATTCGGCTTTCGCGACTCTCCAAAAGGGAATCTCCATTCTCAAAGCCGGAGACATACTGACAATACTCCCGGGGGATTATCAGGAAAATATAGCGGCACAGATATCCGGATTGCCTGATAAGCCGATAACAATTCGTGCGGCGCGACCGGGTACAGTATCAATCAGCGGCTGTATTGACGCGGCAAAGGACTCATTTAGAAAACATGGCGATGCCAGATTCACTTATGAATGCGATATTGATTTGAAACTTCAGGGTGTAGCGGAAAAAAACACCCTCATTTCCTATAAATCAGCTCCATCAATAATAGATGTGGAAGATACCGTTTCTTCATATTTCCACGATGAAACCGTCCAAAAACTCTATATACATACGTCGAATTCTTCAGCTCCGGAAAAGCACAATATTGTTTTTTTCAATAATCCCGAACATGGCTTGATTTTCACAGCCCCCAAGGGAGAAAAAACAGTCCATGATGTGATAGTGGATGGTCTGGCCTTTTCAGGCTTTCTTTCAAAGTTTCAAGCTCCTTTACCGGGGGGCGGTTCCAGATGGGGACTCTATTTTGTGGAGCCGGAACGTTGTATTGTCCGTAACTGCATATCGTTTTTAAATGGAGGCGGCATAGGCATGGTAAGGCCGAAAGACTGCCTGATTGAAAATTGTGTCTCCTATGGCATCTCGACACCTTTCAATTCCTCCGGCGGAAATTTTATCTGTTATACTCCCGGGGAAAATACAATAGAACGGAACAACATTGCTTACGCCTCTGACAGGAACGGCATAAGGTTCTATGGAGGCGGAACAAAAAACTGCTTTATTTCGAACAATATTTCATGGGGTTGCGAAGCAGGTGAAATCTGGATAAAGGGCGGTGACAATTCCACCGGAAAAATAGAAAACAATGTCAGCATCGGCATGATTGCCATGTACGGCCCGGCGGCAAACGTGAATAATAACTTCAGCAATTACATCAGCTTTCATCCAACGACAAGCGCCAATGATTCAAACATTCAGACAAGCCGGACACCCGTAAAGACTGTAGAAGAATTCGCCGATCCCGTGAATCTGGATTACCGGCCCCAGTCCGATTCGAAATTCAGAAAAACACTGCCGGACGGAAAAGACCGGGGGCCTTATCAATATAAAGACGATGTATTTTTTATCAGTTCCAAAGGTGATGACAATGCCGAAGGAACATCAGTTAAAAAGGCATGGAAAACAATAGCAAGGGCTTTAAAAAATTTAAAGTCAGGGCAAAGCATTTACATTCTTCCCGGAAAATATGACGGAGACCTGAACATCAAAGCTTCCGGCCCTCTGACTTTGAGTTCCCGTGGATACGGCATTGTGGAGATTTCAGGAAAAATAAACATTTCCGGAGTATCAGACATAAAGATTAGAGGCATCGCGTCAAAAGGAATAAATGTAAGCAATTGCAAGAACATTGAACTTACGAACTGCATAGTAAGGAACGGACAGGATGGATTGCTGGTCAAAAACACTGAAGGGCTTCATGTCAGTCACAATATATTCGCGGACTGCGCCGTCTCCGGCATTGCCGTTGAAAAATCATCAATGATTGAAATCAGCAGCAATATCCTGTCAGGAAACAAAAAATCCGCTGTAAAGATTGACAGTCATTCGGCCACAACACTCTATTCCGATTACAATAGTTTTTTCAACAATAACACAAGCTGTTTTAATCTGGATAACACGCCGTTTTCACTGGAAGAATGGAAGAAAAGCACAGGTATGGAAGGACATTCCATAGAAGTAAAACCTGAATTTGCCGGAAACTCCATAAGTAATACTTTCGCGTTCAACGGCAATGGGAAGTTCGCCGCCGCGATAGGGCCGTTTCATCAGTTCAGGCAAAATAAAAAGGATTTGGAAATCATAGGACCTTTCATACATTCAACAAGCGCTACGACAGCAAATATAGAATGGTGGACAAATATAGGGAATTGCAGTACTGAACTTGAATGGGGAGAAACAGCTGACTGCAAAAATAAAGCGGGCAATATGTTTTACGGATCGGCATATCATGCCGTCAGTCTTACAGGGCTCCAACCCGGCAAAACTTATTTCTACAGAGTCACGTCAAAGAGAGAACCAAGGGAATATCACTCAAACCCGGAGCTCGGAGAACAGGACAGAAAAAAAATAAGGGAAGGCGTAAAGAGCGGAGTCAGGACATTTGAAACACTGAAAGCCGATTTGCCATCCCTGACTTATCATGTCGCCGTAAACGGTTCTGATACTCAGGATGGCAGTTCTCTGAACAGGGCATTTCAGACAATAAGGTATGCCGCGTCCAAAGTGAAGCCCGGCGATACGGTAATTATTCACGGCGGCAAATATTCGGAAAGCATTCCGGTACGCGCGACAGGGAGAAAAGAAAAACCGATAACTTTTACCGCGGCGGAAGGTGAAAAAGTTCTGCTTGACGGAAAAAATCAGACACTGCCCTGCTCTTTTCTGCTTCCTGAAAAAAGTTTTATCAATCTGAACGGGTTTTATCTGCACGATTTTTATCCGAATTTGCCGAATTCAGGAATTATAATAATCGGAGGTGAGAACATCAATATAAACCGTTGCCTCTATGACGGGCGTTCCGCGACATATACTCCTCCGTTCATCTACGCCAACGCATGCAAAGACCTGACTGTCCGCAACTGTGTATGGACCCATGCTTTTCACGGCACATCATTCTGGAAATGTCCCAATCTCAGAATCGAAAACTGCGTTCTGTACATGAATCAGATAAATTCAGTTTTCGCTTACAACCTGCCGGAAGAAAAAATGATATTGAGCCATAATATTTATGTGGACAATACAGCCATGAAATACCGCAACCCGGTTGTCAACGTATGGCAGATTGAATGCGTAGAGGATGAATACAACTGTTATTTCATGCGCAAAGGCGAGGAAAAGCCCTTATACGGGTATAACCGCATCGGCGGGAAAATCATCGAAGGCGGCAACAAAATGACATGGAAGGAATTTACGGAGGCCTTTGGACAGGGCAAAACTTCCTTTTTCGCAAATCCCGGCATGAAAATAATAAAGGAAATACTGACATTCAAAGGCGATGACTGGGAATCGATAAATCAGAAAAATAAGATCGAAGAATACAAATATAATGAAAAAGAAAAAACTTTTTCCCCGATTGACTTTGAGGATTTCTTATCGAGCAATCCCAAATGCATGAAAGCCGGAGACGGCAGGCCGATAGGCCTTGACCCGGCGGCTTTTAAGATACAATAGCTTAACTTCCGCATTGAAAATGCGCCGTTCCCGGACTATCTTGTTAAAATAACAAAGCCACGGGACGGCGCATAACATAATGAGCGACACAATCAGGGAAAAAGAACGGCAGACTCCTGTAGCGCACGAATGCAATATATGCATTGTGGGTGGAAGTTGCACAGGAGTTTTTGCGGCAATACAGGCGGCCAGGCTCGGGGCTAAAGTAGCAATCATCGAAAACAACGGTTGCTTCGGAGGCTCCGCCACCGCGGGCCTTGTAAATATATGGCATTCGCTTTATGACCCCTCCGGCTCCAAGCAAATCATAAGGGGCCTTACATGGGAACTGATTGAACGCCTTCAGAAAAAATCGGCCCTTACCTTTAATGAACACGGTGAAAACGCAGGATATTATATATTCAACAGCGCCGAACTCATGATTGAACTCGACCTGCTTCTGACGGAACAACCCGGCATCAGACCATTCCTTCATGCGCGTTTTGCGGATGCCGTCGTGGAAAACGGATGGGTAACTCACGCTATAATAGAAGATAAGTCTGGAAGACGCGCTATAAAGGCGGACTATTTCATTGACGCCAGCGGGGACGGAGACCTTATATCCAGAGCAAAACTTCCCTACACAACGAACAGTTCTTTTCAACCGCCTGCGGCCTGCGCCATAATTTACGGACTGGCTGAAATACATAAGAAATATCCTGATTTCAATATTCATGACGCCATCCGCAACTCTAAATATACTGATTTGATTAAGAACAGTCTCTTATGCGATTCAGAGCTTGTCGGCCTGCCCGGCGCTAGAATCCTGACCGGCGCATGCGTTCACGATATGGATTGCAGCAATGCCGATCAGCTGACTTATTCCGAAATGGAAGGGCGGCGGCAGATAAGAACAGTTTGCGACATACTCAAAGAAAACTTTGAAGGCGGAGAAAAGGTATCACTTGTAAGCCTTCCTTCATATATATCCATAAGGGAAACACGTCATGCGTCCTGCCAGCATCGCATAAGCGAAAGAGAACTTAGTGAAGGTACCCGCTTTCCCGATGCTGTCGCAAACGGAAGTTACAGGGAGAACATAAAAAAAGAAAATTATGATGGTGAAGAAAAATCAGCCCTCCCTTTTTATCAGATACCATTCCGCAGTCTTGTTCCGAACGGTTCTAAAAACGTCATTACCGCTGGAAGGCTGATAGACGTGGATAAAAATGCTTACAATTCCCTGTGCGTAATGGTCAACTGCAACCAGACAGGGGAAGCCGCCGGCGCCGCGGCGACACTTGCCCTCGACAGCAGCATCGAAATTCCAGCCATAAACACCAACAAACTCCGCGAAACACTTAGAAAAGAAGGCTCTATTATTATCTGAGCATCGCAGCTGTTTTTACACGGGGCGATATGTCCCTCTCTTTAAATCGTGATAATCGCAGAGGGAATCTATCCAGCGCGCCAGACGCGCCCAGTATTCGGGGGACAATGAGGGGGCTTCAATTTTTCCGGCGGCAGCGGCAATAAGCCTTTCCAGAAGTTTCTCTTTTCCATCGCCGAAATCCTTTTCGGGAAGAAAGCCGTTTTCTTCAAGAAAAGCAAGTTTCACGAGAGCAGGCCATGGAACAGAGCTTTTTTCAGAGCTCATTCTGTTCAGCGCTGTTTTAAAAGCTGTATAAAGAACATGGCATTCAATCATGGGATGGAGATTCAGAAGAATAAAAGACGAGAGGTCACAGGCACTTATGAAATTTTCTGGAATGGAGGAAATGCCATCATGCGAAGAAACGAGTTCCACGGAATACAAAGCCTGAAGCCCGCTTTTCTTTTTATTGAACTGAACGCTTATTTCACGGAAAAGGTCTATCACCGGGAATTTTTTTCTGCTGACCTGCCTGGCGCCCTTTACCATAAAATCCAGCTTGCCGTATTCGGCGCTCAGGCCGCTTATTATAAAGCTGCTTTCCTTATATGCTGTTTTCCTGAGCACTAGCAGTTCTGTTGTATTCAAAGCTATTCTCCCGGATAATGCATTACTATACAAAACATCTGGAAAATAAAAAGCGGCTTTTGACTTTCCGATATCCATTATTTTCCTGCACTTCGCCCTTGCTTATATCACAAATCTGAATTATTTTCTCTATCCAAACATAGAAACGTAACCAAAAAGGGAAAATAATGATCAATTTCTGGCAGCAGGAACCGAAAGAACTTGCCTCTCAATTCAAAGTGGACCTCAATACCGGGCTGAACACACAGGAAGCTTCCGAAAGGCTGAAAGAATACGGAAACAACCAGTTGACCGAAAAAGAAGCCTCATCCCCCTGGAAAATACTGCTGGACCAGTTCAAAGACCTTATAATATGGATACTTATAGGAGCATCGATAATATCCGGCTGTGTTGGTGAATGGGTGGATTCCCTCGCCATCATAGCGATCGTGATAATCAATGCCATACTCGGTTTCATTCAGGAATACCGCGCCGAAAAGTCAATGGCCGCACTACGCAAGCTTTCAAGTCCGTCAACAAAAACAATCAGGAACGGAAATATCACAAGCGTACCCTCGGCAGAACTCGTGCCGGGCGACATAGTTGAGCTCGAATCCGGTGATAATATTCCCGCTGACTGCAGAATTATATCCCACACAGCCAATTTCAGTGTACAGGAAGCCAGCCTTACCGGAGAATCAACGCCCGTGGCTAAATCAGAAAAGGCCATAGCAGAGAAAGATGTCCAGCTGGCTGACAGAAAAAACATGGCATTCATGGGTACGTCAGTCGTATCGGGAAGAGGCCGCGCCATGATTGTTCTCACCGGAATGAAAACCCAGCTTGGGCACATAGCCGGAATGATTCAGGACATAGAAAAAGAAGAAACGCCGCTTCAGAAAAAGCTTGATGAATTCGGAAAACTTATAGTCAAAATATGTTTTGTTCTAGTGATAATCGTATTTGCGCTGCAACTATTGAGAGGCGGTACCCTGATAGAAGTTTTCATCACGTCGATAAGCCTTGCGGTAGCGGCAATTCCCGAAGGTCTGCCGGCTGTTGTTACCATTGCCCTCGCGCTTGGCGTTCACAGAATGGTGAAACGCCACGTACTCATAAGAAAACTGCCTTCCGTCGAAACCCTCGGCTGTGCTACCGTCATCTGTTCGGATAAAACAGGGACCCTGACGAAAAATGAAATGACCGTACAGGGAATTTACGCGGACGGAAAACTTTTCCGCGTTACAGGAATAGGCTCTGACGTGTCCGGCGAGTTTCAGCTCGAAGGTCAAAACGTAAAGATTGAAGAAAGCGCCGCTTTACATAAAACTCTTCTCTGCGGTGTCCTCTGTAATGGCGCAAATATCAACAGGGAAGACGGAAGTTCATCATTTAAGATGTTCGGCGATCCGACCGAAAGCTCAATCCTCGTCTGCGCCGCGAAAGGCGGAATACTCAAGGGCGATGCGGAAAAAATAAACATTTACATTGAAGAACTGCCCTTTGACTCCGATCGCAAAAAGATGTCAGTAATACGCAAAGACCAATCGGGCGAAATAGTCGCCTGGGTAAAAGGCGCTCCCGATCTGATGCTGAAAGACTGCGTCTCAATAGAATCAGATGGGAAATCCAGGCCGTTGACGGATGCTGACCGGGACGAAATAAACAAAGTAAACGCCACTCTGGCTAATGAAGCAATGAGAATATTGGCCGTGGCATACCGTAAATTTGAGAGCATACCTGAAAAATTTGAAACTTCCGAAATAGAAAACAATCTCACCTTCCTCGGCCTGATAGCCATGATAGACCCGCCGCGCGAAGAAGCAAAGGAAGCCATAAAAAAATGCGACAGCGCCGGAATAAAAGCGGTAATGATAACAGGCGATCACAGAAATACTGCCGTAGCCATTGCCAGACAACTCGGTCTTTATAAGCAAAACTCGAAATCCCTCACAGGCGAAGAACTGGAAAGCATCTCCGATATCGAACTTGAAAAAGAAGTGGAAAATATTCCTGTTTACGCCAGAGTATCGCCGGAGCATAAACTCAGGATAGTAAAAGCATGGCGCAAAAAGGGCCACATAGTGGCAATGACGGGAGATGGTGTTAACGACGCTCCCGCTATAAAAGAAGCGGACATAGGCGTGGCAATGGGCATTACCGGCACAGACGTTACAAAGGAAGTTTCCGACATGATTGTAACGGATGACAACTTCGCGTCGATTGTATCGGCAGTGGAGGAAGGACGCGGAATATATGACAATATCCTTAAATTCGTGCGTTTCCTGCTTTCATGCAACGCCGGGGAAATATTGGTAATGCTTATAGCTTCAATCGCTGGAATGCCGATACCGCTGCTGCCTATACACATCCTGTGGGTGAACCTCGTAACTGACGGGCTTCCAGCACTGGCCCTCGGCGTTGATCCGGTGGGTAAAGATATCATGAAACGGCATCCGCGAAGCCCCAATGAAGCCGTCGTTACAAAAATGAGCGGACTGATAATGATAGCTCAGGGACTTTTCATAGCGGCATGTACGCTGGGAGCGTTTATGTTTGTCCGTTATTATCACAATGAATCCGTTGAACAGGCCCGCACAGCCGCTTTCATGGTGCTCTCATGCTCTCAGCTGGTGCACGCGTTCAACTGCAGAAGCAATATCGAATCGATTTTCACAATAGGCTTTTTCACAAACATGAAACTTATATACGCGGTAATTGTTTCACTTTTTCTTCAGATAGTCATTACAGAACTGCCGTTCACAAAGGAAGTATTCAAGGTGGAAGACCTGAATTTCCCAGACTGGGCTTTCA
The DNA here is from genome assembly GCA_001803225.1 of Lentisphaerae bacterium GWF2_44_16. Taxonomy (GTDB): domain Bacteria; phylum Verrucomicrobiota; class Lentisphaeria; order Victivallales; family GWF2-45-14; genus GWF2-44-16. Next base: position 15,624 of record MHBF01000081.1, on the reverse strand, counting down.
TAGCGGCAATGTCCTTGTTTCCGTTAATAGCAATGGAAATATTCAAATTGATACTCAGAAGAATAAGAGCTTGAAAAAAGTCTCATCATTCATCCGTTAAAATCAATGCGTGACAAACAAAAATCAATTTCACGCATTGATTAAAACACGCTTATATTCTATAATAAAGAAACCATTAATATCAAATAGAATTAAGGAATCAGCATGGAGATTAAATATCATCAGCTATCTCTCAGCGAGGCACTGAAAACATACGGAGACTGGCTTCTCGAACAGCAGATAGACAAACCCGTTAATTTCTTCAGATGTTATGAAGGTGGAAACCTGAAGTTTGAATGGTACATGATTTTTTATCCTGTAAGAACGCTTCTGCTTTGCGGAAAAATCTTCAAACAGCAGAAATATATTGATGCCGCCTTTAAATATGTTGATATTTATATTTCAGAACAGCTCCCAAATGGAGGCTTCACGTCGAATTACCGCCAGAAAAACACTGAACAGCTGAGCAAAAAAGAATTTCATGAACTCCTCCGCTCAGGAAAAATAAACATAGCCGATGTGGGCTCGAACGCCACCGCGATAATACAGGCCGCCGCCTTTGCGGACAAAAACAGAAAAGAAAAATATCTGGAGTCCGCAAGGAAATGGCTGGACAACTGGGTGCCGATATGGGCGCTGAAAGACGGCGGTTACGGCAACGGGATATGGGTGGGGCACAAGCTGAATTCCCCGTACACATGCGCGATGTCAACAGTAGTCATGGCGCTCTCGGCATTCACACAGGCGACAGGTGAAAGCGAATATATTGAAAACGCCGAAAGGTGCATGGATTTTCAATGTTCCAAATGGCTTGATGACGGAAGGCCTGTTTTTATGGACTGCTACCCTCTGCCCAATGAAAAAACGCTTGATGATTTCGGTCACTCGTTTTATCTTCTTGAAGGAATGTGCTGGACGCACTTTGTTTCTCAGAACAGTTATACCAGAAATATGATAGCTTCCCGTATGCGCGATTGGATATTCGGAGAAAGAGGGCTTCTCAAGCAGTGGAAAGACTCCTGGTTCAGTTTCACCAGCCCCGGACATCTTCCCGCCCCCGGCGAAATGATGTCTTCGCGCCTGAGTCTGAGACATGGATGGGAACTTGCCAAATCAAACGGGATAATTCACGCTTTTCTCTATTATCTTAACAATATAGAAGAAACTCCAGAGTTAAGAGAAAAAACAGAGCTCGGTCTGAAATATCTGAGCAATCCGTTGAAGGCGAGAATGAGCGGAGTAGCATCAGACCCTGACGAATCATATGGGGCCTTTGCGGTGCAGGCAACAGGCTTCGCGGGACTTTCCCTTGCAGAAGGGATTGAGAAAAATTCAGTTTTCAATCCGCTGAAGAACTGAGCTTGCCGTATCTTAGAGCTTCAGTTTTTTCGCTACAAAATCGGCGTCTTTATCACCGCGCCCGCTGAGATTTACAAGGATGTTTACATCTTTACCCAAAGATGGCGACAGCTTCATAGCATACGCTACAGCATGGGCGCTCTCGAGCGCCGGAATTATTCCTTCCGTGCGGGATAATGTGATGAAAGCGTCAAGGCATTCATTATCGTCTACTGAAGCATATTCCACTCTCTTAAGGTCTTTCAGATAAGAATGCTGAGGGCCAACGCCCGGATAATCAAGCCCTGAAGCAATGGAATATACAGGCAGTGGATTTCCTTTTTCATCCTGAAGCAGATAACATTTGAAACCGTGAATAACGCCGGGACTCCCTTTCGTTATAGTCGCCGCGTGATCCGGAGTATGCAGTCCCAAACCCGCAGGTTCCACTCCAATGAGATGAACACTTTCATCCTCAAGAAAAGCCGTAAAAATACCCATGGCATTGCTTCCGCCGCCGACACAGGCCATAACGTAATCGGGAAGCTTTCCTGTAATTTCAAGGAACTGCGCGCGGGCCTCCTTCCCCACAATGCTCTGAAAATCCCTGACCATCATCGGAAACGGATGAGGACCGACAACTGAACCAATGGCGTAAATAAAATTATCAGGGTCTTTAAGGTATTCCTCGAAAGCGCTGTCCACGGCGTCTTTCAAAGTGGCAGTACCTCTGCTGACGGGAATCACTGTAGCTCCAAGTATTTTCATTTTAGTAACATTCGGATGTTCCTTTTTAATATCGACAGTGCCCATGTGAATTTCGCATTTTATCCCGACAAGGGCACATGCGGCGGCAAGGGCCACGCCATGCTGTCCGGCACCGGTTTCCGCGAGTACTTTTGTTTTACCCATGTATTTTGCGAGAAGCGCCTGTCCGAGACAGTGATTTATTTTGTGCGCCCCGGTATGATTCAGGTCTTCTCTTTTAAGATATATCTGAGCGCCGCCAATTTTTTCAGAGAGTCTTCTCGAATGATAAACGGGACTTGGGCGACCTACGTAATACTTATAGAGGTACTCAAGTTCGTTCCAGAATTCTTTTTTTTCTCGTATTTCCAGATAAGATTCGCAGATATCATCCATGGCTTTTTTGAGATGAGGCGGTATTTCCTGTCCACCGTAATTTCCAAAATAACCATTTTCATCAGGCATTGGTCCAAAATCAGTTTTGCGCATAGTTTCTAATCCTCCAATTACAATGAAAGCACTTCTTTTTCCTGCAGGATTTTCAATCCTTTTCCAAGAAGCAGCTCTACAGTTTTTTCCATATTTTCAAGTCTGAAAATAACAATCGCGTTATCGCTGGTCTTCTCTACGAAAGCATACATGTATTCGACATTGATTCCAGCATCGGTCATCACCTTGAGAACAGACGCCAGCCCGCCGGGATTATCCGGCACTTCCACCGCGACCACCGAAGTGAGTCCCACGGAAAATCCTTCCTTTTTAAGACGCTCGGCAGCTTTTTCAGGTTTGTCAACAATCAGCCTTATTACTCCGAAATCCGAAGCGTCGGCAAGCGAAAGCGCCCTGATGTTTATGTTCTCATTTCCCAGCAGTTCAGCTATCTCAAAAAGCCTTCCCGCCCTGTTCTCCAGAAATACCGAAATCTGTTTTATCAGCATAATCAGAGCCTCCTTATTATATTGAACGTTTATCTATAATGCGTTTAGCTTTTCCTTCGCTTCTGGCGATGCTTTTCGGTTCTACCAGCTTCACCTTTGTATGAATACCGAGAGCTGAATATAATTCCTTTTCTATATCCTTTTCAAGTCCTTCGAGTTTTCTTATTTCATCCGAAAAGATGCTTTCATTTACTTCAACCTGCACTTCAAGATAATCCAATTGGGCTTTCCTATCAACAAGCAGTTGGTAATGCGGCTCGACTCCTTCGATATTGAAAAGCACATGCTCAATCTGTGACGGAAAAATATTTACGCCTCTTATAATCAGCATGTCGTCATTGCGCCCGAGCAGACGGTGTATTCTGCGAAGCGTACGTTCGCAAGAACATTTTCCAGTCAGAAAATAAGTTATGTCCCGCGTCCTGTATCTTATAATCGGAGTACCTTCACGAGTAAGTGTGGTTATGACCAGCTCACCTTTTTCACCATCAAGAAGAACTTCTCCTGTTACCGGATCTATTATTTCGGGATAAAAAAGATCTTCCTGTATATGAAGCCCGTCCTGGGCCTCGCATTCGGAAGCCACTCCAGGCCCGATTATCTCTGTCAGTCCATATATGTCATAAGCTTTAACATGAAGCCTTTCCTGAATTTCGCGGCGCATGTTTTCGCTCCACGGTTCAGCACCAAAAAATCCGGCTTTCAAAGCCATATCCTTCATTTTGAAACCGTGTTCGGCGGCAGTTTCCGCAAGATAAAGGCTGTATGAGGGGGTACATGTAAGCACGGTACTTTTAAAATCCTTCATCACCGTCAACTGACGCTTGGTATTGCCTCCGGATATGGGGATGACGGTAGCGCCTATTTTGCCTGCCCCGTAATGAGCGCCCATTCCACCTGTAAAGAGCCCGTAGCCGTAAGCGTTCTGAACGATATCCTCGGAATTTACTCCGCCCATGCTCAAGGTACGCGCCATCGCCTCGCCCCATAATTCTATATCATTCGCGGTATACGCTCCGACAACAGGCCTCCCTGTCGTCCCCGAAGACATGTGTATTTCCACTACGTCTTTCATATCAGCACAAAGCAACCCGTAAGGGTAGAGGTCAAGAACCTCCTGCTTTGACGTAAACGGAAGTTTTCTTATGTCGCTTATGTCTTTTATATCGGAAGGGGAAACTTTCGCGTCATCCATTTTTTTTCTGTAAAAAGCCACCTTGCGATAGAGTTTTTCTATCAAGTTTGAAAGACGTTCCGACTGAAGATTTTTCAGTTCCAGATGTTCCATATTTTCACATTTAATGTTCCACATATGTGCCTCACTTTTCTGAAATTATATTTCTGCCCGCCTGAAACGCCTTGAGATTGCTTTCCAGAGTGGCGGCAGGAACAAACTCTTTAATGGCGCTTTGCCATGAAGCATCTGAAATACTGACGAAATCCGACAATATCCCCAGTAGCGCTACATTAAGGGTTTTAACGTTTTCTATTTTCTTTTTCAGTTCATCAGGACAAACCGGATAAACGTTTGGACAAAGCCTGCGTATTTCATCTTCCACGCCTTCAGGATAAGATGTCGTGCCGGCGGGAAGAATGCGTTCCCTGCTGAAAATTATTTTACAGTCTTCGGAGGCGTAATCAATCCAGCGGAGCACTTCCATCTCCTCCAGCGCCAGTATGATATCGGCCTGTCTTCTGGATATTACCGGAGAATATACTATGCTCCCGAAGCGTATGTGACTGAATACCGAACCGCCTCTCTGGCTCATACCGTGTATCTCGCTCTTTTTGACATCAAAACCGTCTCTCAACGCGGCGGATGAAAGAATATTGCTGGAAAGCAGTATGCCCTGTCCGCCGACGCCAACCATCAGTATGTTTGTAACCTTGTCCATTGATTTAAGCTCCTCTCTCTTTGCGCGCGGCCTGCTGTCTGCGTTTCAGAATTATGCAGAGCCCCTTTACTATAAGAAGCGAAAGCCTGCCGGAAGCCGTCATTTCACTTATCGCTTTTTCGATGTCCTCTTCCTTGTAGGCATCAACAGTCCGTATGTCTTCTGTTTTCAATCCGCAGGCTTCTCCGAATTTGGCATAATCCAGCGCCACGGTTTCGTGCCCGTTTATGGTTTCGCCGGAGAGTGGATTAGGCTGTATCCCGGTCATGGCCGTAGTGCCATTGTCGAGAACTATGATGAGCGAATGGCGCTTGTTGTAAGCGGCATTAAGCAGCCCGGTAATGCCCGAGTGCGCAAATGTTGAATCACCCAGCAGCGCCACTGTATCGCAACAGTCCCCGCCCATCGCCATTTCTATGCCCTGCGCTACAGTAATGCTCGCGCCCATGTCAATACAGGTGTGCATCGCGGTAAAAGGGGGAAGCGCTCCCAGAGAGTAACATCCAATATCGCCGGAAACTTTCAATTTCATTCTGCTGAGAACACTGTAAACAATTCTGTGAGGACAACCCGGACAGAGGGATGGAGGACGCGGAGGAAGCTTCACAGACAATGAAATATTTTCAGGAATGCTTTTTCCCCCTATCGCGCATCTGATAAGTTCAGGACTGTATTCCCCTATTATCGGGAAAATATCCTTTCCTCTGACTTTCAGTCCCCATGCTTTTATCTGGTCCTCAATGAAAGGGTCAAGTTCCTCCACAACATACACCGTACTGTATTTTGAACAGAATTCCCTTATCATCAGTTCGGGCAGAGGGTAAACCATGCCCAGCTTCAGGACAGGAACATCCGGGTACGCCTCTCTTACATAAGTATATGAAACGCCGGAAGTGATAATTCCGAAATCTCCGGTCCCTCCCTCAATAAAGTTGAATTCCATATTCTCGGCATCCTCCGCTATCTGGAACATGCGTCTTTCAACGACAGGATGGCGCTTTTTGGCGTTAAGCGGTATCATCACGTATTTAGGCTGATTGGGAATAAATCCTTCAGGAGTTTTTGCTTCCACCCTCTGTCCTTTCACAAGTCCCGACATAGAATGCGATATCCTGGTAGTGGTGCGCAAAAGCACGGGAGTGTCATATTTTTCGCTGATTTCAAAAGCGATTTTCGTAAAGTCCCTGGCCTCCTCCGAATCGGAAGGTTCAAGCATCGGTATTTTGGCGGCCCTGGCATAATGCCTGTTGTCCTGTTCATTCTGTGAAGAATGCATTTCAGGGTCATCGGCGGTAACAACCACCAGCCCGCCTTTTACTCCTATATACGATGCCGTAAAAAGCGGATCGGCGGCGACATTCAGCCCCACATGTTTCATCGTTATAAGCGCCCTGCCTCCGGCAAGCGCAGAACCGATCCCCACTTCAAGGGCGACTTTTTCATTTACGGACCATTCGGTGCTTACTTCCGGGTAACGGCAGAGATTTTCAAGTATTTCCGTTGACGGCGTACCGGGATATCCGGCCCCGACTTTCACTCCGGCCTCATAAGCGCCCAGAGCTATCGCCTCGTTCCCGGACATTAAGATTTTTTCCATTTTGGTGACAATCCCTTTATAAACAATTGAATAGAAATAAAAGAAGAGAATCTACCATAAACAGCGAAGTTTGTAAAGGGAAAAAGTACTCATTCGGACATGAATCAAGCGTAATAATTGAAAAATAACGCTTTTCAATTGTGAAAAATTTTTAGAAAGCAAATTTGGTGTAAACTTCCACACTCATCGAAATACCGTTTGAAATCAAAGCTGGAGATGCCCCTACAGCTTCTATTTCCATGAATTTGTTCATGTCGCTGTATACGCTGAACCTGACGCCTTTTTCAGAAGGACAGCTCTCTGGTGCGGCATCCGCGATATCAATGTATTTCAGACCAGGAACGCATTTAAGCGCTGTTCGATGCACTCTTAAATTCCGTTCCGGATAGCGGTATTCAATCCAGTCAACCCTTTCGTCAATCGCTATCTGGTAACGCTGCGCGCCGTCAGTTTTTGTATGGCAGAATCCATCCCGGAGAAAACGCTGTGAGTCACTCGGTTCATAAAGGTCTCTCACAGATCCTTCAACATGCGGGAAAACAACCTCCGCTCCCTCTCCGCTGTCAAACTGGCAAAGGGACCACGGGGCCATCATGCAGTCGTCCGCTGAAAGCGTTTTATTTCCTATATATATTATAGTCTCCACGACATTGACCGTCATCGCACGCGCTTCATGTTTCAGCCTTATATCCCTCCTGAAAATGCACGGCAATCCCAAACCGCGGCTGTTTATCAAATCTATTTCCGCCTCTATGACGGCCCTATTTTCGCCGCTCTCTTTAACGAGATACCGTGCTCCCGTAATCCCCGGCGGAACTCTCCATTTACCCGTCGAATACTCATAACCAAAACATGTCCCTTCAGGCGCGGGCCACAATACGTCGCCTCCGGGGTTCTGGTATTTATCTCTTGTTGACTGTTCCGAAACAGCCTCCTCATTGACACGGCTCAGCATTTCGCCTTTTATGAAAGTGAAAAGCCGTCCCTCAAGATCTAAAACCGCGATAAGCCCGTTTTCATTCTCTCCGATAAGATGCCAGCGTCTTTTCGCTTTATCCAGAAGCCTGATAAATTCATCAACTTTCATGTTTGTCCGCCCATGTTTAAAATTGCTTTTTAAGATATTCGCAGTTCAAAACTTTTTCTCTCAGGTCATTGACCGTATAGGCATAATGGTTTGTGGCCTCAAAACCAATTCTCGAATCTTTCATCGCGATTTCATGAAGCGTTACTGCCAATTCCTTTTCCTCATCCAATATCAGCATTATTTCCGCTTTGGAGGCTTCATCTTTCCGATTGCGGATAAATCTCGTCTGCAAATACGCACTCCTGAAATGACAATATACTCCGACCGCGGCATTCTTCAGTTCCGTATAATCGGCCATATGTTTTTCATCAATTTCACATTCAACGCTGAAAAGGACATCAAGTCCCTCCTTCCATCTTTCGCTGAGAAGTTTGAATTGATTCTCAAAAACGTCTTCAGGATAATTCGCTCTCCAGCTGTCAAGGTCATCATAGGGAAAGCCAACCATCGAAGACTTGTAGCCGCTTTTCTCTTTGAAAAGAATATTCATAGGCCCCGCATTCTGCGGTCCCTGATAAAGCACTCCGATGTGGAAGGGAAAATCCCTGAACGCGTCACTGAAAAGTTTCCATGCTTCAAGTATTTTCGACATTGCTTTTTTCCCAAATTTTTCCAATGCCAGAGTTTCAATATCTTTATTGACAAGTTCCAGATTTCCACCTGGATAACCGCCAAGCGTCCAGCTGAGCATCAGCCCGTCAATGCCGGCTTTCTCAAGATTGTCCAGGTGTTCTTTGACAAGGTACGGCACCGGAATATATGGTATCGCCGAACATTCCCATGAATTGTTCAACTGCACTTTGGCAACGGTCTTCAAACCTCTTTTCCGAGCATGTTCCCATAACGCGACATGCGCGGGACTCGGTCCAGGATTTGAAATTGAATAATCGCGGATATTATTCTTCACTCCGCCTATTTCTATTTTTTTGCCCCATTCGCTGACGCACATCAGTTTTACTTTTTCAGGAAGCAGGTCAATAGCCTTTCTTGCCCATTCCGGGTCCCATGCCCAAGTCCACACAATTACATCGGCTGATGGCGCCGCTGAATGAACGCCTTCCTCTATGGCGCGATTCACTTCCGCGACAATCTCATGTACCGGACGCGTTGAACAGAACGGACATTCGTTGCCATTCCTTCTCGAATGGCAATGCGTAAGGTTTTCCGACATGCTTATGGTAAAGGCTCCGGCAAGCTTCGGAACTTCCCTGAAAACATGCGCGCAGGCGTTTCTCAAATTTTCGAGAACATTTTCCCTCGACGTGCACATCGCGTAATTTCCGGTAGATTTTTCAGAAACTCCTTTCCACTCTGGATATTTTTCATAAAAAGCCTCCTGCATTCCGCGCGGTTCGTTCAGATAAAGATAGATTCCTATGCCGTGTCTGCTTGCTTTTTCCACCAGTTTTTTCAAATTTTCTATACGCTTCTCCCAGCCGTTTGAAAGTTCAGGAGCGTTTTTCATAGGGCAAAGAGTATAAAGTATAGCCTGCATCCATACCCCTGATACCCCCATGTCCGCATAGCGTTTCAGCATCCCTTCAGGAAACGGATCAAGTTCCGGATTCAAAAGCGCGTCCCCGTAAATCGCCGAATAGGAATAAATAAATTGAGGAGCAAATTTTTTCTTTAGCGGAGGCGATTTCCTGAGCGGTTTCTCAAATTCTTTCAGAAAGCCGAAAGGCTTCTCGGTAAATTTTAGAACAGAAAAATTTTTCCTGACAATATCCTTTATTCCCGAGGTCCTGTTTTTCTCATCCTCCGTCAGTATTCTGAAAGAAACAGACTCTGTCTGCGGTTTTAAATATCCCAGTTTATGCCAGAGAAAATCTTCCTCTTTCAGGACATATGCCATTTTTTCAGGCGTCCATCCCAGTAGCTGGAGGAGCTGCTCATAAGGCAACAGATGCCAGTTGTTCCTTATTATCGTAACATATCCCCGCGAAAGCCATTTTTCCTCAATGTCGGGAGGCACGGGCAATCCCATTTCCGCCGCGGCGTTCAGTATATCATTTTCAGAAGTTTTCAGGACTGCCGCAAGCCTTTCAACAGGAACAAGCTCCCAGTTTCTCCAGATAACGGCCTGATGCTTCGCCGGAAAATAACTGTAATTCAAAGCCTCATGTTTTTCACCGGACGGCAAATCTTCAATATTCACCCGCAAGCTCCCTGCACGTAATAAAACGCGCTCTTTTATTTTTTAAAATGTTACAAAGTTTATCAAATTCAGCACATGCGAAAGCACCGCAGTTTTTAGTAATAAATTTCTGTGGTATAACCCTGGCTTCGCCGTAATCGATCGCTCCCTGCGGCATCTCATGAAATTCCCAGGGATGAAAATAAAAACACAATACCGGACGCTCACCTTTTGCCGTCACATACTTGATGAAAGAATTTATTTTCCCCATAAGCGCCTTGGCAGATTTTGTTCTGAAGAGAGGCCACTGGTCCCTGTCCCTGTTGTATGGGTCATTACTTTTCATGGTCAGATCACAGAAGTTGGGTATCTCCACTATCTTCATTTTGCCCCTGCCCGTCCAGTCCTTTATGGACGGATGATACGGCATAAACATCTTTCTGTAATAAAACATCGGCAGGGACGCGTCTGCTTTGTAGCCGAGCTTTTCAAGAACGCTCAGTACCTTCGTACTTCCCCAGAGTCGCGGACATCTGAAACTTTTCGGTTTCACTCCTGATATTTTCTTCACTATTCTGTCGGCTTCTTTTATTCTCCCTTCAACTTCAAATGGAAAAACAGGCCAGTTATTGGGCAATGGAAACAAAGGGTCTCCCAATGTTTCATGGACAAGGCCATGACACCCTGTCTCATGACCGGCGTCTCTGACTTTTTTTACCATGTCAGAATTATTTTCCGCGGCGTGTCCAGTCCAGAAATACGTCGCCTCTATATCATGTTTTTTCATGATTTCAAGAAGCCTCGGCGTTCCGTGTTTCACTCCCTCATAAGAGGAAGTGAAGGAACCTATGTCCGTCTCCATGTCTATCCCGAAGACAACGTCAAAAGACCTTTCGCATTTCTCTTTCACATTTTTCCCTTTCAGAAAATTATATATCGGAACAATGCAGTTCGTCCATCATTTTGCTGAAAGGCACAGCCCCTTTCACAGTAATTTCATAACCCGTCTCAATCCTGACGCCGTTAAATTCAGGATGTCCGAAGAAGCTGACGTCGATACACACGGTCATTCCTGGTTTCAGGACATCCTTGCTGCCGGGGCCGAAAAAAGGCGATTCAGCTTCATGGAGCCCTATGGTGTGAACAAACGGACATACCAGATATTTTGAAAGTCCTGTTTTCTCGAAATAAGCTCTCGCAGGCGCGTCTATCTCTCTGCCTGTCTTTCCCGGCACAAGCATTTTTTTCGTGAGACGGAAAGCTTCCCTCAGGTGCCTCATGCATTCTTTCTGCTTTGCCGTATATTTGCCGTTTACCGGAAGCGAATCACCCATGACACCGGCATATCCTTTTACCTTAGGGGCCAAACCTATCATGACCATTTCGCCCTTTTTCGCTTTTTTGGAACTGGCCGTAGGCACGACAGCGTTTGAACGCACGCCGCTTCCAACAATTGCGCCAAAACCGAAACCGCTGGCACCACGGCTTCTGGCGGCATATTCCCCGGCGGCGGCTATTTCAATTTCACTGACCCCTGAAGCTATTTTTTTCTTCATTGCTTCATAGGCAAAATCCGCAAGCTTGAACGCTTCCCTTATCTGTTTTATTTCCCACTTTGATTTCATGAAACGGAACTGTACATACTCTTCAGTTATGTCCACCAGTTCAACGCCCTTGAAACCTTCAACTATCTGTCTGTAACATGCCGCAGGCATACGTCCCGCGCCTACAAGCCCGACTCTTTTAACTGTTCCGAGTTCCGCATTAAGTTCCTTGAAAAGCTTCGGAAAATCTATGATTGTAGCATTCGGGTATTCTTCATCAGGTACCATGAAAACAGGAAAATTTCTGGTTTCGGTAATTGTGCTGTCAAGCTTTGCGAAAGGCTCGCTTTCAGGCCCTCCGAGAATCATGGCTTTGCCCTTTCTGCTTATAAGCACCGCGCCGCTTTCAAACTGCGGACACCAGCCTGTCAAATACCAGCCGTTCCCAATATTGAACTCATCATAATAAACCAAAGCCAGGTCAAGTTTTTCCTTTTTAAGAAGCTCTTTGACTTTCGCAATCCTCTCAACACATTCAGACGTTTCAAGATATGGCATTTTTAAACACTCCTTTTTTATTTATTTTTTATAGTACTTTCACGTATGCGCAATTCAGGGAGAAGCTTTATTCTGCATGGATGCCGGGAGGCATGGGCATTGAGAATATTTTCCACCGCCATCCGTCCCAGTTCCCTGTAGTCAAGAAAAACTGTCGATAAGGAAGGCATGATCTGTTCTCCGACAGGCAAGCCGTCACATCCGCACACCGCCACGTCATCGGGTATTTTAAGGCTTCGCCCATTCAAGGCGCGGTAAACGCCGCACGCCATCTCGTCATTTGTAAAGACAGCGTCAAATTCCAAGCCTCTTTCAAGAGCTGAATTTAAAACTTCAAAGGCTCCGTTTGATGTAAAATCGGCATTCAATATATATTCTTTTTTTATTCCAATTCCAGAATCGTTCAGGATATCCCTGTAACCCTGTTCAATTTCCTTTGAAAAATAATGCTCTTGAAGACCTTTAAGCAGTACTATTTTTTTCCGTCCCGTCTCCAGAAGATGTTTCATCGCCATTCTTGCGGCTTCGACATTGTCAAAACTCAGAGAACTCGCCGGAATATCTCCGGTATTGTCAAGGAGTATCGAATTCGGCGCAACATCAATCAGGGCCTTCAATTGTTCCGGCATAAAAGAACCGGTAATTATGAGACCTTGAGACGGCGACTTCCGCAAAGTATCCCTCAGCCCCAGAAAATCACTGTACTCTCCATCGTATGTCCTTACGATACAGTCATAACCGTTGCGCGAAAGTTCTCTCTCCACCGAACCAATGAGCTCTGAATAAAACATGGCTATATTCCTGCCTGAAACGCCCAGCACTAATTCCACGGCAGGACGCGCCGCGCCATTCATGGCCCGTGCCGGACGACCTGTTTTTATGGCATGGTTATAACCCAGTTTTTCAGCCATTCTGATTATGCGCTTGCGTGTGACCTCCCTGACCGGGGTATGATTTCTCAAAGCCCTGCTCACGGTCATTACACTGACGCCGCACTTCTCCGCTATTACAGCTATCGATTTCTTATTCTTAGCATTTTTTGAGTTCATATTGTTATTTTAACATAATTTTTGTTAATGTCAATAGCTTAACGGAAAAATCTCCGTTTTTTCATAAAACAAAGTATTTGATACGGCACAATTGTTTTTCTGTTCACCGCCGTTATAATAAACAAACTCATTAATACATTTAGCTGATACTATGGAAATCCTTGAAACAAAAAGTACTGACGGCATAGAACAATACCTTTCGCAAAACAGCGGGGGATTTAAAAGATTCCTTATTGTCTCAGCGGTACTTTCTCTGACATGCTTTCTCATATATTCAAACTCTTTTCAAGTACCGTTCACCCTTGATGACATACACGCGATAGTGGAAAACCCCAATATCCAAATGGAAAGCCTATCCACTGAAAACATAGTGAACGTATTCAAGGGCTTCATGGGCAAAATAAGGCCGGTCTCAATGTTCAGCTTCGCCATGAATTATTATGCCGGAAATTTAAGCCTGACAGGTTTTCACTTGACGAACATTCTTATTCATCTGATTAACTCCATACTTCTTTTTTATATCTTCAGTATAACTCTTTCGCGGGTAAAAATTCCTGCATCGAACATTACCGCCATAGCTTTCAGTTCCGCGCTGATATGGCTTGTACATCCTCTGCACACACAGTCCGTAACTTACATTTTTCAGAGAGTAAACAGCCTCTGTGTCATGTTTTATCTTTTATCATTTCTCTTATATCTTTCCGGCAGAAAATACCGCTCCTTGACACTTTATGTTTTTTCCGCGATATCAGGCATCCTCGCGTTCGGCAGCAAGGAAATAGCGATAACGCTTCCGTTTTTCATATTGCTCTACGAGTGGTATTTCTTTCAGGACATGAAAAAAGACTGGCTGAAATCATTCATAAAAAAATCACTTATTACGGTATTGCCGTTTCTTATTATAATAGTTGTCTGCCTGCTCTTATATTATCCCCTGAAAGAAACCCTCTCATCCTTCACCCTCGAAGGCAATTCGGACAGTCCTCCGCCTCTTCAAAGAATGATTACCGAATTCAGGGTGATAATCCATTATCTGGGCCTGATATTTTATCCCAATCCCTCAAGGCTCATGATAGATTACGATTTCCCTTATTCTGTTTCTTTCTTCAATCCTTTTACAACTCTTCTTTCGTTTATTCTCATCTCCGGACTGATTATTTCCGCCATTCTTATCGCCCGCAGAGAACGGCTTATTTCGTTCTGCGTACTCTGGTATTTCGGCAATTTGGCGCTTGAGTCTTCATTCATACCAGTAAATCTCGTTTTCGAGCACAGGACATATCTGCCGTCGGTATTCATAATTTTTCTCACAGTGTTCCTGATATTCAGGTTTGTCCGCGACCAGTATGTGAGATGGCTGCTGATAATAATACCGGTTTTCTTCCTCTCGGTATGGACATACCAGAGAAATGAAGTATGGCTTGACCCCGTCGAACTCTGGGCTGACAACGTCAGAAAAGCCCCCGGCAAACTCAGGCCCAGAGTAAATCTGGCAACGGCATATTTCAACAGCGGCAAAAGCGATGATGCCCTCTTCCATCTGGTAAAGGCAAATCAGATGTCCCCGGAAAACCATCTGATAATAAATTCAATAGGCGCGGTGCTCCTGAGACAAAACAAACCTGAAGAAGCTGTTTATTATTTCAGAGAGGCGCTGAGAATAGATCCGTCTTTCGCGGAAGCTCACAACTGCATGGGAAACGCGCTTTCAAAGATGGGTAAATTTGAAGAGGCAAAAGCTCATTATGCCGAAGCCATGAAAGGGAAAAACGCATTCTTCGGCAAGTCCCATTTCGCGAAAGGCCAGGAATGGACAAAGGAAGATCAGATATCCTACAATCTCGGAACTGCCCTGACGAAAGAAGGACGTCTTTCCGAAGCCGCCATTGAATTTGAAAAAGCCCTGAAGATAAATCCATCCCATATTGAAGCCCGCGAAAATCTAGCGGCCATCCAATTAAAAACAAAAAACTTTGAAGAAGCCCTGAAAAACTATAATGAAGTTCTGAGAAGAAATCCCGACAAGCCACGTTCCTACAAAAATCTCGGCACGGCATACCTCTTTAAGAACGAGCCTTCGAAGGCGATTGAATTCTTTGACAAAGCCATAGCCCTTGACAATTCAGACGCGGAAACCTACAACAACGCCGGCATTGCTTCGGCAATGCTTAAGAATCCGCAAAAGGCGGCGGAACACTTTCAGGAAGCGCTCCGCATTAAACCTGACTATAAAGACGCTCTGAAAAACCTTCAGATAACAATAGAACAGCTCCGCAAAATGAACAAGAATTAATCTTCAATCTTCAATTTAATCTCATCTGAATTTGCCTTTAGCTCCGGCGCGTACATCCCATAAGCCGTAGTCGGAAGGGCGCTGAATTTCCCGGGTATTTCAGCCCTCATCCTGTAGGACACGCTGTGCCTGCCACGGGCCAAGGCCCTTACAAAGAAACATACTTTTGTGTCCCGGTATTCTATATATGCGCCCAGGGAGTTTCCACTGTACCCGCTACGCACTTCGCACGGTTCAAATCCGGCCGCTTTCATGTCCTCAAACAATATATATTCGTAATCATTTTTACTGTCTATCACAAGTTCTATTTCGACAAGGTCCCCGCTTTTCAGGAGCGCCATACTTTCAATTTTTTCTCTCTCGTATTTTTCTACTTTCTTATCAACGGCCTGTCCTCTTTCA
>MHBF01000080.1 GCA_001803225.1 Lentisphaerae bacterium GWF2_44_16 | reverse complement strand
GGGGTTTTATCTTCCAATACTTTTTTATTCAAAACCGGTATAAGGCCGCGCCTGTCCAGATTTTCCATAGCCTTCGCGAAATGCCCCACTCCGGGCAGGATGAGCTTATCGGCTTTTTCAATATCGCCGGGAGACTGGGATATTGCCGATTCAATATTGAACTTTTGAAGCTTATATAGAATTGACCTGAGATTTCCCATTCCATAGTCAACGATGATCAGCATATCAAGTTACCGTTCATTTAGCGTAATATTCAATCATCCAGCGATTCAGATCTACTTTGTCGGCAAGAAGCAGAGCGCGTCTTTCCTCCCATGTTTTCTCTGTATCGGGATTTATAACTATATCTTCAATTGTCTTCAATATCAATTTTTCATGGTCGGGCAATATCCCGATTGCGAGTTTATATTTCTGCTCCAGCTCTTCGATGAGCGTTGATTTTCCGATAAAGGTATTTACTCTTACTGAAGGGATGCCGAGCACGGCGCCTTCAATTGTCATTGTCTGCGAATCGGAAATTATCATTTTGGCGAAGGCCAGAACATGGTGCATGTCCCACGGCGCGATCTGATGAGATTTGGCGAGTTCCATGGATTTGACGATCTGGTATCCGGCGATAAGGCCCTCTATCTTAGACCACAGTTCAGGAGAAATTCCCCGGGCGTTTTTGTCATGAAACGCCTTCAGCGCTGAAAAGCGGGCCACGACATATTTTTTTTCGCGCAAGCCGTATTTTTCAATGACGTTTCTGTCGGGAATGAAGTTGCCGGGATGCAGATAGGCCAGTTCATGGTAGGAATTATGGTAAACATCGCGCCTGTCCTTTTCAAAGGAAAGACAGGATGGCCTTAGAAAAGTATGGGTAGGAAGATTGGCCAATGTCCACAAGGGCATGATGGACGTATCGTCTTCTCCCCAGACTGTTGACTTTCCGCCCAGAAGCCTGGAGGCCGCGCCGATGACAACGGAAGAACCTATATGGAAATCCACTTTTTTATTTTTAACAAATTTGCAGTAGCCCAGAAAATGTTTGAAGAAGCCCAGGAACTTATTATCGGACGCTGAAGCCGGGGATACCGTAAAATCCCAGCCTTTTTCCTTCAGCAGTTCGAGCAGTACATCCTTCGGCCTTACGAATATATAAACCTCATGCCTTGAAGATTTGAGATGCTCTATAAAGTTTTTGAATAAATGAAAATGCGCGGGATGAAGCAGGTCAAAACAGTATCTCATAAAAAAACCTTTTTATCTGTTTATCTTATGGTAAAAAAATTTCACGGCGTTTATGCCCGTGTCGAAACATAATTGCCATGTCCACTGTAAAATGGTTTCAGACCAGCGCTCTGGATGTACCTGAAAAACCAGTTTTGGAAATTTAGCGGATCGGAGAGCTTCCATAAGTTCATCCGAAGAGTGAAAGTCGGCTTTTATTTCCGAAACTACTGTATCTCTCAGGTTGGAGCAGTCAGAAAGCCAGTTTCTGCCGGTATCGCAGACATAAGCTATTTTACGGTAATCAATGTCCAGATAAACTTCGCCCAGTATCCCCATGCTCCTGAGAAGTTCCTTGTTTCCGGATGATTTCCACAGGTCCCTGTTATCAAAAGGACTGAGGGGACGCCCGTGCATGGCTATTGTCCTGACATCAACTATCTCCCTTAATTTTGAGAGATCACGTTTGAAAAGTTCCAGAGCTTTCTCATAATCGCCTCCGGCATCGGACAGGGATTCATAGTGAAAGCCTATCTCATGCCCGGAAGCGGCAATCTGCCGTATCAGATCAGGCTTTAAAACATGAGGTCTGGCCCTGAAATAGTACGTTGCTTTCACGCCTAGCTCCTTTTCAAGGAGGGCCATGCGCAAGGCATTGCCGGGATTGCGGTCGATATCGTGACGAATCAGGCAGAAACGCCCGGGAATATCCGAAACATGAGACATGAATTCGTCAAATCTCAAAATGACCGGATATGACTTTTTCAGAGCATCAAGATATTCTGAATACATCTGAAGAGTAAAATCTCTCATTCAGTCCTCCGATAAATAAAACGGGCAAGTATATGTGCCTTGTATTTCAGAAAAACACCCGGACGCGGGTTATAGCGTTTGAGTATTTTGTCTTTGGGGAGCGGACGCAGTTTACCACAAAGCAACGCGTCATGAAAAGAATTGAGGCATTTTATAGTTGACGCTCTTGCCTGCCGGGTAACGTCACTCCATGAACGAGCTCCGGAAAGAGAAAGTTCTTCACGTACAAAAACATCACCATCATCAATTTTAGTGGTAAGCTGATGACAATCAGTAACTATACTTTTCTGCTTCGTCAGGACAGTCCATTCTATAGGGTTAGGCCCTCTGTTTTCAGGTAGCTTGCCGGGATGGAAATTATAACAGCCGATTTTAGGTATATCAATAAGTTCCTTTTCCAATATTTCAGAGAAAGAATGGAGCAAGATTAAGTCAGGCCCTATAATTCTTATTTTTTCTAAAAGTTCTGCATCATTTATGCTGTTGCAGCAGCAGCATGCGCATCCAAGTCTGGCAGCAACCGTATCAAGGAAATATTTTTCGCGCCATTTGACGGCCCATGAACTTTCCTTTATGCGAGAAGCAGCGGCAAGCTTTGAACATATTGCGGTTGCTATTTCTCCTGCTGTAAAGTTGCTGACAACGGCCCATATTTTCGACAGGATACCTTTCCGTCTGTTGAAAATATTTTTTCTGGAACTTGCGGCGAGACGGACATCAAACCCGAGACGGTTGAGCTCTTTAAGAAAAGCTACGCTATATACTGATGTGGAATTCCCTATAAATACAGTTTTAAACCGCATCAACAGCTCTCCTTGATTAAGAAGGGGCCGAGAGCTTTAAAAAGCGGCATGGGACAGTGTTTCAGGAATTTTCTGACAAGTTCTACTTTGAATCCGTTTCTGTCAAGCAGAGGCGGGGACTGGCTCTCTGAAAGAATAGAATAGTAAAGTGGAACAGTTTCAGTTCCCCACTGTTTTTTGAAATGCAGCAATCCTTCGTTCTGAATGAATGTCGATCCGAAATCAAATATTTCGCACCCCGTATTATAAGAATATTTAATAAGGTCCCATACCAGAATATTATTGGGACATAAACTCATGTATTCGCGGTCTTTTCTTGAACTTCCGTAAGCATAAATTGCCTTCCCGTTTGAAAAGAACGCCATGGCCCCGGCAATTGGTTTTCCGTTATAATAGGCGAGTTCAAGTCTTGACTTTCCGGCCTTGTGCAGTTTTTCATATATGTTCAGAAAGAGGGACAGCGGATAGATGGGCATTCCCTGGAATTTACGCGTTTCCGCTTCAAGTTCATAAAAGACGCGATATTCGTCGGAACTTTCGGCGACTTTTGTCTCAATGCCGTTCTTCTCTGCTTTTCTCGTCTGATTCCTTATAGCGGTCCTGAAGCTTTTCCAAACATGGTCGAGACTTTTCTTTTTCAGATCAAGACGGCTTATATTGTAGTTGCAGATATCCTGACAGAAGGGTTTATCCAGAGGGACGCCGTGACGCAGCTCAATGTATGACATTTTCTTTTCGGACACCATATCCCGCGCCGCCGCGAGGAGGGCATCCATTGTCTTCACGTCATTTGCGAGAAGAGGTACCATGTGGCTGAACGGCATGGAAATCCCGCGGCGGCCGCGCAACAGAGAATTTACCTCAAAGATTGGCAAAGCCCCGCGGACAGCGCCGTTTTCCAGCGCGATAAGACAGCGATGATAAAACCCGTACGAAGCAAGCAGGACGTCCCGCCATTCAAGGCTGTGATATATTGAAGCGTCTGAACTTCCTTCTATAAAGGAAGTATATTGCCCCTCCAGGATTGTACTGAGTAATTCTACATTCATTTATTACTTCCGCTCAGTTTTGTCGGATATAATTTAAATGCTTTCAAATCACCAAAATTAGCGTCAAGAACAAAATATTTATTTGCAAACACTCCGAAGGTATTTGTCGCCCGGTTAATTTTTTTCGGAATAATCCAGAGCAGGGGACTTGCTTTATTGTCCCGTAGGAGAGATGCAGAGCGATTTATATCCTCAGAACTGTCGGAGTCAAGGTTCAACAGAAACAGAGAACTGGAATTGCGCGATATTTCGATCTTCCCAACAAAAGATATATTCGGGCCGTCATTGCCGATAATTATTTTTTCTGTGTTCTCAGGTATCTTCAAATGTGCACGATAGGTAAATGTTTTTCTTATTCCCCAGTAATCAGGTTTAACAACGGAAATACAACGGGCGGCTATAAAATGTTGAGGAGTAAGAAAAGAAGGAAGTTTCCATGGCGACATTACAGTATCCGGAATTTGCTTCCATTCACTTTCTGAAACACAATACTTCTGTCCATTTATTTTCGTATAAATTTTCAGCTGATTTATTTCTTCAGGACTTATCCCTGAATCATTCAAAGAGAAAAGATATTCACCGGCGGGCAAAGTGCCGGTATTCAAAAAAACGAAACCATTTTTCGGAAAGATTGCCCCGATCCCATACCTTTTAAACGAATATAGTTCACTGGAAGTCTTATAGTTTTTTACGTTTTCAGCAAAGAAAATGAAATCTTTTAAGAATGAATCACTTGTCTTTTGGGGTGTTGCTAAGAGCATTTCAGAGACGTAAAATTTTCTATTCCACAAACCATCAAGAGATAAAAGACTTCTTGAGCATATAGATGGCCCCATATAAAAAACAGGACGCGTCTTATTGTCCGGTAAATTAAGATAGGAATTAATTGCGGCAGAATTCCAGGTACGCCTTGCGTAAAACCGATTACAGAAATCATTGGCAACCTGAAGATATGAGAGGTACAAAATGAACACGGCGCCTAATACAAGCATTGCGATAGCGCCAGCTGTTTTTGTTTTTAAGTACTGCTCGTTCTTAATCCAAAAGGAATTACGATGTTTCCATAAAAATCCGATACATTCATGAAGCCCGAAGATATAAACGAGCAAAAGGCTTATTTCCAGATGCTGAAAGGTCCTGTATCCCAATGTGTCCTGTAGTAATGCACTGAAAATACAACCGCAGAAAGTAGCAACAAATAATGCCAGATATTTATAATTTTTCTTCCGTACGCAGATAAGTATACTGCCGAGTGTCAAGGGCAGAAACCATCCTGAAAAATAAAGCTTGAAATCTGTATAGCCAAAAAGGAATACCAGTCCCTTGGAGCTTAAAGACGATGGCGTTATTTTATTTCCATTGGATGCCGGAGGTAGTTCCGGTTCCCTCAAATTTTTTAATAAAAAATCACGCATTTCTTTCAGGGAACTGTTCATTCTTTCAGCAACTGCGTTCTTATCGCAAAGAGAGGGAAAGATATGAGTCTCAAGAAATACCGGAAAGTTTCTCGTGGAGCAATGGATGGCTTTGTAGCCGCAATACATAGCTCCGGCAAATACGACTAATATTACAAACTTATTAAAAAAGGAAGATCGTTTACGGCTGCATGTTGACTTCAAGGCTAGTACTAGAAATCTTACAGCATTATTGATTTTTTTCCCACTCCCGGACTGTTCCTTGGATTTTATCCTCAATACAGTCTCAACTGTTCCGAGTAAAAAAAGAACAGTCACAATAACCAATATACCGTAGACTCCTGAAACATGTGAAAAGAACAGCGGAAATATTAGGAACGGACTATATATGTACCACCTTTTAGCATAAAGAAAAACCCATAAGCTCAGCATCCATAAAACAGTGGAAAAAAACTGCGGAGATGGATCAATGAAGCCGCGATAACATATATTTCCCGAATAAAAAGCAAAAACAATAAACGCTACTGCGACATTCAAGGGAAATTTTCCCTCCGGTCTGACAATTAAAAATAAGGCAAGTCCTGCCAGCGCAATTCCAACATAGTGAAGCCAATTAACAACATCACGGGCAGAAAGCCCCAGAAGTCCCGCCAGCTTTCCTGCAAGATACATGGGCGAAGCGCCGTGAAAAGAATAAAAATGGAATACTGCTATTCCTGTTTCCGGATGTTTCCAGTATTTTTCAGCGTCTTCATGAATTTTCGCCTTATCAAAATAACCGTGACCGTTAAAATAACTTGCAAGGGCAATATAATATGATATCCCGTTCTGCATCGGCCCTGACATTTCTGAATACCTGAAATAAATACTGTAAAACTGCGTCAGCAGAAATAAAGCGAAAAACACCGCGGCAATTGTTTTAGGATACGATTTTATCCTGTCAATAATTTTATCCATAATTCTTTTCATTATCCCCCGTAAATCCTTGATTGCCTGTCCCAGAGTATTAGTGAAATTATCATCCAGAGCCTCATGGAGTGCTCCATCTTAAAGGCCTGATGTTCGACCCAGATTTTCCGGACAGCTGACGGATTAAGATAAGTGTTCCAGATATTTATATTGTCAAAAATCATGGAATATCCCCACTCATTGAGTTCTTTTCTGAACCAGTCGCCAAGCGGCAGCGTGAATCCTTTTTTAGGCAGATTTATTATCTCTTGAGGAAGTCTCCTGGCGGCAAGCTCACGCAGGACGGCTTTTGTCCGTCTGCCCTGAAGCTTGGAGGAAATACTGAGACTGTTGGCGTATTCCGCTAAAGAATGGTCCAGGAACGGGGCCCTGCATTCCAGGGATACCGACATGGATGCAATATCAACTTTCGTCAGGATGTCATCACAAAGATGCATTCTCTGGTCGGCCTCAAGCCATCGCTCAAGAGGGTCAGGGGATAAAGCCTCATTATAATATTCCGAAAAACGGCAAAACCCGGCAGTGCGGATTTCCGGGAGAAAGTCGTCCTGAAAACATTTTTCCCTCCAGTAACGATGAAAAAGCGGAGAATATTCTTCTCCGCGTTTCCCGGCATTCCCTGCGACGCACACGAAGTCGAAAAGCGCCGGAGAAATAACGTCCGCCGGCAGAAAAGATTTTAAAAGTGCGGCTGTGTTTTTTCTCAGAAAATACGGGAAAGCCCCGGCAATCCGGCTTAAGTTCAAATTGGCATATCGGTCATATCCGGCAAACAGCTCGTCGCCGCCGTCGCCGCCAAGCGCGACTTTGACATGCTTCCTTGTCTCGCGGCTGATGTAATATGTAGGGATGCTGGAGTAGTCGGCATACGGCTGGCCATAATGTTTAGCGAGCATTTCACTGATTTCTACAAAATCGGGCTTTATAAGAAACTTGCGGTGTTCCGTCTTTAAATGAGACGCCGTAAGGGCCGCCATTTCCGACTCGTCGCACCAGCTTTCACCGGTGGACGCGGTAAAGGTCTTTACCGGCAAAACAGATTGTTTCGCCATGGAAGCCGCAATCAGAGATGAATCAATTCCGCCCGAAAGAAAAAGCCCCAGCGGGACATCGGATATCATTCTCAGTGAAACCGCTTTGTCGAATTTCTCCTGAAGTTCTTCCTGATCGACAGCGCTATTCTCTCCGCGGACGGAAGGTTTCCAGTAACTTTTCACGCTGAACGTTGAAGCCCTGAACGTCGCGACGCAGCCAGGCCGAAGACTGAAGACATTCTTATAAACTGTTTCAGGGGCCGGAATATAACAGTATTTAAAAAATTGGGCAATCGCGGAGAGGTTTATTTCGCGGGCAAAATTTTCAAGCCGCCAGAATGCCTGGAGCTCGGAGGCAAACGCAAACAGATCCTCCGAATGCCAGTAAAAAAGCGGTTTCTCGCCGAAGCGGTCACGCGCGAGAAAAAGCATATCCTGTTTTGTGTCGTAAATGGCAAAAGCGAACATGCCTACCAGATGTCCGGTCATGTTTTCGCCGTATTCCTCCCATAGATGGACAAGGACTTCCGTGTCGCCTTTCTCTTTGAGGATGTGCCCCTTTCCGCACAGCTCGTCAGCCAGTTCCCTGTAATTATAGATTTCGCCGTTGAAGATGACCCATACGGAAGCATCCTCGTTGCAGAGCGGCTGTCTTGAGCCTTCCACGTCTATAATGCTCAATCGTCTGTGTCCCAGGAACACTTTCGCTTTCATGGCGGGGGCTTCCCGGGTCATTACGGAATCGGATTTGCCGGGATTAAGCGCCACATATCCCCAGTCGTCAGGGCCGCGGTGCTTTATGGCATCCGCCATGTCAGAGAGGGAGCGTCCTGACAATCTGCTGGTCTTATTTACTATTCCGATGATTCCGCACATGTCAAATTCTATTCAGTTACCCGTTTTTTTGCCCGGCCTTCAATCCCGTTGTATCCGTAATGGACATCGATATCTGCGAGTCCCGCCTCTTCATGCCAGCGTTTGTACGTCTTCAATGTTGCCGGAATATCGTATTTGGGGGAAAGCATATCGAACGTATCAAGATAGGCCCATTCCTTGAGAGTCCTCTCATCGGCGTTCGGGAGCAGTCTCGAATAATCAGCCACAAGCATGAGCCAGTTCAATGATTTGCCTATAACGGGGATTTTAGTTATCAATCTGGCCAGCGGCCACATGAGATTGACGTATTTCACGCAAAATTTATATAGTTTTGCCGGGTCCATATGCCTGGTAACGGTTCTTACTATATACTTGGGACTGATCACGCAGGTGATGAAACTTTTCAGATAAATATCTGTAACAATACTCCCGCCCGGCTTGAGATATCTGACCAGGGTTTTAAATGCTTTTTCAGGGTCGGGTGTATGCTGGATGACGCCGATACAGTATATTTTATCAAACGAATTTTCCTCGAACGGCATATCGAATATGTTTGCCTGCGAGATGCAAATATTTTCCCGTTGTCCATTTGATTTGTAGTTGGCCTCTACGGCATTTGAATAATCAAATGACAAAACAGTAGCCCCGGTATCCGCCGCATAAGCGGTGAAACGGCCCGAGCCGCAACCGGCTTCGAGAATCAACTGCCCTTTCAGGTCAGAGCCCCATTTTGTTTCTTTTTCAAAGCGTTCCTGTGAAATTGAGTGCCTGGATTTAGAATCATACTGCGTATCGAAATGAGTATTCCATTCAATGCCGAAACTGTCCGCGTAATTATGTGATTCCACAAAACGCGGAATATAGTTCACGACAGGATATTCCTTTCCTGATTTTTCATCAAAGAGAATAGCGGTCCTGATCCCATTGCCTTCAATTATTTCATTTTTAAGAACAAGGGGGTTGCCGGTCTCAGGACTCCTGAAATAATTAATAAAATCCTTCCGCATAAGTTTCCATCCTGGTTTATTTTAAGCTTTTAACAGGAGATAATTTTTACCTTCAAAAACAATTACGGGATTTTCCAGTCTCAGTTTTTCAGGCATAACATATTCCTTTTTGAGGAGAATATAAGTTAAATGATATTTTTTTATGAAGAAATCAAGAGGTTCAAGTATCCGTGGAAAAAAAGGCTGCGCGTCTTTAAATGTATAGCCGTGTGTGCCCCAAAGTACCGGACGCCTTGAATAATATGCCAGCATGTCGGCCAGATGGAGCGGAAGACAAAGCGTCCGCGCGTTTTCATCGGCCTTCAGAATTTCTATGAGCTCCAGAATTTCAGGATCAAGCTTATCAGACGTCGGTTTAGATAAAAAATGGCAGACCGCGATATAATAAATCAGTTCCGTCAAAATACATAGTGCCGCAAGGACGCCAAGGAGAAAAGACGGATGTCCCTTGAGAAGAATTGCGGTCAAAAGCAGGGAAAAAGGCTTTGCGTATTTTATATATTTGGTGCCTTCGCCGAGGCAGCGCAGGGGCGGGGCGAGTGTCAGAAATGCCCATATATATATGGACATAACAATGTTCAGAAGGAAAAACTCAAGGTCGTTCAGAGTTCCCCAAAATGTAAACGCCATCAGGATTGGCAGTATCCATGGGTTGGATGTAAATACCTTCCTCCCCAGAAAAAACCACCTTAAAATAAATTTTCCCTTGAAAAATCCATTGAGATTTTCCGGCCCTTCAGGTGTCCCGTAAACAGGCGATTCCTCCACCTGATGCACTCCAAGGTACTTCCAGTTTTTATGCCAGAATAGCACAATGTCGAGATGCGATTTCAGTATTTTCCAGAACATAGAAGGGTAAGCTGCCGCCGCCAGGCAATAACCTGCCGCAAGAAGCAGTATCCAGAGGAGATTCCACTCCATCAGTGAAAGAAAAATACATAGGAACCATAAAAGCTGGATTGTCAGCTTATGCGTATATATGAGGAGCGCTATGAGAAATATTGCCGGCAACGCATACCAGAGAGAGGAGAGCGCCGCCATTTCTCCGAAAAATATAAAGAATATGAAAAAGAGAAGCGCCAGCGATCGCGATGTCATAGTACTGAATTCAAATGTCTGCGCCGGATTCAACGCGTAAAGCAATCCCGCGACAAACGCTGCCGGCAGACCGGCCAGAAAAAATGTCAGAACAAAAAGCGTCAGCAGGACACCAGCGTCCAAGAGATGATTCAGCAGCCAGAAACGTTTTTTCAGCCAGTTCTGTGGAAGCATTCCAGTGAGGACCGAAAATAAAGGAGGATACCACTGCTCCTGGTATTCCAGCATATATAAATACGGAAGAGTTATCGGGACTTTCCGCTCTTTGTGAAAGGTTTCGGCGCAGAGCAGAAAATAGAACGCGTCGCAGCCGCGGTCCCGGTTTTTCCAGAGAGGAAATATCCTTAACATAAAAAATACAGCCAGAAGCAAGGGGCTGAAAATGTAAATGAAATTAAAATCATTCATGCCGAAAGAAATCCATATATTTTAATGACGCAGTTCCTGCAGGATTCCGGCATTGATATTCCCTGAAAGAGTTCAATGTCTTCCTTTTTAAAAAGCTTAAGCGCTTTTGCCAGGAAGAAAACCGAGAGCAGTGAAGCAAGAGCGACAAGCGGCGGGGCCCAGAACATATTGACAAAATAGGTTATCGCCAATGAAATAAAAACCGGTATTGTTAAAAGAAAAAGACGCAGAGACGATGGCCCTTTCGTGATTTTTATCCCTATAAAAATGTGGTAAAGAACAGCGCAGAGAAGAACACTCGATGAAGTCGCCACTGTAGCTCCAAGAGGGCCCATCAGCGGAATGAGCAGCAAATCCCCGCCGAAGTTCAGCAACGCTCCGGCAATCCCCGCCGTCATGCTCAGCTTTACATGCTTGTGGGCTATCAATATCCCGCTGTACAGATAAATCAATACCTTGAACGCAAGCCCCAGAGACAGGACCAAAAAATAGCAGGCTGAAATTTCAAAGGCCCTGCCGTAAGCATATCTGAAAAAAAGCGGCGATATGCTGGCCCCTATACATACGATCAGTATCCCGCCTAGAAAAAACTGGGGAACGAGACTCCTGATATATCTCCTTATCAGAAATCCCTTTTCAAGCGCTATCATCGATACGAAAAGCGGCAGCATTATGGTGTTGATGACGGACATCTGACTCGCGACCATCGAATAAACATTATAAGCCACTTGATAACAGCCTACGTCCTTCATGCTGAAATAGTGTTTTATCACTACCATGTCAACCCAGTTCACCACATAAAAAGCAAGATTCCCGAAGATGACAGGATAAGAAAATATGTAGATTTCCTTGAGTTGAAGCTTATTCAGAGTTATCGGAAAAATCGATTTGAGCGGGACTAAGAGAAAAATGAAAAAAGCGGCCGCGCCCCCGCAGAGCGCTGTTATCA
This sequence comes from Lentisphaerae bacterium GWF2_44_16, assembly GCA_001803225.1. Classification (GTDB taxonomy): domain Bacteria; phylum Verrucomicrobiota; class Lentisphaeria; order Victivallales; family GWF2-45-14; genus GWF2-44-16. The sequence continues at coordinate 12,786 of MHBF01000080.1, read as the reverse complement.
GGGCAACTGTAACAAAGCTAAAATGCCTGCCGTTGAAAAGATAAAAGAACGTACCCAGTACAAGCACCAGGAAAAACGGTATGAATAAAAGGCTTGCGGAGTATGCTTTCATCTTTTTCAGCGCCTGAAGCATATAAGAAAAAGAGGAGTTCGCGTCCTGAACGATAACTGTCAGCAGTATTATAGGGAGGATCCATAGTACGCATGAGCCGCCGATATAGCTGCTTATGTATTCGCCCGCCAGAAAAAGGACGGGAAGCGCGATGGCAAAAGAAACGGCAAATAAAAAATATCTCGCCCATACGGTCCGGTTTATTTTTCCGGTTTTCTGATATTCCTCTCTCCCGAAGCGGAGCAGCGCGGTACTTGACCAGTTGGCGATAAAAAGAGAAAAAAGACCGCTCACCATCATTAATACAGAAAGGCGCCCATATTCTTCAGCTCCAAGCAGCCTTACAGTCAGCGCTGACGCAAGAATTCCTAACGGAATTGCAAAAAACTGGCTTGAACACAAAGTCAGCGAATCCCAAAAAACCGCGCGGGCCCCTGTTAAGTCCATCCTCTTGCTCACGTAATTTTACCTGCCTGTTAATCTTTGATAAAGTGAGAATATGCTGTTTATCCTCTTCATGCACCAGCCGATCAGATAAGGTTCTATAAAACACCCCCAGAAATTAACGCGCAGGCGCGTCAGCACCGGAATAAAAAGAAGATTTACCGCAAAAAGGAAAAGTATTCTGGCTAAAGATTTTTTTTCTTTTTTATCCGTCAGGTGAAGAGAAAAGCGGCCGTTATCTTCACGCAACTCAAAAAATTTGAAACGCTGATTGAAATAATAATTAACGGCCTGAGTATAAAAATATGTGCTGTTGTCCATCAGAGACAACGGAGTTCCGCTTGCCGAAACATTTTTGATATAATAACCAATATCTCCGGTCTTATAACTTTGGGCTTCGCTGTCCGATTCCGATAAGGTTGATCCCGGATAAGTCCTGTAGGACTGAGGACCGGAAAAAACGATATTCAAATGACGGCTCAATTTATCCATTATATGGAGCATTTTCAGACGGTTTGCCTGCGTATCGCCCGGAAAGTTGATGATGAAACTGGTGTTTACGGCTAGCCTGGCGCCAACACTGTTTTCTATTACGTTTACGGCATTGTCTATATGAATATCCCTGACCATTTTTTTAAGGATTGAATTTCTTATTTCCTCATCGCCAGCTTCAATGCTCATTCCAATAAAAAAAAGCCCGCCCTCCACATACCGCGAAAGCTTTCCTTTGTTGATGATATTCTCAACGAAATAGTTATATCTGCAATTCGCGCCCCAGAAAAAGTTTTTCTCTTCCGCATAGCTCATAATGGCCTCCGGCATGCCTTTATTCAGAAAAAAATCTTCATCCGCCGGAAGTAAAAAACGAAGTCCGAAGTCATCTATAAGCGGCTCCGTCTCGCGTCTGATTTTTTCAAAGGACTTGGCCCTGTACGTTCCTCCATGGCGGGCCAGGAGGGTATTGATGCAGAAAGAACAGTTCCAATGGCATCCTCTCGCTGTCAGGATAGAGAGCTTTCCAGTCTTTTCCGGGTCCGGCACATAAAAGTTTTTAGAGTACAAATATTTTTCAAGGTTGTCAAGCCGGTAATAATTTATATCATGCAGTTGATTAAGGTCCTCATTAAAAAACGCGGGATTTTCGATTCTGCGTTCCTTATCGATAAAACATATGCCTTTTCTGGTACTGAGCCAGTCTCTGCTTTCTTTTCCATCCATATACCGGACAATATCAAGCAGTGGCTGTTCGCCTTCGCCTTTTACCAGAAAGTGCTCCGGAAAACATTTGAGAATAGATTCAGGGTCAAGAAGACAGTGAATTCCTCCCCATACAATTTTAGTCGAATTGCCAATGCTTTCGGCTATTTTTTTCGCGTGCGCAAGCTGAAGGGTATTTGCGGAAAGTCCCAGCAGATCATATTTCCGAAGGGCATCATAGTCTAATGGTATTCCGACATCATTATAATTGATTATTTTGAATTCATGCCCTGCGGCTTCCAGTTCGGCCCCGATCTGAAGCAGACCGTGGGGAATGCTCAATTCAGGAGTTGTTGTGCCGCGCGGATTAAGCAGGCAGACTTTCATGATTTTTCTCCAGTAACCAGATAGAAACCGGCACTTTGCGACGGGAACAGTTTTCCAAGAAATCTCAGCAGGGCGTATCCGGCGCTGAAAGACGCTAAAATATCATTGAGCCTGTGATGCGGACAAAAGAAACCTTCCCAAAAACAATCACGCACGCGAAGCCCGGCATTTTCCACTTTCCGGAGAAACTTATCGTAGGTATAAAAGTTCACATGGTCTGTTTCCCTGGCAATGCGTGGTTCCAGCACATTGTTTCTCAGTCGAGCGAGGGAACAGCCTTCATTTGGCACCCCGAGAATTATTATTCCGCCGGGGGCCAGATATTTTTTCAGGTTCGCTATGGCCTTTTCATCTTCAGGAATATGCTCCAGCACTTGACTGCATAATATTACGTCGAAGTTATCAGAAGGCAGATCAAGTTTTGTAAGGTCCTGCTCTGAAACCTGGAGCCCGGTAAATTTTCCCCGTACTCTTTCCACTCTCAGAGGATTATAATCACACGCATGCACTTCCAGAAAATCCTTGCTGACGAAATATGTCAGATTTATCCCGTCTCCGCAACCGGCGTCAAGAAGTTTAAGCTTGCGTCCGCCGCACTCCGCATGCTTGGCGCCCAATACCTTGTCAAAAAATTTCCACCTGTTTCCAATAACTCTTTTCTGGCGGGAATTGTTCAGACTAAGCAATTGTTCATAAACATACCACTCATTGCCGCTTTTTATTTTGTCAGCCAGATATTCGTTCATAGCGCTAAAAGTTCCCTGTATATTTCACTTTTTATTTTGTTCACATTTTGGGGCGAATGCCTTTCGACGGCAAGTTCTCTGGCGCGCCTGCCCATCGTCGCGGCCTTTTCCGGATTGTCGAGGATATATCGTATTTTTTCAATAACCGCGCCCGTGTCATTCTCCATGAGAAGAAAGCCGGTTTCGTTGTCTTTCACAAGCTCATGATGCCACTCCACATTATATGAAATAACCGGCCGTCCTCCGGCGCATGCCTCTATCAGGCTGAAGCCGGCCATAAGGCAGAGATTTACAGAACACTGTTTGCGCAATTCAAAAACAATATCGTTCGAAACATTGCCCGGAAACAATATGCGGTCTTCAAATCCCGCGACTTTTACTTTATCCTTCATAGTTTTTTCTTCCGGCCCGGTTCCGCAGAGGATAAAATAGGCTTTATCATCAGATTCGCAGACTTTTATCGCGATGTCCGCGATATCCGAAGCGTAGTTGTCGCGGGCCAAGCGCCCGGCATGCACAATCAGTGAAGCGTTTTCAGGAATGCCGTACAAGGTCTTCACATCAGGACGCTCAAGCTTGTCAAAGTCATCAAAATCGAAAACATGAGGAAATATCCTTATTTTCCGCTCCGGGCATGACGGAGAAATAATTTCTTCCGCGATCGAATCCCTTATCGGCAATACCAAATCCGCATATCTGTAAATAATCCGCTCGCTCCATTTTGCGGGAAATGAAAGCCCCATAAAATGCGGAATGAAAGCGCTGTCCAGCTCGTTTCGTTTCTTATGATTGGCATGGATTGAAACACAGAAAGGCTTTCCGCAGAGCTTGGCAGCCACTAAGAGCGGAAGCCCGAAAAAATAAATATCATTTGAGTGAACGACATTTATTTTGAACTTGCGGATGAGATAAGCGGCTTTAAAAAAAAGCAGGAGAGGCAGCAAAACTTTGAATATTCCGTTTCTGCTGATTTCATATATCATGAAATTATCAGCGTATTTAAAGAAACCGTTGAAGGTGCCGTTGGGATAGACTCTCAGGTTGAATTCCGAAAGTCCTTCTATCCAGTCCTGTTCAAACATTCTGAAATTGCCGAACTTTTCCCATATTGAACTGCAACATGCGGATGTCGCGAGTCTTAAAAGACGCAGTTTTTTATCCGGGTCTTTCATTTTTTCAATCCAGTTTAGGCGCCTGCTCGCCGGGGCAGAGCCGGCAGAGTTTGAAATCATTTGAATTTTTTGCCACGGCCCGGCGCACGGCCTGATATTTATCATTATTCCATATCTCGGAAAATTTTTCATTGAAGACATTGCCGAGAATGAATTTTCCTTTCGGGTCACGGCAGCATGGGACGACGTCGCCGTTAACCATTATTGAAGCCGAAAAATAAATCCACGGGCAGAAATTGTCGGGACGCGTAAGCGGAACAAGACGGCCCAGGGCAAGTTCATCGTCTCTGTATATCCGGAAATTTTTATCCGAAGGCAGGTATTTTGCCGCCTGTTCCACAGTCCGCGCGCAAGTGCCGATTATATTGTATTTATCGAGGCCGAGTGATTTACAGTAAGAAATAAATTGGGGAACCTGATGCTCGTTGTGCCTCATAAGTATGAAACCCGGAACAATATCCATCTTTGTCCCGGCTGCATTACGCAGCTCAAGAGTCTTTTCCAGGTTGGCAAATACCTTTTTCAGATTGCTTCCGTTCCGGTAAACGCTCTGAATGTCCTGGGTCATTCCGGCAATTTGAAAATTAAGCTCCTGAAGCCCCGATCCGACAATCTTTTCAGGCTCCACAAAATCACCGTTAGTGCACGTGGAAACCCTGATTCCTTTTTTTGCCGCGTAGTCGATCATCCTGTAAGCGTCCTTATTCAGAAAAGGCTCTCCCATGAAATAGAAAAAAAGCGTTTTAAGATTTTTGTCGAACTGATCGATGATGGAGCAGAACTCCTCGTATTTCATATATTTCTTTTCACGTTCGAGGATTCCGGCCCCTGTCTCGCAGATATCACATTTGAGATTGCATAAATTGGCCGGTTCTATCGTAAGCAGTACGGGGGAGCCGTAACTCTTTCCGGCGCCGAGCTCGGCGGATATAAAGCATTTCAGGTAATTCCATTTGCGGGAAAAAGGAGAGCCGGACAGTACCGTCATCTTCAGGAGATTCAATATCCTGTAAAAAAAGTATGCCGCTCTGAAAAGCGGCCTGTGGCGTTTGATGAATGATTTTAACCGGCGCACTATGATTATTTCAACCTTTCCCTGATGCTTTTTATGAATCCGGCAGGTTTTCCGCGTGTTCCATCAAACTCGACTTCATCAAGCTGCAGCTTGCCGTCTCCGCATATCACTATGATTGCGCCTGATGTCTTATCAATTGAAGCTATCTGTCCGCACATGGCGCAGTATTTTTCATTGTCGGCAAAGAGGCGCGCCCGCCATATTCTCATAATCTTTCCGTTGAATTCGCAGAATGCTCCCGCATAAGGTTCCGATGAAGCATTTATAAGCCGAAGCGCTTCAATGTTGGATTTTTCCCAGTCGACGCGCCCGTCATCCGGACAGCGCGGATAACAGCGCAAGGCGTCTTCCGGTTTTTCTGACTGTTTTTCCATAATATAATTTTTATCTGTTTCCAGTTTTTTCACGGCGGACGCGAACATGCCGGGAATTTCTTCGGCCATCCACGAGTAGCATTTTCCGACTTTGGTATTGATATCAATCGGCATATATTTTTTCTCGATAATATCTCCGTTGTCGAGTTCTCCGCCTTTCATTTTGTGAATGCAAAGGCCTATTTTCTCCTCGCCGTTTATTATGGCCCAAGCCTGACACGCGTTGCCGCGGTAACGCGGGAGATCGCCGCCGTGCGCGTTCAATATTCCATACGGGAAAAGCGATGTTGCCTCAGAAGATATCACGCTCGAATAATTCACGCTTACGGCGATATCTATCGGGCCGCAATTTCTGATAAATTCAATATTTTCAGGCGCACTGATTTTCGGGGTATAAAGAAATCTGGCATTCAAGCGTCCGGCAAGTTTTTCAAAATCATCCGCCGTTCGTGTATATTCCGGGGCCTCTTTCGCCGTTATTATCAGCTTTATTTCATGGCCTTTTTCAGCCAGAAGCTCCGCCGTGTCATAAAGTATTTCCGTTCGTCCTATTACTGCTATTTTCATTTATACTCACCAATATTGAGGATTATCAAAGGAAAGGGCAGGGTAATTTTTTTCCATAAAATCCCTGTATTCAGTTCCCTGAAGGCCGAGTGTATTTGCTTCAAGCATTCCCTCTGCCACCTTGAGTCCGGCTGTATGCAAATCCACAACTGCCTTTGGGTCTGCGTAATCCGTTGAAAAGCTCATATGCCCGAAAAGGGCCGGATTTTCCGGTATGATACGGGAAGAACTGAGATCTTTTTTATCAATATTGCCGCATATATGCACAATCAGAGCGGAAGCAGGGATATCCGCGACATTCAAATATGCTCCTCTTCCTCCGATGAGCGGCAGATTGCGCTCATGTTCCAGAAGGATAAATGCGTCATAATCCTCCGGGCTGTCGATTTTTTCGGAATAATCCGTTACCGCCCTGACAGCGTAACCGCTGTTCTTTAAAACGGAAAGGGCTGGCACAACAAAGCGTTCGCAACCGAGAATAAGAAGTCTGGAACCTAACGGCGAAAATCCATTATTGAGCAGAATTCTGAGAAGGACATAGCCCATATATTCCATTGTCCGGAGGCGCGGATCGGATTCATTTGTCCCGTAAACCTTGATGCCTTTTGCGGCGCAGGCGTCTAAATCCAGTTCGTTCGGTCGATATTCCCATGGTTCCCACATCAGGGGAATTACGCATTTCCGAGAAAGTCTATTGACAAAAGCAGAGTCAAGGGGCCTCAAAAAACCCGTATTGGTAACAATATCGATATTGCGCAGGTCCAGCCCGTCAAAACTTTCGATAATTCTGATACCCCGCAGCGCTCCAAGCTTTGAAGCTAAGGCATTGACTTGATTTTTTACCTCCTGAACAGTTGCGTACCTTGAGTTTTTTGTGTAGGCATAGACTTCCGCGCCGGCAAGGGAGGCAATAACGCAAGTCGACGCGTAATTGCCTGAGGCGGCTTCAGTCAGAACAGTTTTCCCTGTCAAATCAAGGCTGAATTCTGCCAGGGCTTTCAGTATTTTTTTGTCAATGTTTTCTTGCGACAACGGTAATTCCCGCTTCCTGAATATTAATATGTTCTATATCAAGTTTCGCGTCTTCGCAGAAAGCGCGGACTTCCATGTCCGTATGCCTGTGGCAGTTTGCCGGACGATACCAGTCAAAATTAATATGATTCATTTCATCAAGATTAAAATCAGGACGATAATAGGCCTTGAAAATGTGCCAGTAAAAAAGTCTCTGGATATTTATTTTTCCCTTCGGAATGCCGAGAAAATCAATATCGTCTTCTATTTCTATTTCCAGATTGAGATCACCGAGGGTTTTCCCAAGCTTGGACAGCGGATACATTGCGTTCCAGGCGTCTTCATCAGACATGCCGCTGATTGCGTTCCTGATGCAGTCGTCAGTGAACTCGCGGATAACTGATTTTTTTCTGTAAACATAAAAGAGGAAAAGCCCGTTTTTTTTCAGTTTTCCGGAAAGATATTTTATGGACTTGGCGGTATTGTCGGTATGGTGCAGGACACCTTCGGAAAAAATCATATCTACTGAAGCATCGGGAATGGAAAGCTGTTGAAGATTTTCTTTAAGAAAGTCGCCGGGCATACCGGCTTCATCAAAGCGTTTCTTGGCGACATAAACGGCATCTGAAATATCGACCCCGAAATAGTCATGGAATTTCAGGTAATCTCCAAACAAGAGAAGAGCCGAATATCCCGCGCCGCAACCCGCGTCGAGAATGATTTTTCTGTCCGGGCCGTGTCCCAGCCATTTATCCAGTTTTCCCGGATCATTATCGCAGTACCGTTCAAAAAGCCATCTCTTCATATTTTTCCGGACAGCTTCCGATTCGTAGGTTTCGCGTTTTTCCCATTTAAATGAAAAGGCCTTTTCCGTCTGTTTCTGATTTTCGGAATATTCATTGCCTGTCATTCTATTGTCAGTTATTCCAAGTCTTTCCAACGCACCCATAGAAGTTCCTGTATCTATTAACTGTTTAAAAAAAGCTCAAGGTATTTCTCAATATTAAGAAGCGACCATATCAGAAGACGGCGGTTATGTTTGCCTTCAAGATGTTCGTTTATCAGGGAACGGACGGTATCCGCGTCCATAAATTCATATATTCTGGCGCTTTTGCTGAAAAGGGATTTTTTAACGTATTCCATGCTTTCGCCCTTGAACCAGCTTGCGTCCGGCGCGGAAAAACCCTGTTTGACGCCATTGCTTATATTCCCCGGAATATGGCGGGATATCATTTTACGCAGGAGCAATTTGCCGTCGTTGGTTTTTTCAAAATATTTTTTGGTCTTAGCTCCCGGCTCATTCTCATCGAACTTGATTATCTTCTGAAGATTGCCGAGCTTAAGGGATACGGGTATTTTCATGGCGAAATCAACCAGATCATTATCCATGAAGGGCACACGGCTTTCAAGGCTGTGCGCCATGCTCAGCTTATCTTCAACAATGAAAAGTCCGTGCAGAAAAGTCTTTGCCTCAAAATAGAGAGAATGGTTAACATAATCCACAGGAGAGCTCAGCTTCTTTTCGTGGTGCTGGAAGACATCGCTGAAAATATCCCTTGTATGAACGTGTTTCATTCCGTTCCACACGGGAGCGAAAACTTTGTGAATTACCGAGTTGGGAATCAACCTCTGCCAGAACTTATAATATTTATCGATATAATGTTCGAAATCATCGTTCACAACAGCCCTGTAATAGCGCCATGGATATCCTCCGAAGAGCTCATCGCCGCCCGTGCCGGAAAGAACTACCTTCACAAACTTTGCCGCAAGCTGGGCCGCATAATAATTAGGGTAACTCTGGCCGACTCTGGGGGCTTCCAGATGCCAGACCAGTTTTGACATGCAACGTTCCATATCTCCTGCCTTGAGTACCATTTCATAGTGTTCGGTTTTAAAGAGGTAGGACATATATTCGGCTTTGCTCCGTTCGTCGTAAGCCATTTCAAGACCGCTTGCCGAATTAAGGTCGAAACCGCATGTGAATGATTTCATATACGCAAGCTGCTTTGACGCGACAGCGGTTATGGCGCCGGAATCTATTCCGCCGCTCAGGTAGGCCCCGAGGTCTACATCGCTTACCAGCTGCCTCCTGACGGCTTGAACGAAAAGCCTGTCAAGTTCCTCTACGTATTCTCTTTCATCCTTAAGTTTTTCAGTTTCGTTGAAATTATAGTCCCAGTATTGAACGGTATTGAGTTTCCCTGTATTGTTTGAGCTGGAAATCTTAGCCCAGTGACCGGCAGGAAAAGTATGAATGCCTTTCAGGAGATTCTTGTCCGAAAAAAAGTTCTGGAATGTAAAATACTCAATCAGCCCTTCAAGATCAATTTCTCTTCTGGCTGCGGGATGCGCCAAAATGGCTTTCTGCTCTGAGGCGAAAATAAACACGTTTCCGAGGAAGGAATAGTAAAGAGGCTTTATTCCGTAACGGTCACGCGCGATAAAAAGTTCTTTCGTTTTTTTATCCCATACCGCAAACGCGAACATCCCGTTGAATTTGTCAAGCGCCTTAAGGCCCCATTCAGCGTAAGCGGCCAGGGCTACTTCGGTATCGCTCTTTGAATGAAAGCGATGGCCCAGCGTTTCCAGTTCGGTCCTGAGTTCCTGAAAATTATAGATTTCACCGTTGTAGCTTATGGCATAGCGTCCATCCTGTGTAGTCATAGGCTGACGCGCCGCCGGAGAGAGATCGATAATCGCCAGGCGCCGATGCCCGAGTCCGAGAGGACCGTCAGAAAAATGACCTTCGCCATCAGGCCCGCGATGAATTATCGCGTCCGTCATTTTCTTCAGCAGGACGGGCGATACCGATTCATTGTCAAGATTGAAAATACCTGCTATGCCGCACATAATTTAATCACACGAGCCTGAGAAGTTCCCTTACAACTGTTTTCTGCTGTTCCAATTCCATCTCATGGAAAAGCGGCAGCGCGAGACAATGCTCAAAGGCATATCTGCTGCGCTCAAAATCTCCGACCAGCCGTATTCCAGGCTGCTGAAACGCCTTATGCATATGAAGAGAATACGTCCCTATCTGAACTTCAATTCCCATATTCCGCATTGATTTCATGATGCGGTCGCGCTCTTCAACAAATATGGAAAAAGTCTGATAAGAATGAAGGCCCCCTTCCGTGACAGCCGGCAGTGTAATACCGCTTTTGCCGCCAAGCATATCAATGTAATTGGCGGCGAGTTTCCTGCGTTTTTCAAGCAAAAAATCCAGTTGTTTTGCTTGTTCAATTGCCACTGCCGCGAGAATATTGCTGAATTTGAAGTTTGTGCCGATTATCTCAAAGGCGGCAGCTTCCCGCGATGGCGAATGTCCCATCCCAAAATGCTTGTAGGAGTTCATCCATGCGGCCCATTCGGGATTATTTGTCGTGACAAGACCGCCTTCGCCCGATGTGAGAAATTTTCTGGGATGAAGACTGAAGACGGCAATGTCGGCCTGAATCCCAATTTTTCTCCCTTTATATTCTGCGCCCAATGAACATGCGGCATCCTCAATAATTCTGAGAGCGTATTTTTTCTTTATACTATCGAGCCTGTCATAATCAAGCGGGTTTCCGAATATGGATATCGGCACAATTGCCTTTGTTCTGGGAGTAATCGCGTTTTCGAGAGCGTCATAATCGATAAGCATTGAATCTTTTGAAACATCGACTATTACGGCGTCGGCGCCGACGATTTTTATTACGGCGGCGGTTGCGGGATACGTATAGTCAGCGGTAATTACTTCGTCGCCGGGGCCGACCCTCAGGGCCCTCAAAGCCAACTCAAGTCCTGTAGAGCATGAGGTCACGGCAAGAACATGAGCGCAGCCGATGAAGTTCTTTATAATATTTTCGAACTCTGCCGTAACGGGGCCTTCGGTCAGGTAGCCGGAGTCAAGCACTTCAAGAACTTTTTCGCGGGTGCCCTTGGGCAAATAAGGCTTTATCAGAGGGATATTATACATGCGTCAACGCTCCCTTGTCCTGCGTTGTTCCACTTCGGCTTTATGAGTATTGCGCCATTTTACGAGGGCTTCCATTCCTTCGCGCAGGCCGACCGTCCACTTGAAGCCGAGGTCGCGTTCTGCTGATTTCGGATCGCCTACACGGTTCTGTACAAATGTCTGTCCGGCGGGAAGGTATTTTATGTCAAGCTTGGAACCGCATATATTAAGCAGCAGTTCGGCGAGTTCCTTGATTGAGGTCTTGACGCCGCGCCCGACGTTATAGAAGCCGAAAGGCTTTTCACTTTTCAGCGCGCAGATGTTTGCGCGGGCCACATCGCGGACGGCGATGAAATCGTAAGCCTGAGAGCCGTCTCCGTAAACAGTCGGCTCTTCGCCTTTATCGATACAGTCAAGGATTTTCATCATCACGGCTATGTATGCCCCCTGATAGTCCTGACGGGGCCCGTACACGTTCATGTAGCGGAGGGCCACGCCCTCAAGGCCGTAGCGCTTGTGGTATGCCTTGAACATGTGTTCGCCGGCTATCTTCGTAGCGCCGTAAAATGTCCAGTTGTTGTATGGGTGTTCCTCGGTCATGGGCTCTTTGACGGCATCGCCGTAAACGGATGCCGAGCTTGAATAAATCAGCCGTTTGACCTTATGCCTCACACAAGCCTGAAGAACGTTGAATGTTCCCCGGATGTTTACCTCAAAAGCGGATTCCGGATATTCATGACAATGCAAAAGCCACAAAGCGGCAAGATGAACAACCCCGTCAATCCCCTCCATGGCGGCATCCAGAATGTCCCGTTGGCAGATATCGCCCCCGAGCGGAAAGACATTGCAACGACCGTCCTTGAGAGTTTCCGCGATATTCTCCCGTGTGCCGCGCGCAAAATTGTCAAATATCCTGACTTCCGCGACCTGTTCGCGGAGGAGTTCCTCAGCCACATGTGAGCCGATAAGGCCGGCTCCGCCTATTACCAGTATTTTCTTGTTCTTCAAATCCATAAGCAACGTCTCTCAAAATTTATAGTTATGTTCCTGCCGCTAGGCCACCTTCAAAGTACGCTACGCCCCGTCACTTGCGGTATCTGAAAAGTCAAAAACCACAAGTAACTTCTGACGGAGGGATACTCCGGAATATTCTCAAGTATCGGGAAGGTCATTTCCCCCCCCTTCGAATTCTTATTAATAAACAAACACATTTGTCTTATGTTTACTAATACATTATCATTAATGCATTGGTAAATCAACCCGGCTTTTTCTTGTATAAGCTATTTTTATTTTTCATTGTAATTTAAGGCGGGCTTTGCCCGCAATCCAAGAGAAAAGGTTAGCGAGATATAGAGTTGAAGAGGCAGTGTTTCTGTCCATATTAAATTCGCAAAAATGCGTAGCCGGCCCCAAGGCCGCGACAGGAGCAGAAACACCATGGGGAATTTATTGATAAACACAACGATAAATACACAGGGTATTGAATTGTTTCGACCGTGTAATTTCATTTTTAATGCCTTAAAAGTTAAATTAGCGTTTTATTTTTATATTGAGTGATGATGCAGTACCCCAAAATAAAGAATTTTAACAAACAGCTTGAAGAATTTCAAAAATGATATAAGAATATATTAAGGTGAAAATTTGAACTCGAAAACAGAAAATATGCGTAAAAGGGCTAAATCAGTTTTTTGATAGTAAAAAACTGATTTATACGGTATGATTAAAATCAGACAAAATACGGAAATATTTAATGACAATCAACTT
>MHBF01000079.1 GCA_001803225.1 Lentisphaerae bacterium GWF2_44_16 | reverse complement strand
GATACTGAACGTCTGACCATGATACGGCGGCAACTTGCTTATTCCGAGGAAAACATTGCGGAAACTGCCGCCGGAATGGGCTTTCCCGATCAGTTCACGTTTTCCCATTTTTTCAAACGCCTTTCCGGGCTCAGTCCGCAAACTTACAAAGCGCGTTGCCACCTTGCCGGCAAAGAACGTTGAGCGGCACAATAAATAATTATAAACTTATTTTTCAACGTTCATTGAAAAGCCGAGGCTTTCCACGTTTTTTCTTATGAGTTCCGTATCCGGCAATATACCTTTTCTGAAAAAAATACGCGTTATGCCGGAGGGCATTTCAACGACTACTTTTTCAACTCCGTTCATCCCCGATAAGACTTTTTCAAGACTGCTTTTACAATGGGAACAGGTCATGCCGCCTACTGTCATTTCAAAAAAATCAGTTCCCGGCACATCATTTTTTCCAGCCTTGAAAAACCGTCCGCAAAAGGAGTATAATATAAGAACGGAAAGCAGAATTCCGGAAAGCCCGCCCGTCAATGAAATGCCATCCTGATGAATATGTGCCGCCAAGTCGGCGCGCGGTACGAGATCATAAAGAAAATTCAGCGCAAAACCAGAAGCGAGGGCCGCTGTAACTATTGACAGGAAATATATGATGGCGGAACGTTTTCCGAGAATCTTCCATACAGTAGCGACGGCGGCGGCATTTGTAACAGGCCCGGCCATGAGAAATACCAGCGCCGCCCCCGGAGAAACGCCTTTGGCTATAAGCGCCACCGCGATCGGAACAGAAGCGGTAGCGCATACATACATGGGCAAACTCAGAAGAAGCATCATAAGCATTTGAAGGAAATCGGACGGCAAAACGGTATTAAACCATTCCCGGGGCACCAGCATTGAAATCAGGGCCGCTATCACGATGCCCGCGACAAGAGGCCTGGCTATATCGCCGAGAAGAGTAATATAAGCATATCTAAATACTTCAATAACCCTGTTCCCGGATGCGGGGACAATGTCTTCTGTTTCTGAAGGAAGAATTTCAGTTTTCTTTATATCTTCTGTTCCGTCGTTCCCGAAATAATCCGTAAGCATACCGCCGAAAACACCCGAGACAAGGGCGGCCAGAGGCCTGAAAACAGCGAAGACCGGGCCAAGCATGGCATAAGTAACCATGATGCTGTCAACACCTGTCTGAGGAGTGGATATAAGGAAGGAACTCACGCTTCCCCTGCTCGCGCCGCTCTTACGCAAAAGCGCCGCCACAGGAAGCACACCACATGAACACAATGGCAATGGCACGCCGAAAATCGAAGCTTTCAGAACAGAGATGAAGCCCTTATTGCCCAAATGTTTCCTGATATATTCCGGAGCTACGAAAACTGAAAGAATCCCGGCAAATAAAAAACCGAAAAGCAGGGACGGGGCCATCTGACAGGTTATCAGCCATATTTCAGAAAAACAGCTTCTGAAAAACTCAGTCATTCATATTCTTTCTGTCAAATTCATTCCAGAATTTAGCGGCGTTCTTAAGTTGCGTTTGGGGAAGACTTTCGTAGTCGATATACTGAATACTTTCAAGTTCCTTTAATTTTTCCAAATCTTTAATTCCGTAGGGGACAATAATTTTATGGAGTTTTACACATTTGAGAAGCGGCGTAATATCCTTAATATCTTTACATCCTCTTATATTGAGGGATTTGAGAGTCGTTATTTTTCCGAGAATACTGATATCATTTATCTTTTTGTCTTCCAGATTGATTCCGGTTATTTTTCCATTTTCAAAAGTAATTCTGCCACTGTCGTCATATTCGGGATTTAACTTTTTCAAAGCCTTCTGGAGTTCCCCGGCGTTATTGAAAGCGTCTGCGCCGGAAACATTGGACTGACTGGAGTTTTTCGACAATGAAAGGCAGTCCTTCGCAAGCTCTTCACGTCTTTTTTTACTCTCAAGGGAATATTCTCCACTATATTCTTTGTAAACAGCGGCAGCTTCTTGATACTTGCCTTCACTCGTCAAGGATTGCGCTTTTTTCTGAAGTTTCAGGATGACTGTCTGCATCCTTTTTTCTCTGATGTCGCTGTTCATTCTGTCTATCACGGACTTGATTTTCAGTCCCGCGGCAGCAAGAATGGCAACGGCAATGAGAGCGGAAACGGAGAGGATAATCAATTTTTTTCTTGAAGCGCACAATTTTTTATGGGCGTCTTTTGAAATTATGATAACATTATCCTCAGAGGCCTGAATATTTTCTTCGGCTTTCCCTTTTATGGGATCAGTAATGATTGTAGTATCAGTGGGTTTGCTCTGTTTTTCGGTCTTTGACGAAAGCTGAACATATTTGCTGTCTTTTATCACGATTCTGGAAGTTTTGTCGAATTCCTCGTTAAGAATCTTAGGTTTATAATTTTTGAACTGAGCATGTCTTTTGTCATCGGAATTTTTAACTCTGACATTAATTCTGTTCTCATTTTTCTGAGTGGAAATATTTTCCGGCAGGGATATGGGGCCGCCGGATATGAAAGTTTCAGCTTTGGAGAGATTTCTGGTTGCGGGCATTTTACCTTCGGCCACAAGATCAATATCCAGTATGACATCGTCCCAGCTTTTCTGACGGTTGTCCTTTTTTTTAGCCATCATCACTTCGAGGAGCGCGTTGCATTGGTCTGAAATATTCGGATTAATCAGTTTCGGCTGGGGAAAAGGGTCGGTTATATGTTTTGTCAGAATGCCCACGGCGGTTTCCGCGTCATAAGGCACGCTGCCTGTAACTATATGATACAAGGTTGCTCCCAGAGAATAAATATCGGCCCTGAAATCGATATCGGCTTTGGCAAGCGCCTGTTCGGGGCTCATATAATAGGGTGTGCCCATTATGACGCCGGTCATGGTAAGATTGGAATCCTCGGATATGCTTTTGGAAATGCCCATATCCATGAGCTTGGCAACGCCTCTTCTGTCTATCATGATATTAGCAGGCTTTATGTCGCGATGAAGTATTTTGAAATCCTCCCAGGCATAACGGAGCGCCACGGCGATCTGTCCGATAATTTTAAGAGACTCTTTTTCGGGTATTATCTTCTCTACCCTGATTTTATCTTTAAGCTCTATTCCATCGACAAATGAAACCGCCAGATAGTAAATACCCTTGTCAACCCCGGCATCAAAGGCGGTAATAATATTGGGATGCTCAAGACGCCCCGCCATTTTGGCTTCCTGCATGAAACGGGCGACAAAATCCTTATTATTAGTGAGGGTCGGAGAAAGAATCTTCAAGGCCACTTTACGGTCTATGGCAACCTGATGGGAGAGCCACACCTCACCCATGCCGCCGGTACCAAGCTTGCGTTCAAGGCGGAACCCGGCTACTTCCATACCTTCATGTATCCCGGGCATGGGCACCATGATAGTACCGTTGCATCCAGGGCACTGCGCAGTACCGCCCGCAAAAGAAGCATCAGCTTCTATTTCAACACTGCATATCGGGCATTCAAATACGATTTCAGGCATCGCCGTAAATCTTTCCAATCAATCAAAAAGTTTCAGTGAAAATACATATAAAAAGTAACTCAAAGAAGAGGAGTTTTCAAGCTCATTTGAAAGAAGACGGGACAATTGACGTTAATCATCCCGTTTCATGGTTATAAGTTTAATGGGGTACGGCCCCTGACATTCATTTCAGGTTTCCGGCTGATTCAGGCGAATCGTTGCAGTACTGGAAAAAGAAAATATCGGGATATTTCGTTTTTTTGTCTTCATGCTTGCGCGTAGCGTCAACACCCCATATTCTAGCACCCAGGAGCCAGTCGGGATTTCTCGCGAGAACGAGGTTCACATGATCATCATACACCATAGCGTAAATCAAGCCTTTGAGTCTCAGACTTTCCGGGAGTTGCGCGGGATATATCCAGTTTTTATATTTCTCTTTGTCGAGCTTTTTTTCGTTTATCATTTTCCGCGCGTCTTCAACAGCCTGTTTCGGCATGGCTGTCTTTATGTCCTCCGGCTTTAAATTCGCTCCGCATCCAGCCAGCACAAAAGAGACAAAACACAGCAGATAACTTAAATTTTTTACCATGAAAGCATTCCTCCTTTTTTGAATTTGCATCAAAACAAAGTCCCTTTGCCCAACCTGAAATCAGGGTCAAAAGCTTTTTTGAGATTTTTCATTTCCTCTATTCCTTTCTCACCCAGCATCATGGCAAGGAAGTTCTTTTTAAGTTTGCCGATGCCGTGTTCTGCGGATATCGAACCGTTCATGGAAAGAACGGTTCGGGCAAAATCAGCGTATAATTTCTTTCCAAGCGTGTATTCCTCCGTATTTGAAGGGAGGATATTTACATGAAGATGATTATTGCCGATATGCCCGAATATCACATATTCCAGCGAATTCGCGTCAAGTTCTTTTCGATAGGTTTTCAGAATAGTTTCGAGGAATTCATCAGGGACAGCCATATCAGTGCCGAGTTTTGTGATTGCCGGATTGCTCTTGCGCCGTTCGGCTATGATTGAATTGACAGTTTCAGGAAGGGCGTGGCGAAACTTGCGGAGACGTTCCCTTTCATCCCTGTCAAAAGCAGCCCATTCAGCGAGTACATGCCCGTGTTTCAGCTTTCTCGCGATTCCTGAAATTCTCTCGGCAATTTGCGCTGTTTCAATTTTTTCAGATGCTATATCCAGGTAAATTCCGGCGCTGTTTTTATCTTGGGGCACTCCCGGCGGGACGGCGCTGGCCGGGCCCATTCTCAAACGCCTTTCCCTGAGGAGGCCCAGAGCGGCAGGGTCAAAGTATTCAATTGCCGTAAGGCCTTCACCTGCCTCGGAACGTAATTTTTCAGTCAACTCCACAGCGGCATCCTCGGAAGAAAGAAAGAACATGGCGTTAAATTCACTTTCCGGTTTCGGCAAGAGTATGAGTTCAGCTTCCGTAATAAGGGCCAGAGTTCCTTCCGAACCGATGAAAATATCGATTAAATCCATCCCCCGCCCGGAGTAATATCCCGCCGCGTTCTTGGTAAGCGGTTGACTGTATGAAGGTATCCTCGCGGAAACTTCGTGTCCGTCTGAAAAACGCAATACAAAACCGCCGTCATCCGCGGCAAAAGAATCATTCCTCCGTATCCTTACGATATCACCATTCACCAGCACCGCCGTAAGGCCGTTTACAAACTTCCTTGTCGGCCCGTAACGGAAAGTATGCGCGCCTGACGCATTGCAGGCAATCATGCCGCCGATGGATGCTGTCGTCTCAGTGGGGTCGGGAGGAAAAAAACATCCGGACTTTTCAAATATCAGGTAATTCTGCAGTTCCGCGAGAGAAAGCCCGGCTTCACAGCGGACAAGAGTTTTTCCATCAGAGTCTTTGAAAATCTTTCCGGCTTTCTTCATCTTGCAGAGAGAAAGAAGAAGCCCTCCGGCAGGGACAGCGCCTCCGCTTATCCCCGTTCGTCCACCGGAAACAGTAAGCTCCAGGCCTTTGGAAAAAGCCCATTTCATAACTGCTGAGGCCTCTTCCGTGGAAGTCGGAAAAGCGGCAAAATCGCTCTTCCCCTCCATACGGGACTCATCTCTCAGGAAATCGGCGCTGACCGCGGACGCGCCGCAGATCTCAGGAACAGCGTTCCCCGATGCTTTTTCCGCTTGAATAATATTCATGGTCATAAATTAAAAAAGCTCCGGCAGAGCCGGAGCTATAAAGATTGCAAAAATAAAAAGAACTCTACTTATCTGGCGTAGAATTCAACTACTTTCATCATTTCAATCTGAACAGGCATTTCTTCGATTGTCGGCTCTCTCAGGACAGTGGCTTTCAAATGCTCTCTGTCAACTTCGAGATAACCTGGAATCACAGAATTCGAGTTCTTTGCCGCTTCCGCTATTGAAGGGGATTTTTCGGCATTGAGCGATACAACCTGTCCTGTTTTAAGGCGATAAGACGGGCGGTTCACTTTTTTGCCATCCACATAGACATGGCAATGTGTTACGTACTGTCTGGCGGCAAAAATCGAAGGCGCCAAACCTGAACGGTAAACAGTCGCGTCCAGACGGAATTCCAAGTTATGGAAAAGTTTTTCGTTGGTCATGCCTTTTCCTTTTTTGGACTTCTGGAAAGCGAGCCTGATCTGCATTTCCGACAAGCCGTAATAGACTTGCAGTTTCTGCTTTTCCATCAGGAGTTCCCCGTACGTGGAAAGTTTCTTTTTGCGTCCTGACTTGCCGTGGGGCCCCGCAGGATACGGGCGCTTCACGCTTGGACATTTCGGGCTGCCCCAGAGGCAATAGCCAATCCGGCGACAGAACTTGTGTTTAGCTCGAACTTGAGTAGGCATAATTATCCCCTCTCCTATATTTATTTGTTAATATTAATGCCGTCAGGTGTCAAGCATATTTCGGACCTGTACAGCATTTTATGAGACAAAAGAGCTGTTAAGATATCCCGCACGCTTTCATATTCAAGTTTTACGCTGATTTTTTTCATCTTTTGTCCTAATTTTTTTTACTTAAATGCTTTTTATATTCAAATATCCTGTTTATATTTAACGAAAAGAAACTTGCAGCCGTCCGTATTTTTCTTTTTCAGTACCCTGTTTAGAATGAATTAAAAATGGAGACAGATAATATGAATTTTTCTCTTCCGTCAATCCTCCTTTGCGCTTCGCTTTTTTCCATAACCGCACCGTCCGCGTCGGCGAGAGTATATACGGGAATGGAAGTTTTTCTCGACAAATACACCAATATGGTGGCAGGCAAACGCGTGGGACTGGTAACCAATCCGACAGGCGTAAACGCCAATCTCCAGCACACCGCAGACCTCCTGAAATCAAGCGGCAAAGTTAACCTTACAGCCCTTCTCGCGCCGGAACACGGCATAAGAGGCAATGTGGCGGCAGGCGAAAAAGTCAGCGGAGGCATAGACGCCAAAACAGGACTGCCCATATTCACGCTTTACGGAAATAAAGACCATAAGCCTACAAAGGAGGCCCTGGACAAGGTTGACGTGATAATATATGACATCCAGGATGTTGGAAGCAGGGCCTATACATATATCTGGCATCTCGCCGAATGCATGAGCGCCGCCGCCGCCGCCGGAAAAACAGTGATAGTTCTCGACCGCCCGAATCCCCTCGGAGCAAACGTAGTCGACGGCCCGGTAAGCGAAGAAAAATATCTATCGTTCATAGGTCTCTATCCAATACCGCGCGTTTATGGAATGACCGTCGGAGAGCTTGCCCTCTATCTCAATGCCGAGGAAAAAATCAACTGCAAGCTTCATGTAATTCCGATGGCGAATTTTAAAAGGGGAATGAGCTGGGAACAGACCGGGCTTCCCTGGGTTATGACATCTCCTCATATCCCCACCCCTCAGGCCGCCTACTGTTTCGCGGCTACAGGCACTATCGGCGAAATCGGCTGTCTCAGCACCGGCATAGGCTACACCATCCCCTTTCAGGCAGTCGCGGCACCATGGATAAACGCGGAAGCCGCGGCCTTAGCTCTGAACAGACTCCAGCTCCCCGGCGTCAGATTCAGGCCCGTCTACTACAAACCTTATTATGCCGCGTTCAAAGACCAGAATATCAGCGGAGTACAGTTGCATGTAACTGACCCCGGCGTCTTTAAGCCCGCCACCACTGAAACCGCCATACTCTGCTATCTCCAGAAAGCCTATCCAACTTTTCTGAAATGGAACCCCGCAAAACTCGACATCTTTGACAAATCCATGGGCACTGCTTCCGTAAGAAAAGCTGTCATTGCAGGACAGTCTTATAAACAGATAGCGGACTCATGGGAAAAGAAAAGTTCAATTTTTTCAAAAAAGAGGGCGAAATATCTCATTTATAAATAATATTTAGTAAGGGAAACCTGATTAAGCTTTAAACGCCGATTTACTAAAGGAGAGATTCTCGCAAAATGACAGTACGCATAATAATATTTCCCGCGTTTGCCGCTCTTTGCATCCTCCTGTCAGGATGCGCTTCCAGTTCTCAGCGGGCCCCCTCTTTCATCGTCAGCAAAATCGCCATAGCCGAAACTAAACCCGCCGTTGAAACTCCTAAACCGTCCACTGAAATTAAAACTCCAGCGAAAGCCCCTGATAAAAAAACCACACAGCCTCAGCACGTTCCCAAACAGCAAGCGGCACCAGAAAAAACAAAAGAGCTTTCTCCTGACAAGGCACAACTGAATAAAATTCTGCCGGATACTGAAAAACAGCCAAACCGTTTCCTGAGTGAAAATTCCTTTGTTACCAAATGGAACATACTCGGCCCTTTCACTTTTGCCGATGCCGACGCAAAGGAAATCAATGATATCATACATAAAGAATTTTTAGAGGATGAAAAAGACCTTGACGGACATCAGAACGCTCCCCAAGGCACACGATGGAACCTCTATAACGCAAAAGAATATAAAAACATAGGTGAAGTCAATATAGGAAAACTTTACCCGGCAGACAGGAAAAATTCCGCGGTTTACGCCGTCTCCTTTCTGCAATCTCCGGAAGACCTTTCAAACCTCATCCTTTATACCGGAAGCAAGGACTTCATAAAAATATGGATCAACGGGAAACTCGTCCACACCTATAATAAAGCCCCCCGCGAAGGCGTATGGGACCAGGACATCGTAAAAGGCATTAAACTTCAGAACGGCATTAACCACATACTCGTAAAATCCGCTAAAATCTCCAATGGCGACTGGAATTTCTTTTTCCGCCTGGCCACTGAAGACGACATCCCTATCTCGGTCTACAAGTAAGATGAAAGTCTTCACGTATTGCACAGAGTTCCCAATCAGTCAGAACTGTGCATCCTTATTTTTGAAAGATATTTTTTCTGTGAAAGTCAATAAATTCCTGCTTCGGGTAGAATTTATCAGGCAAATTAATTTGTTGATTTTCAAATACTTCAAAAAATGCTGAATAGACTTTCTTATCAGAAATTTTAAATAGTTTCTTTGAAAATCTGATTTTGTAGTCATCAGTCAATGTCATTAGTCCTTTGTCAAAAACTTTATCATAAAGCGGAGAAAGGCAAATTCCATTTGAGGGATTCAATCTTTCTTTTTTATTCGCGGACCAAGGAACTATATGACTTGCTATAAGCAGCTCTGGCAAATCAATATTTGAAACTGCACACTTGTTAGAGTAAATCGAGGTTACAACAGTTCTAAAAAATGACTGATTGATTCTCATTTTAATAGAACGAACTACGTCAACCCCTTCTTTCTTTTCATCAAATTCGATTTCTTTTTTTATTGCTTCTTCTAAGTTTCTTTTGCCGGATTTTTTAATAAGCAAGCTTTCACTTTCAAAAATTAAATCGCTCCAGTTATTTGAAAATTCATTATAAATTTCTTTATCAAGTTTGCTTGCGTTCTGCATTCCCTTTACACCTCTTTGTTGATGGTAAGGGTCAAGGCTTGCGAAGTTTACAAGCTTAAAAGCAATTGAACTTGGTGTTCTTCCTATAATTTTTGACAACTCAATTATTTTAGGATTTTTTTGACTGATTTGTCCGAAATGAATTTTACAGTAAAGATTGAATGCCAGTATCAATTCTTCTCGTGACCAGTTTTTTCTTTCCATTTCAGTTTTTTCTTTCTATAATTTATTACGGCATCAATCTCTTTCTTTCTCGTATTGAGAAAATATGTATCCATTGAAAAAAACAGTGTGTTATTATCCCGTCACTGTCCGGAAAATTTGGACATTTCGGCATCGAACATTGATTTCAGCTCGGAAACTACTGCGGCTATATCTATAAGGCGGCTTTCCTTTTCGCCTCTGCGCTTGAATTCGACCTGGCCGTTTTCAAGTGTTTTAGGTGAAATTATAAGCCTGAAAGGAACGCCGAGCAGATCCGCGTCATTGAACATAAAACCGGCTTTTTCGCCTCTGTCATCATAAAGCGTTTCAATGCCCATGGACCATAATTCGCTGTAAATTTTTTCAGATGTCTCGCCAACGCCTGCCTTATCGGGGTTCAACGCGCAGATATGGACATGGTACGGGGCTATTGAAATCGGCCATATCGGGCCCCAATTGTCGAAAGACTGTTCTATAACCGATGCCATAGACCTGCCGACGCCGATACCGTAGCAACCCATTATCATCGGATGCGATTTACCGTTTTTATCAAGATAAGTACAATTCATTGCCGCCGAATATTTGGTCCCGAGCTGAAAAATGTTGCCGACTTCAATTCCGCGCCTGAGCATGAGAGGGGCGTCTGTAAGAGGGCATGGATCGCCTTCGCGTACTGTGGCTATATCCACGCTTTCCGCTCCGGGAAGATCTCTTTCGAGATTGAAGTTTTTGTAATGGTAGTCCGCTTCATTGGCGCCGACAACAAGATTCGAGGAACCGGAAATCGAATTGTCCACAACTACCCTGACCTTGGAAGCGTCCAGCGCAAGCGGAGAGGCAAAACCGGGTTCCGCGCCCGCGTTCCTTATCTGAGCGTCATTCGCAAAGTTGAGCTCATTGACTTTCAGATAATTTTTCAGCTTGCTTTCATTCACTTCAAAATCACCGCGTATCATCGCGAAAATCAGCTTGCCGTCCTTGTCCGCATAGAAAACGGCCTTCCCCGTATTCTGAGGAGCAAGTCCGAGGAATGAGGCGACTTCCTCAATAGTTTTTTTGCCAGGGGTATGAACTTTTTCAAGAGGAAGCGGAGCGCTTTTTTCGTATTTCCAGGCGGCGACGGCAACTTCCCTGTTCGCTCTGTAAGATCCATCCGGCGAAACAAAAACGGTATCCTCGCCGCAGTCAGCCAGGGCCATGAATTCATGTGAAACCTTGCCGCCCATCATGCCGGAATTCGACTCGATGGAAATGACATTATTCATCCCGAGCCTTTTAAAAATTCGGACATAAGCTTCATGAGCGCGCATGTAATATTTCTCAAGGCATTCCTGTGAAGTATGAAATGAATAGGCGTCCTTCATGGTGAATTCGCGGACACGGATAAGCCCTGCCCTGGGGCGCGCTTCATCCCTGTACTTGGTCTGTATCTGGTAAATCATGACGGGGAGCTGCTTATAGCTGTTAACTTCCGAACGAGCGAGATGCACAACGGCTTCCTCATGTGTCATGCCGAGGAGCATGTCTTTCTCGTTACGGTCCTTGAAGCGTAGAAGCTCCGGCCCGACCGACTGAAAACGTCCCGACTCAATCCATAAATCAGCGGGCAGAACCACGGGCATGAGGACTTCCTGACCTTCAATGGCGTTCATTTCCTCACGAATTATCTTTTCGATTTTGCTTATGATGCGTTTGCCCGCGGGAAGCAGGGAATAAATGCCTGCCGAAACGGGCCTGACATAACCGCCTCTCATGAGAAATTTATGGCTTACGGTTTTAGCGTCTTTCGGGTCTTCTTTTATCCTGCGCCCGACAAGTTTGGACATTTTCATAAATAATCAACCTTTTGAGTAAAATTTTCAGATGAACAGCACAATTTAAAAGATATCCGTCTTTCATCCTGACTTCAAATGCCCGTATAAATAAATCTTTCAGCACTGAAAAATCATTTTTTGATTGAGAGTGGAAAGCAGCCAGGCACATTTGTTAAAGTAATCCGGACAGGATTTTATGCTGATGAAGACCGGAATTGAGTTTACTGAGAAGAACTGAGGCGATAGGCTACAGGAACTCGACGGGTCAGCAGCGTGTTTTGTTCAGGAGGACTTGCCGAAGACAAGACGGAGCTGGCTTCTGGAGGCGAACTTGCGACGTTCCGGCGAGTTTACGAAAAAGGTCAGAGTATAAAAAACATCAACTATGGATCAGGTGAGCTATTTGTATAATGGTGCAGCGAAATAAAAAAATCAGCTTTTTTTCAGAAAATCTTCCGCAAGCCTGAAATCAGTGCGAAGAATTCAGATAATTCCGCAGTGCTGAAGCAGTATTGCCTTTAGAATGCAATATTTCAGCTTACAGCGCGTCCGCGGGGAACAAATTTGATATCTCTGCAGAAATCTTTTCGGCAGAATCTGTTTATATTGCCGATTATAATTTTCTTGGGCCCGCCGCTGAGCTCCCGCAGCCAGGCGCTGTGTGAGACTTCAACATAAACTGTACCGTTACTGAAGCTCACCGGCTGGGCGACTTTGGCATTTTGGGCCCCGGCAATCTCTGTCCAGTTTTCCCTTATTTCCAGGAACTGCAGCTCGTCAGGTGAAATCAGGCGGGACATGACTTTGTCAAGAAGCCCTGAGACATGGACCGGTCCCGGCAAATGGGGTAAAATTTCATGAAGGGCGCGATCTTCGCTATACCATTCCCGCAGAAGTCTTTTGAGTATTTCAGATGCTTTTTTTCTTCTTGCCATAGCAGGTCAAATATTGACATTAACTCCGCATAACATGATAGGAAGCACAAGGATATGCACCATCATCTTGCAAGGCGCTATAGTACCTTTCAGGATATTTTTGGCACCGGCTGGGAAGTAGCCGAAAGGCATGAGAAAACTCGCTTGAAACATGCCCAGAGGCAAACGTCCGAAATCTATCATATCCTGTCCTATATATAAGCAATCTCTGCCCGCATTGGCAAGCCCTCTGATAATATATGGAGATGCTTTTTCAAGGGCCATTACAGCAAATTGCGCGGCAATCCCCATTGTCACGGGATCAAAAGCTTTTGCTTCAGGAACTGAAAAAAAGAAAAAAATAGACGAAAAAAGAATTACTCCGATGACAAACTTCTTCATTCTGTTGCCCTTTCACATTTTGGCCGGAAAATGGGAAACACGACTTTAGTACTTCTAAACAGTATAAATCAATTTTTTTTACTTTCAAGCTTTTTATAAAGCGCAAATTCAATAGAATCCAAAAAGGCCTCCCATGAAGCCTCAATTATATTTTCACTTACTCCGACAGTCACCCATGAAGAGCTTTCATCACCGGATTCAATAAGTACCCTGGTCTTAGCGGCAGTACCGTTGTCGCCTTCAAGTATCCTCACCTTGTAGTCTTTAAGCTTGATATCCGATATTTCAGGATAAAAATGAACAAGCGCTTTCCGTAGCGCGCGGTCGAGCGCGTTTACCGGGCCATCGCCTTCGGCGGCGGTCAATTCATGCTTTCCTTTTACAGTAACCTTAACGGTCGCTTCGGAGAAACACGGCTTATGATGCCCTCTCTTTTCCACAATCACTCTGAAACCGTTAAGCTCGAAAAACGGATTATGTTTATTCATGACTTTTTTGGCAAGAAGCTCGAAAGACGCGTCGGCGGCTTCGTATTCATAGCCTTCATTTTCTTTGCGCTTCAGTTCCTCAAGTATTTTTTTGTACAATTCAGGTTCCGTCGCTATTTTCAAATCACGTTCATTCATCTTTGTTTCGATATTCGTACAGCCGGAAAGGTCTGAAACAAGTATTCTGCGTTTATTTCCAACCAGTTCAGGCTTGACATGCTCAAAAGTAACGGGATTTTTGCCGACGGCGTTTACATGCATTCCGCCTTTATGGGCAAAAGCGCTTTCCCCTACATAGGGAAGACGTTTATTGTGCATCTGATTCGCGAGCTCATCAACAAAAACACTGACCGTGCGAAGGCACTCCATTTGCCCCGGCAGAATGGCATTGAAGCCCATTTTAAGTTCAAGGGCCGGAATAATTGAGCACAGATTGGCATTTCCGCTGCGTTCGCCGAAACCGTTTATCGTTCCCTGCACATGCCGTGCTCCAGCCTCGATTCCCGCAAGCGAATTCGCCACCGCAAGTTCACTGTCATTATGGCAATGAATTCCCAGGCAAACGTTTTCGGGAAGATTTTTTTTCACAACAGCGCATATGGACATTATCTCCGAAGTAAGAGAGCCGCCGTTTGTGTCGCAGAGACAAACAGTACCTGCCCCGTTCGCCGCGGCTTCCTTCAGGACTTTCAATGAATATGCGGCATCATCCTTGTAGCCGTCAAAAAAATGTTCCGCGTCAAATATGACTTCACGCCCATGTGATTTCAGGTATGCACAGGAGTCGGCTATCATTTTCAGGTTGGCGTCCGGGGATATCCTCAGGACATCGCTCACATGAAGGAGCCAGCTTTTGCCGAAAATTGTTATTACCGGTGTTTCAGCCTCAAGAAGTTTAATTATATTGTCATCTTCTTCGACTTTTGACTTAGCCCGCCTTGTGCTTCCGAAAGCGGCTATCTTCGCATTCTTAAATACCTTGCCCTTGACTTTTTCGAAAAATTCCATGTCTTTAGGATTTGAGCCGGGCCAGCCGCCTTCTATGTAACTGACACCAAAAACATCAAGCTTTTCAGTTATCCTTATTTTATCTGAACGTGAAAAGGATATCCCTTCGGCCTGAGTACCATCCCTCAATGTCGTATCGTATATAAATACTTTTTCTTTTTTCATACAATCACCATTATAAACAATAATTTAAAGCAAATACATCAGGAGAATATAGGTCACAAGAGGCTAAAAACAACAGCCGCAGAAAACGAATCACTTAATTCGTTCTTTTTTTTTGGCCTTTTCCCAGAGTTTTTCCATCTCATCAAGGGAACTCTGCTCAAGCGTCTTTCCTTTTAACGCCAACTGTTTTTCTATATACCTGAACCTGTTCTGAAACTTCTTAACGGCAGAAGCCAGAAGTTCTTCTGCTGAAATACTCTTCCTGAAGCGGCAGAGATTAACAACGGCAAAAAGCAGGTCGCCTATTTCCTCGTCCACAGCCGCCGAATCACGTTCACTATGGGCTTTTTTCACTTCCTCAAGCTCTTCTTCTATTTTCCTGATTATCTGTTCTTCGGAACTCCAGTCAAATCCATATTTGGCGGCTTTTTTCTGAACTTTAGTAGCCCTCAGCAGCGCCGGAAAATGCCTGGGTATCCCGTCCATCACTGAAGAAACCTGCCTTTTCTTTTCTTTCTTTTTCACATCCTCCCATATATCCAGCACCTCTCCGCTTGTGGCAGCTTTCTGTTCCCCGAAAACATGAGGATGCCGTCTTATCATTTTTTCAACAGAACGTTTTGCCACCTCATTAAAATCAAAGTGTCCTTTTTCAGACGCTATTTTTGAGCTCATTATTATATGCATCAGTACATCTCCGAGTTCCTCGCAAACAGAATCGGAGTCATTGTCGTCAACAGCGTCCATCAGTTCAGCGCACTCCTCAATCAGATAAGGCTTAAGGGTTTTATGGGTCTGTTCTCTGTCCCACGGACAGCCCCCCGGCCCTCTCAGGACTGAAATGACTTCAACAAGTTTTTTCACCCAATCCTTGCCGCTTGATTTTTTCTTGACAGGGAGAATACCTTTTTTCTGTTTCATACCGGCAATCCATAATTAATTTTTTAAGAAAACAACTGGTGACATTAAGAAGATTCACGACAGACAGAAGCGCGAAAAGACGGCATCAGGCTTCCGACTTCTCAAGCGCCTTGCGAATATCGGAGGGCATTTCTTTGAGACTGGAAAAAGTTTTCCGCTTCCCATCCACAATCACTGTATATGAACTCTTGCTGGATTCTGATTTTTCAACCTCTTCCACATTTTCTCTCAACTCCTCAGGCATATCCTTTTTGGAGTTGAACACCTGATATTTGCCGTCCATTTTGACAATATACTGCTGTCTGGGCGGCTCAATACTGATCTGGATAGTTTTATCCACATCATAGGAACCGGAAGCCATTTTACTGTAACGCAAGGATGCTTCCTTGTAGTTAGCTTCAGGCTCTTTCTTTCCGAAAATACCGGAAAACAAATTTTTAAGAAATCCCATCTCTGGCACATCTCCATAGAAACAATTAAGCTTTTCTAAAAATATTACCGTATTATATCAGTTTTTCGGATAAAAACAAGAAATATGAGAACTTTTATTTAAAGAGTATATACAACCGTGATACCGTCAGCTCCGATTATATTAATATCTTCACCATAATGAACATCGCGCACGAATCTGTTTCCCTTGAGAAAGTCCCTGACGGCCCTTCTTAATATACCGCTCCCTTTTCCATGAATAACCATTATGCTCGAATTCTCATTAGCGAGGATTGTCCTGTCCAGGAGAACAATCGCGTCTTCCGCGTTACATCCATGTAAATCAAGTTCCATATCATAATGGTACATGACTTTTTTATTTTTTTTTGAAGACATATATATTCCTGCTTTACCATAAAAAATGTTAACGCCGTCATTATAATATCTGTATATACTTCAGAATCCAATATTTTTTTTGCGCTTCTATATTTTTCGTCTCAATCAGTCTGAGATTTTTTTATAATTAATTTTATTTTTACTCTTGCAAATAACGGACATTAAACTAAATTCATATTCCCTTTTATTTGGGGGCGTAGCTCAATTGGTTAGAGTGCCACCCTGTCACGGTGGATGTTGCGGGTTCGAGTCCCGTCGCTCCCGCCATCTTTTTTATTCAATATAAATCAAGCACGAAAAGAATGGCATATTTGTTTTTCATTCTTGATATCGTTGCCCGGTCTGCAAAACGGTTTTAATCCTTTTGGCCTTAAGAGTGGCAATATCCGCATTTTTCGGTTTCCCCACCATTTTCTCTTTACCTCCTTTGGATTCCCGTAAACAGTCATAGACAAATCAACGGGTTTTTGACATTTTTCCCAAAATTACGGTAGCAGTTGCAAGTGTGAAAGAAGATAAATTCCAAGAAATGAGCCTGGAAAAATGGTCGGGGCAGAGAGATTTGAACTCTCGACCTTCTGCTCCCAAGGCAGACGCGCTAGCCAAACTGCGCTATGCCCCGACTCGTTTTATTTTGAATGAGCAGATAGTTTAACACCAAATATTATAAATTAAAGCAAGTGAAAACTTTTTTACGGGAAAGTTCTCTTATTCAATAATATTTCTCAAGAAAATCAAAAGATACCAACTTAAAAAAAATGCTGCAGTATTCGCCCCAAAAATATGAAGCATTACCCTTGGAGAATGACCATCGGAACAACGGATAAAAATATCGCTTCTTATGCAAGATTTTTCGCGAGCAGTTTTGACAATTCAAAACATCGCTACCTTGTCCTTCTTCAGAACGGCTTTCAGTTTCGCGTCGGCATTGATTTCGCGTTTATCCGGCAGAGGCTTCGCTCCGACGATTCCAGCAAGTGCGGCGCTTGGACATGAACTTCGCGTTGTGCTTACGTTTGGCTTTAACTTTGGTTTTAGGGCTTTCTTGGATATCGCCATAAGCAAATTCTGGCAGAAAAATTGGGAGCTAAAAGCATCGAAAGAAATTCCTGACTTGTTTAAAGAATTCGCGGAAATAAGGAAGAAAAACATAAGAGAACGCATAGAGTGGGACCTGGAAAGAAATGAAGATGAAAAAGAAGCGCTTATAGCGCACCACAAAACCTGTCTCAAACTACGCGAAAACAGTTAACTTGACAAGGGGCCCTGAGCTTTTCCAGCAATAAAATCCTCCGTTTTTCTTTTTTGCCTGAGACTTTTTGCCTGACGATACTTTTTTACAGCAAAAAGGGTAACAAAATATCCGCCGCAAGCCCATATACAGCCAAGCGCAAGACCGCCTACAAGAAAAGAAGAAAGCATTTCCGTGCTCAAACCCCATAATATGGAAATTGATTCTCTCATTGACGCAGCATTCATGATAAGCGACTGGGTATATTTGATTTTTTCCCAGGAAAGATTCTGTTGTATAATGAGACCGCCGATATAGATCTGAGTGGGAAAAATAACGGGAGCGGTTACCCAGTTGGTCACCCATGTCGCAGCCATAGCCGGTATCTTCGCGCCTTTGAAGAAAATACACAGGACAAATGCGGTAGGCATTTGCATGACAGGCACACCGAAAGCACAAAAAAGCCCCGCCGACATTCCCCTGGCTATATACTCAGGAGAACCACGATGTATTATTATCCTGGCATACCAATGCCTAAAAAAAGATAAACTGTTCAGATGCTTCATTCACCAATCCGTCGTTTGATTCGCTTAAGATACTCCATGAACCCATTGCCTGCCAGAAAAAATAGAGATAAAAAACAACTTAAAGCAGGTTTGGAAGAATGGCAAAAAAGAAACAGGGAGAAAAGGCTTAACCAAGATATTTTTTCAACACATCAAAAGAAAGCAACGCACCTACAATATAAGCAGGCGAAGCAAGAAGCACAGGAACAGCTTTCGCAATCTCAACAACTTCAAAATCCCTGGCTATTCTAACTCTTTCCTCATCCATATCGGGAAAGAGTTCTTTGATATCGACATTTCTCTTTTTAAGTACCGAAAAATAGAAGTTCAGGGCCGCGACCGCAAGCACAGCGAGAATATTCAGAAGAGAAAGGTTATTCTTCAGGAATGGCGCCCAATAAGCGACAATTACGAATATCAGATATGTACCTGCCAGGAGTTCATAGGCTGTCAGGAGAAATTTCTGCTTTACCATAAGCCAGTATATGACATTAGCCAAGACGATGATGGCAAAACAAATTATGTATATATACATCCACCAAGGCATAATTTTTACTCGATAAAAACTGTTTAAGCCACTTACCTTTACGCTTTTCAACAAAACTTCCAGATACTTAAACATAACATTATATCATATTTTCGGGAAAAAGCAAGTTGCAAAAAAAGAAAGCCTGATACGCCAAGCTGTAGCGCATAAATAAAATGAGGCTGCGAAGCATGTTTATACAACGGCTTCGCAGGCTTAAACTTATTTTTCTGTGGGGACCACAATACCTTTGATAATCATATTCTGACAGAATATGAATATTGTAAACGTAGGAATTGCGGCTATAACAAGCGAGGCAAAGCGCACCGACTGACTAGATCGCTGCTGCAATTGGTAAAGATAAACCATGATCGTCCACATCTTAGGATTCTGACAGACCAGAAAAGCCATCATGAAGTTTGAATAAGAAGCAAGGAACGCGTTCAGGGCGATAACCGCAAGAATTGGTTTTGAAAGAGTCATGGCAATCTGCCAGAACATCGTCCACTCACCGGCGCCGTCAAGAGTAGCACATTCAAATAACTCTTTGGGCAGACTGTCAAAGAAGCCCTTGAGCAGGAATATGGAATAACCTGACGCCAATCCCGGCAGTATCAGGGCCGCAAAAGTGTTAAGAAGGCCGAGCCTCTTAATCATAAGGAAGTTGGGTATCCCCAAGACCATCGGCGGGAACGCCATGGTAAGCATCAGCAGCAGGAGGATTTTATATGTACTGGGCGGATTATAACGGGACAACGCATAAGCCGCAAGTGGATTGACAATCAATGCTCCGAGTATGGCAAGTGAACAGAATATAAGGGTATTCATAGCCGCATAACCGTTCAATAATATTGTATCCAATACCATTATGTAATTACGCGTCATGAATTCCTTTACCATCTTGCCTTTATTTTTCTTCAGCAAGCCCCATTCCCATTCTTTCATAGGCACAGGTATTGTATCAAAAGATTTATAGAGAAGTCCGTAATTTTTGTTCAACTCATCAATGTTTTTATATTTTCCGGAAAGAAAAGAAAGCCACTCGGGTTTCAACTTAGCGACATCGTAAAAAAGGCACATCTTGTCAAACCTCTTATCGTTCACGGCAGAACTATAGTCTTTTTTAGCCTTTTCGGTATCATTCGACGGGAACATTTGAAAGACAGGCACATCGTCCACTTTTGAGATTTTTCTATTGTAATCCTTGGACATGGAAGCAAAATCGACTTTCTTTTTATCCTTCGCGTCCCGGCTGTACAATTCACATATATAGGCGCGATATTCGGATATGGAATTTCTGCTCAGTCCAATCTTTTGAGGGCCAATCTTGGCGGCGAATTCCCGCCAGTCATTCATGTAGCCCACATTAGTAACCGGGACATTTACGGGGAGAGTAATTTCAGCAAACGACTTATAACCTCTTCCGTAAAGTTTATTGATCTCAGATATACTTGAATATTTTTTCTTGATATACTCTCTGTAATAATAATCGAAGCCCCTTATGGATAGAGAATCGAGTGGCACTTTTTCAGTAATGAAATCGGCCCAGTCAACAAAAACAGCACCGTAAACGGGAACTTTCTGAAGAAGCGGAATATCGCTGAAACTGGAATATTTCGTATTGTACTCTCTGTTAAGCTCTTTTATTTCCGAATAGCGTTTCTTCAGAAATTCTCTGTACGCGGGAAGTGCCTTCTCGTCAGCCTTTATAAATTGGAGATTCAGGTCATTACGAACGAAAGTAGCCCAGACTTTGGCCAACTTGGGATTCTCGGCCGGATATCTTTCAGGAACAACAACATCTTCCCAGTTGCGGTAATTAGTTCCGAGACTCCGGTTTATGCTGACAAGATTCTTTCCCGCGTCGCGAAGAAGAACCTCAATAAAAAAGCCGTCCAGCCCCAGATAACAGCGCGTAAACGGGTCAGAACACTTTTCTTTGAACTCCAGAAACTTAACCCAAAAGCCCTGTCTGTAATTCCCGGTACTCCTCCTGTTGTAAAACAATTCCGTATTGAGCAGTATTTCATCCCATTCCAGAAACTCGGTACCGCAATCTTTGTTGAATTTCTGAAGCCCGGCAAGATTGCTCCCGTACTGCTCCTGAAGCCATGAACGAAATTTACGAAGCATAAGAGGGTAGATGCCGGGTTCATATATCATACCAAGATTATAAAAGAAATAATTGAACTCCTTAGGCGGCGTGGAAACAAATTCGTTGAAATCTTTTAAAAGAGTTTCCGACGTGAAAAGAGGCGCAGTTACATATTCAAGACTGCTCACAGGTTCCTTGAGGTTGTCGGTGGCGACAATAGTCCTGTCATTGTACTTGGACTGGAGATATTTCTGAAAAAGCACGAGGTCATTATGGAAATATGCCGGAATGATATTGTAATATTTAATGTCAAGATCGCTTTTCACTGAACCTGAAAGCATCACTAGAAACGGATAAATCATGCTTGCGGAACCAAGTATCAGGATTATATGGATACCGATATTAAGCAAACGTACATTCCATGAGCGGCGTCCGACTTTTCCGATAATATTTGACATAGTTGATTATTTCCCTTCGCTTGCGTTAGACTTGAATTCAACTCTTGACAACATCTTCAACTGATAAACAGTAAACATAAGCATTGTTACCCCCAGCATCCAAGCCATCGAAATGGCTGTT
The DNA here is from genome assembly GCA_001803225.1 of Lentisphaerae bacterium GWF2_44_16. Lineage (GTDB taxonomy): Bacteria > Verrucomicrobiota > Lentisphaeria > Victivallales > GWF2-45-14 > GWF2-44-16. Next base: position 3,563 of record MHBF01000079.1, on the reverse strand, counting down.
CCGAATTTAAGGGACATATATGCCTCCTTGAATATCTTCAATTCGCCTACCTCGGTATTGGCGCGGCCATAAGTCATAACAAGTATCATCTGCACGCTCTGTGAGGCCGCGATAAAAGCTCCAATAAACTGGATTACAATCAGCGCCTTAATCGAGGGCACCACAATATATCTTATTTTTTCAAGAAACGAACATCCGTCTATATCCGCCGCTTCGTAAAGGTCAGGCGGTACGCCTTTTAAGGCCGCCAGGTATATAAGGCAGCCAGGCCCCATAGATGCCCATACGGAGGGAATAACGCAGCAGAGCATAGCCCAGCGCGGGTCTTCCAGCCATGCGACAGGTTCGATATTTCCTTTTCCTATCAGAGAAAGAAAATTTACAATAAGCTGGTTCATAAGGCCGTTACGGCTGGATTCAAAGAAAAGCTGCCATAGATATATTACAACAAGTCCGCTCATGACGGCAGGCAGATAATAGATCATTCTGTAAACTATCTTGCCATGCGAAACCTCATGAAGCAGAATAGCCAGAACTATCGGCGGCCAAAAACCCAGGCACAAAATCAATGTCATGTAACGGAGCGTATTCCACAACGCGTTCCACCAGTCCGCGTTGAAAAGCACATCCGCTATATTCTTCAGTCCAATCATCGGAGATTCGCCTACAAAGCGGTAATCCATGAAAACCATCTTGGAACCGGTAAGCATCGGCACATAAAACCAGAGCAGTATACTGATAACCGCGGGGAGCAGTATTACATAAGCGGGAAGATAACGGCGAAGCCCCCAGCCTTTTCTGCTGGTTGAAAGTTTTGGAGAGAAAATATTCCATACTCTGTAAACAACAAAACAGAAAATTGTAAGCATCACTATTGACACAATCCCAGCTATAAAATTGCGTCGGGCCTGCTCGTCAGGCGTAATTTTGCCTATCATGAAACGGTTGGTCTTGTCAACGGCTTTATGGAGTATCTGCTTGATTTCCTCCCTGAAAAGTTTAGGGTCTTTCATGAAACTCTCGTCCTGCCTTATCCTCTGGGCAATGTCTTCGAGAGGAAAAGTCATGTACTCATAAACAAACTGACAGTTTTTGCCGTAAGGCTCCGGCTTACCGCATTTCAAGGCTTCAACAAAAACCTCTTCCCAGCCTTTCGGAACATACTTTATATAATCTGTATAACCAAATTTACGGAGAAATATAGGGTTCATCATCTTTCCATAACCCAGTTCCACAAATTTGGCTATTCTTATTTTCTTTGCTTCATCGCTGTCATAAAAATGTATATACTTCCATGCGGCGTCTCTTATCTTGTCAACGGAAACATAAATACCATCCGAGTTTACTCTGCCTTTGATATCCGAAAACATACCCATCATGGTACAGTTGATTTCAGTTCCGCGGAGACCTGTAGGCCCTAGAGGAAACGGCGCCATTCCTATAATCGACGGGTCCATGCCTTTTCCTATTGACTTGTCATCAAGATATGAGACCATCATACCTACGCGACCTTCATTCCAGGCATTTTTATCAATTCCCGAACGAATTACATAGCCCATCTGCTTATTGTTGTCAGCATCAACCCAACGTTCCATTACCAGCTTAAAGTAAAATTCGAGGGATGTAACCGCGGCATCAGTGTCAAATACCGCAACCCATTCCCCTTTATCATTTCTGACAATGGAATCTCCTCCGGCTGACCATAGAAAAGCCATCCAATCCCATGCGGCATGCTGTCCGGAAGCAATACTCATCCCGTAATAACCTTTGGCAGGATCAGCGATCCTTTTGGCATATTCATAAAGTTCATCCCAATTCTTTGGGGGCTTGTCCGGGTCCAGTCCAACCTTTTCAAACAAGTCTTTTCTGTAAAGCAGAGTACGGACATAAAGGCCGTATGGCATTGCCCATATATGTTCGCCTTTTTTAAACTTTCCTACAGTCGGCCCTTCCCGCTTGAGAACCGGCCAGGCCGGCTTGGGGATACGTTCGTCCAACTCCTCTTTCGTCATTTCTTTTTGAACGAATTCATCAAGAGGATAAAGAAAGGCATTCTGAATATAAGTATCTGACTGTCTGAAATTTACATAAAGAACATCCGGACTGTTGCCACCTGCTATGGCCAAGAGAGGCGCTGAGTCCATGCCCGCGCCTTGAATCGTAATGCCTGAAAACTTAAATGGCTTGATATTAGGAAACTTGCGACAGAAAGCCCTGAAAACTTCAACATCTGCCTGGGTAAAGGGGTCTGTATTTTTAGGGTCCGGGATTGAATAGAGTTTAAGAGGTATTTTAACATCGCCATTGCCATCCCCGGCTGTAAGATAAAAAGGAAAGGATAAAAGGAGGAACAGGACAGAGAAGAGAAATTTATTGTTTTTCATGACTCATATATTCTCCAAATAAAATTTTGAGATTAAAAGCTTTTTAAGATATTCTCATATAATATTATTTCAAGAATGCATAAGATTTTTTAAGAAGTTTTCCGGGATAAAACTCCAACCCCTTATTCACCAAAATACTAAGAGGCATCAGCTTCTCGCAAAAACTCATTCGCCACGGGATTTAGCTTTCCCCGAGATCGAAGAATATTGCAGGACGCTTACAAAGACAAGAAGGGTGGCGGCCTGGACTATTGAAACCACAGCGCTCCGTTCATCCCCCCATAAGAGAGGAAGCACACTCAGCCCTATGATGAGAACAAGCAGATGTATGAGAAATACCGCTTTTTTCCGGGACATGCCCATGCTCACAAAACGATGTGAGATATGGTTATGATCCCCTATATATACAGGCTTCCTGTTATAAAGACGTATCATCACCACAGCGGCTGTGTCAAAAAGAGGTATCGCCAGAATAAACACCGGAATAAGCACCGGAAAATGCGTAGTTGAAACATCTGAATGATAATAGGTTACACTAGCGCTCGCGACTGCGAGGATGTATCCGAGAAGGTGACTTCCGGCATCCCCGAGAAAAATAGACGCCGGAGAATGATTGTAAAACCAGAAGCCAATCGCCGCTCCCGCTCCAGCCGCCGACATCGCCGCGACAAAATACTGCTGATTGATCCCGGCAACTATCGTGAAAAAACAAAGCGCTATGGCCGCGACTCCCGTTGCCAGTCCATCCATATTGTCAAAAAAGTTAATCGAGTTGATTACAAGGAGAAACCAGAAAACAGTAACGCACCACGTTATCACAGGCTCATTAAAAAAAAGCGTAATCCTCACACCTCCAAAACTTACCGCAATAGCCGCTATTAAAAACTGTCCTCCAAGCTTCGTCAGGGCCCTCATGTTGCAACGGTCATCATAAAGTCCAAGAACAAGAGACAGAAACGCGGCAGCGCAGATGAAGAAAATCTTATTTGAAACTGTTATTATCCCGGGCAAGTTCGAACTGACCGTCGGCGCGAAAGCGGAAATATCAAGAAACCTGACCGCAAAATATCCGAACCCTATAGTAATGGCCCATGAAAGAAATACAGCAAGACCTCCCAGCAGGGGAATGGCTTTTGCGTGTTTCTTGTGCGCCTGCTTGTCGGGGATATCAAGAAACCC
>MHBF01000078.1 GCA_001803225.1 Lentisphaerae bacterium GWF2_44_16 | reverse complement strand
ATTATCCCAGTATCTCGATTTTCAAAACCTGAAAAGCGGCTACCTGCTGATTTTCGATTTCAATAAGAACAGGCAGTATAAATCGAAATCCATAAAATTTGAGGACAAGGAGATTTTCGCTGTATGGGTATGAATAAAATTTTTTAAGCGGACTTCACCAAAAATGCAGTCTTTAAAAATTTCACTTTCCCAAGTTGCTTATTACAAACAATTAACAAATATAGCACAGTTTGCGTTATAGCGAATTTGCTCGACCATTTCTTTTTTCCCGCGCCCAAAGTTACGCTTTCTAAAAATCTTCTATATCCCTTTACACCAAAGGGTTTAACAGATTCTATGCTCCTCCAGAGAACGCCCTGCAAACCTGGAGATACCATAATTCACTTAAAGCAATCTGACGAGCTCGGACATGTACAGTTTTTGAATTCAATACAAGCACATTGTAGTACGAGTTTGTATATTTTAAATGTTTAAGCAGTTTTTCCTGCTTTCACACGGACATTGCACGGAGTAAAGCTGGTATCTCACAAGATGCTGAGTCATGAAGAGTACAATTCCAAAAGGCCGGGGATAATATAAAAAAACCATCAACCTTTTCTGCACTCACTTTGGATGACACGGCTATTTCATCCTCGAATTTCCTCTTTTGCCTTGCCTAAATGGAAATGAATGTATATGGTAAATTTTGAAAGAACTGGAGAGGATATGTCACGAACTCATATTACAGATATAACCCATTTACTGGATAAAAATGGCAATATCTCTGAATTTATGACTGATAAAGGTTGGAAACTTGCATTTTTCCTTGCATTCATTAGCAATCTTTTATGGAATATAAATTTTCAGAGGGGGAAGGAGATTTTACCATGACTGGAACTATAAAAAAATCTGAAATCAAAATTGCCTTTTTCGATGCAAAGACTTATGACAGGGAGTTCTTTGACCGGGAAAATAAAAATTACGGGTACGAAATCAAGTATTTCCCCGTAAAACTGTCCGCTGATACAGCACAGTTGGCGAAGGGATATAATACTCTCTGCCTCTTCGTCAATGACGATATTTCGTCGGAAGTCATTGATAAGATATATGAAAACGGCACCCGTTTGATTGTGATGCGATGCGCCGGGTATAACAATGTGGATTTGAAGGCCGCCTTTAAAAAGGTGCATGTGCTGAGAGTCCCGGAATATTCTCCGTATGCTGTGGCAGAACACGCCGCCGCCCTCATTTTAGCGCTGAACCGCAAAGTCCATAAAGCATATAATCGTGTCCGCGACCATAATTTCAGCATCGCCGGGCTGATGGGATTTGATATGCATGGAAAAACCGCCGGGGTTATCGGTACCGGCAGGATTGGAAAGGTAATGTGTGAAATCCTCCGCGGATTCGGCATGAAGCTACTTGCCTTTGACCGCTATCCGGATTCCGCATTTGCATCGCGTTGCGGTGTGGAATATATTGAACTCAAAGAACTCTACCGCCGCTCGGACATAATCTCCATCCATTGTCCGCTGACCAAAGACAATTTTCACATGATTGATGCGGATGCCATCAGCCAGATGAAACCCGGAGTGATCCTGATCAATACCAGCCGAGGGCAACTGGTCGATACCGCCGCCCTCGTGGAAGGATTGAAAAACGAAAAAATCAAAGCGGCCGGACTGGATGTTTATGAGGAGGAAAGCGAGTACTTTTTCGAGGACAAATCCGATGAAATAATGGTTGACGATCTGCTGGCGCGGCTTACTTCTTTCAGTAATGTGATTATTACATCGCATCAGGGATTCTTTACAGAAGAGGCCCTCAATAATATTGCGGCGACAACTTTACAGAATGTTGCCGACTACTATTCCGGCAATGCCCTGAAAAATGAGATTTGCTATCACTGCAGCGAATCTCCATGTCCCAAGAAAACGGAAAATAAGTTAAGTTGTTTCCCCCGTGATGAAAAATAAAAATTGGCTTTTAAAAATGAGATGGGGATATAGCACAATTTCATTAAGTGAACAGTATTGGGGATAAGTTCCTTTTCTCTTTAAAAACATGTAATTTTAAAAATCTGATTATCTGAATGATAATTTCTGTCGCACCAGAGCATGAAAAATGTAAAAAAACTGTAAGCCTCCGATGAGGACACGTTTACAGTGGCTTTGAAGCGTGATAAAATTTCTTCAGTTAAAAAAAGTTAAAAAACTGGAGGAACTTACGCAGGCTTAAATCCTTTTCGTGTTTTTTGACACCAAATTCATTAAAACACGCACCGTTACCAAAAACGCTATTTTTCGGTCACTGAGGATTAATAGGTTGATGGTTAATCATTTACGCAGAATTTTTATATCCGTGACTGGTCACGTTGAAACGGAGAGCAAAGACCGGAAAAACAGGGCTTTTAAGTGGTTTACAAGGCGTTCTCTGGAGGCGCGGGAAAAAAGAAATGGTCGGGATGGAGAGATTCGAACTCTCGACCTTCAGACCCCCAGTCTGACGCGCTAAACCAGACTGCGCTACATCCCGAAAAGATCTTATAACTTGTGTCATAAGTTTTTTTTTTCAAGCGGAAATTATGAAAAAAAGCAAATCAACTTTCTTTTATTTTAATTCAGAGTTATTTGTCTAAAAAAAACTTATTGGCATTTGCATAGAGAATGTTTTTCTGTTAGATTATATGATTTTCTAAGTGTTTTGTGTAAAAAATTTCGGCTTTATGACTTCATCAGAGAAAGGGCGCAAAGTTATGAAAAAAACGGCAGTTATAGCGTTAATGTCAGTGTTCGTGCTGGCCTCCGGCATCACAAGCAATGCATCTGTGTTGGATAAAATCATTCTTTACATTCCTAATAGAATAGTGGATATTACAGACATAATGACCATGTCGGCTGGTTTTGGCCCGAACGTGCGTTTGAATATGAGAGCTACAAGGGTAATGCAGCTTGGGGCCGGAACAGAAACAACCGCCAAAATCATAAAAGGTTACAACCGTCAATATGGCGCGGCACTTGAAAGAGGCTCAGACACTGCTTTTATGTGCATAGCCTCAGAAGATACAGAGAGAACTGAAGTAACTGGTTCCGTTAAAGAATATTGGTATAAGAGTTCAGGTGTGCCTTCACTTTCCGATCCTATCTACAGTTTTTATACGGGGTCAAGAGATTATTGGGATTTGAGTTTTGATCTAGGCTTGGGCATCGTGGAATTCGGCTTCGGGCTTCATCCCGTTGAAATAGCTGACTTGCTAACAGGCTTCTTCTTCATCGACCTCAAGGGCGATGATTTCACCTCTGAAGAGCTTGAGTAAATAACATTTACAAACAATGATGGCATTCCCTAAAAAGGAATGCCTTTTTTTATTAAACACGGGATTTGAAATGAAAGACGGTTTTCTATGCAGGAAATGCGGGAACTGCTGCAAAGTCCCGGGATACGTCCGCGTCAGTGAATCTGAAACAGATAAAATTGCGGAGTATCTGAAAATGAACAGCCGTGAATTCAACGAAAAATACACTTTTCTGACCTCAGACAGGCGTTCGTTGTCACTAAGAGAAAAAGATAACGGCAGCTGTATATTTCTTTCAGACACTACGGGAGAATGCGTTATAAACCCGGTTAAGCCGGAACAGTGCGCGAGTTTTCCGTTTAAATGGAACTTTGAGGGATGGGAAGCGATATGCCAGGCCGCGGCAGACTGAAATTCAAGTCCGGAATAAGATTTTTTAAAATATAGTTTTTGCAGGGTGAAAGCCAATTTGAAAAAAGCGATTGGGGATTTAGATTCAGAATGCGTTTTTTAATTTTCAGGAATAATTTATAAAAAAACATATTGGAGTATTTTTCTATGACTTCTGACTTTATAAAGAAAATCGAAAAAAGAAAAGCCAAGGTGGGAATTGTCGGTCTTGGTTATGTTGGCCTGCCGCTGGCTATTGAGTTTGTGAAAGCCGGCTTCAACACACTGGGCCTTGACATAGACAGCCAAAAAGTGAAAGACCTTAAAAAGTCGGTTTCATATATAAAGCATATTGATGTGGAAAGGATCAGGGAAATCAACGCGACCGGCCTTTTTGACGCGACAACCGATTTTTCCACGAGCTCCAAATGTGACGCCATAATCATATGCGTTCCCACCCCTCTGACCCATCACCGCGAACCTGATATGAGCTATATTGTTTCAACCGCGGAGGCACTTGCTCCGTATGTTAGAAAAGGACAGCTCTTTTCACTTGAATCAACAACCTATCCCGGCACGACAGATGAGGTATTGAAGCCTATTCTGGAAGGGAAAACCAAACTGAAAGCCGGAGTTGATTTTTATCTGGCATATTCCCCTGAAAGAGAAGACCCCAACAACAAGAATTTTTCAACATCCACAATCCCGAAAGTAGTCGGCGGTTACAACAAAGCCAGCCTTCAGCTCGCGCAAGCTCTTTACGACACAATCATCTGCAAAACCGTGCCGGTATCCAGCGCGGCCACAGCTGAAGCCACTAAACTCGTTGAAAACATATTTCGATGCGTAAACATAGCACTTGTCAATGAACTTAAGATTGTTTTTGAAAAAATGGGCATTGACATATGGGAAGTCGTCAACGCCGCAAAAACCAAACCTTTCGGTTATATGCCATTTTATCCCGGCCCCGGCCTGGGCGGACACTGTATCCCCATAGATCCGTTTTATCTCACGTGGAAGGCGCGCGAATATGATTCTCCGACACGCTTCATTGAGCTTGCGGGCGAAATCAACACGCAGATGCCTTACTATGTAATCAGCCGCAGTATGGAGGCCCTGAACGACAGGGGGATAGTGGCGAAAAACAGCAAAATACTCCTCATTGGGCTTGCCTACAAGAAAAACGTTGACGACCTCCGCGAAAGCCCCACTTTCAAACTCTGGAGACTCTTGGAGGAAAAGGGCGCAAAAGTGGATTACTCAGACCCCTATTGTCCGAAAGTGCCAAGAATTCGCGAATACCCTGAATATCAGGGCAGAAAAAGTATCCCGATAACAAACGTTGGAAAATATGATATGGTCCTGATTGCGACAGACCATGATTGCGTTGACTATAAAATGATAGCGAAAAAAGCCAAACTTATTATTGACACAAGGAATGCCGTCCCGGCAGGACCTAACGTGGTAAAAGCTTAACAGAAAATTTATAATGGATAATCAGACAATTGCAGTTACCGGCAGCGGTGGATTTATAGGGTTTCATCTCTCGAAGGAGCTTCTTGACAGAGGACATGAAGTAATAGGCATTGACAATTTCAATGACTATTACCATCCTGTGGTAAAAGAGGGACGTTCCAAAATCCTCAAGGGCTTTCCGGCTTTTAAGGAGTACCGTTTGGACCTTTGCGACCTTGAGAGGCTTGAAAAAGTTTTCAAGGAAAATAAAATTACGCGCGTATGCAATCTGGCCGCCCAGGCTGGAGTGCGCTATTCACTCACAAATCCGCATGCTTATGAGAGAAGCAATGTACTGGCTTTCCTCAATATTCTGGAAATGGTTCGACATCACAATGTCCCAAGGCTTGTATATGCGTCAAGCTCCAGCGTCTATGGGGGAAATACTAAACTGCCTTTTTCCGAATCTGACAGCGTCAACGACCCTCTCAGCCTTTATGCCGCAACTAAAAGGGCAAACGAACTGATGGCCCATTCTTATACAAACCTTTATGGCTTTCAGACTATTGGTCTCAGGTTCTTCAACGCGTACGGCCCTTGGGGCAGACCTGATGCCGCGCTGTGGCTCTTTGTAGAAAACATAAAATCCGGGAAAAAAATTAAAGTTTTCAACCACGGCAATATGAAAAGGGATTTTACTTTCATTGATGATATTGTCAATGGAATATGCTCTGCAATTTTGACGGACGGCCTTGATAAAACAGAGATAATAAATCTCGGCAATCACCGGAGCGAACAGCTGATGGACATGATTGCGATTATAGAGAAAGAGCTGGGAATTCCAGCTGAAAAAGAAATGATGCCTATGCAGGTAGGTGATGTGCCCGGCAGTTTAGCCGACATAGAAAAAGCCAGAAAAAAACTCGGCTTCGAGCCGGTTACCAGTATAGAAAAAGGTATTCCCGCTTTCATCAGATGGTATAATGAGCATCCGGAAATTACCGAACCCGTGAAAAAAGACAGATAAGAAATCCCTCTCTGTGACCTTGGGAATTTTTTTAATACTTACGGGATGATTTTTTACAGATTTCTTATTGCTTTTTGGAATTGTTGCAGTATTTTTAGCACTCATTGAATTTATATGCCAGCTTAGCTCAGCGGTAGAGCTACGGTTTTGTAAACCGTCGGTCGTCGGTTCGATTCCGACAGCTGGCTCCACTCATTCCGCTTCAAAATCACAATTGCCAGGAACTTCAAAAAGCACAATATAGTTTATTACCCTGTTTTTCGCTTGATGAAGGGTAATCCGGAATATAAAACCGACTTTGATGGCAAAACATTTCAGCATGACCGTGATGCAAGATTTACTGACTAATGCAATCGCAACTGTCGAAGATGAGTTAAAATCATATTGTCAATGAAGACAAATCAAGGCTGATTTTTGCCCTGATTAGATTTTTGAACAGTAAAACATCTGAATATCAGTCAAAATTCAATTTTCAAAACAAAATTTTCCTCCTCGCATCCTCCGTCAACTGTCCGCCAAAACCCAGGATCAAATATTCGGATAGGGCGATCAGTTTGTATCATCGCTTTTCCTGTTTATCCCGCGAGTGAAAAACATCAGGACGGCAAGAAGCACAAAGAAGCAGATGCTTCCAGCCAAAAGCGCGTAATCTTCCATTTGAAGCACGAGATAGAGGAGAGCATAAGCAAGCGTCATAGCCGCGCCTACAGATACCGCCATTTTTCCAAGCCTGAAAATCAGGCCGCAATAAGCGCTGACAAGCAGAACCACCGCAAGCGCGGCAAATAAATATGCCTGCGCAAATGAGATATGCTCCGCAAAAGACAGAAGCAGTGAATAGAACATCACAATCGCAAGACCGACAAGAAAATACTGTATCGGATGCATCCACGTTTTGGCAAAAGATTCCGCAAAAAGAAAGGCCAGCATGGTAAATACTATAAAAAGAACGGCATACTTTGCGGCCCTGAAACTCTGCTGATAAATATTTGCGGTAACATAGAATCCCACGCCGAAGGATGAATCATTAATTTTGCTTTCGCCGTCAATCCAGACTTGAGGATAATTCCTGTTCATATCTGAAATCTTCCACTCAGCCTTAAAACCTTTATCCGTAATTTCTCTGGAATTAGGCAGAAATTTTCCGCAAAAACTGGGACTGTTCCAGGAAGAAGCTGTAGAAACGGTTGTTTCACGTCCGAGCGGATAGAAATTTATATCACTACTGCCATTTATGCCTAATTCCATGCAGAAGGGGATTTTTACATTGCTCACGGAAGTGCCGGACGGCAGTCTGGATTTCAAGGAATATGGGACATGAAATCCGATATTCGCAATCAGTCCCCCCGGCATTCCGGGAATTGTACGGATTGCGGAACCGTCTATCTTCAGAATATTTTCCTTCAGTCCGATTATATCGCTTACGCCGAAAACAATAATTGCGTTGTTCCAGAGAATTTCAGCCTGCGGCTTAAGTCCTGAAATTTCGGAAGTCTCGGGCAAAATAAAAGTTCCAGTCAACGTAAACTTGCCGCTGAAAAGCACGGCCTGATAAATACCGCGCTTCCGAATTTCCGGCTGCATATTTCCGTTTACTGAGAGAGTCTCTGGAAGTATCGTTATCCAGTGTTTAACTATTCTCTCGCGCTGTTCTTTGCCTTCCAGCACCCTTTCCTGAAACGGAACAACGAGAAAAGGCCCGGTTAACGTTTGTGACTTGCCCCATTTTGAACATATTTCTTCAACGGCCTTAACTTTCATGCTCTGCCGTTCATTGATAAGATTGATTATCTGATACGTCGGAATCTGAAGGATAAATATCAGAAAACCTATTAAAATAATTTTAACGGCAACTGATCTTTTCAGCATAAAATTCAATACACCTTTAAAATTCTCGCCGAGGTTATTCATAAAATCCACCTTCTTGTTTATTTATTTTCCGATGTATAGAGATTTCAATCCTATGCCGACGTCCAGAGAATCAGGATTTCAGCCTGTTACGCTTATTTCCTTTTCACGTACGATTTGGGTATCAAGCCACTTGAATGCGACATCATAGCGAAGTTCATGACCTCCGTCAAAAAGCTCAAAAAAGAAATGTTCCGGTTTAAGTGCCTCTATCTCCTGAGCGAGTTTCCATGTTTCGCGATATGAAACACTTTTATCAAAACGTCCGTGATGGACTGAAAGATTGACGCCCGTCAGCTTATCAGCAAGAAAAGCCGGGGAACGTTCGCGGTACTCTCTGTCAACCTCCGGAGACGCGCCTGGCACACCGCCGCAACATGCCTCGGCATGTTCTCTGTAACCGGGATTATGACCATGCCATATGGCAATGTCCGTAACAGGGACCCATGAACTGACAGCTTTCCATATATCAGGAGAATATGCCGCCATCATGAGGGCCATGTGTCCGCCGCCGCTGGCGCCGAGCAACAATATTTTATTGGTGTCGACCGAAAAGCTCTTCTTGACGTAATTGACAGCATCAACAATATCCTGTTTGGCGAGTTTCGACGCGCAGGCTTCTTTCGCTCTGGGATTGCGTGAAAGGTTCGGCCCGCGAAATTCAGGAAGAAGCAGCGCCCAGTTTCTCTCAATACAGAAAGGAAGCATCCTGTCCACCTGATTGAAACGGTCACAACTCCATGTATGAAGCCCTACCAGCAGCGGAATATTTTTCCCGCCCTCCGGCATATAAAAAATATTTTTCTCCTTCGACCCGTCAACAGTGGAAGCAACTTCCAGCTCAACCATCTTGTCATTATTCATAATATTCACCCTTATAAATTTTCACAGGTGAATACTATAACCGAACAATTCATTTAGACAAAACTTATTTACGAATCATTTATTTTCTGTGAAAATTGAAAAAGTAAACGCACCCCCCTCTTTTCAGAAGAATCCCAAGAATCCCCAAGAAGGCTTATATGAAAAAATTGTTTCAAAGAGAAAAGAATTATCGGAATAAGGATACATAAAAAAATACGGCTTGAAAAACACATTGGATTTTCAAGCCGTAAAATCAATTGGTTTTAGGCGCATACTTTGCTGGTTTTACGCGAAACGGCTTTACCTTTTTCGGCGGACTCGTAAATTGAGTCGATGAATTCCTGGAGTTGCATGGCTTCAGGAAGTCCGGTAAGCGGTTTTTTGTTTTCGAGTATCGCAACGGCAAAATCTTCAAGTATCCCGGCATGGTGCGAACACTGAGACTCGTCACTCTCCCATATAAGCTCATCGGAAACGCCTTTTTCAGGGTCTGCTTTGTGGAATATGATTTTTTTATCCTTCACATTGAGCATCTGGATGTGAAGAGAGCCTTTTGATCCGATAATTTCCCAGGTGTTTTCGAGGGATGTGGTAACGCGTTCAGCCCTTTCAATGGAAAAGAGCGCGCCGTTTGAACAAAGTATCATGGCGGCGACATGTTCTTCCGCGTCCGAACCAGCGGCAACATATTTGCTGAACGGAGGAGGTATTTCCCATGTTCTGGCAAGAACGGTTTCAGGGTGGAGCGTCCACCCGGTAATGCCAAGCAGATAATCCATGTCATATACGCCCCAGTTTACAAGGAAACCGCCGCCGTTCATGGCCTTATTCACTCTCCATGGCGGAGGCGCATTTTTAGGCAGTTCCCCGGCGGGACTCACACAGCGGCATCTTACATGGCGGATATTTCCGAGATTACCGTCCGCTATAAATTTTGTGATGAAACGTGATGACTCGGTTGTCCTGAAACGCCCGGAACATGATGCGCAAAGCAGACCGTCAGCGGCCTTCGCTATTTTCTTAAGTTCGGCCATATTCATGGCAGCGGGCTTTTCCAGCAAAGTATGCTTTCCATGCTTCAACGCCGAGAGAGCGGTTTTGCCTCTCACCCCTGTAGGCAGGGCCATAACAACAGCATCAATTTCTTTATCCTTGAAGAGTTTTTCAGGATTGTCATAAAACTTTTCCGCCTTATGTTCCGTAGCGACTTTTTCAGCCTTTGACTTATCAAGGTCCGCGACCGCGACAAGACGTATTTTTTCAGAAGCCGCGGCGCATTTCGCGTGCACGCTGCCAATTACCCCGCATCCCACAATTCCAAGATTAAGTTTTTTCATTTAAAAATATTCCTTTACTTGCTGATTTCTTTTTCGATTTTCTTAAGCGTCGCCAATTCTCTGGGAAGATGTATTTCGTAGGGTTCCCAGTTAATCCATTCACCACTCAGGAAACCGTCAAATCTGATACTGCGGAGAAGTTCAAGGGCTTTTTTATGATCAACAATCCCCTGCCCTATGGGTTTCATGCCTCCGCCATCTTTATGACCAAGACCGTCATGTATATGCGTATGCTTTATCCATGCTTTCAAAACTTTAAAGGCTTCTTCCATTGTTTTCCCGGCAGTCCTGACAGGGTGCATAATATCCCAGTTGGCGGCTATGAACGGGTGATTTACCTTTTCCAATACCGCGACCACATGTGCCGGATCGCACCATGAATCATGAGTCTCAAAACATACAATCACTCCGGCTTTCTGAGCGGCATCGGTAAGTTTTTTCAATGCCCCGGTTACTCCGTTTATCGCGTCTTCACGTTCCATTCCTTCAGGCAGAGTGCCGCCGAAAACCCTTATCCGCTTGCATCCGATATCTCCGGCCAGCTTAATATGCTCCAGAGCTATTTTCACATTTTCATCTCTCGTAGCGGGATCAGCAAAACGGCACGAGGAAGCAATACATGAAATAGCAATGCCCGCTTTTTCAGCCTTTTCCTTTACTTCTTTTCTGGCAGCGTTGTCTATATCCGTTTCAACGCCGTGTTTATGCTTTGAAGCCGTCCTGATTTCAATTCCGTCATAACCTGTTTTCTTCGCGTACGCGAGGATTTCATCAAGGGACAATTCAGGACACGAAAACGTCATGAATGAGTATTTCATTTTTCTCCTTTTAATTTTTGTTTATTTCAGAAACCTGTTTTTCTTATATATTCGCGACTGATTGCAAGATCTTTCAACGGCTCCTGCAAATGTGTATCATGCTCTACAAGGAACCAGCCGTTATAACCTTTTTTCGCAAGAAGTTTCATGATTGCGCCATTATCAAGATTTATATTTCCCGCGCCAAGTTCACAGAAACGCCCGCGCTCCCTGAAATTGTCAAGTCCGGCTTCCGGCTTCAAGAGGAGATAATCCTTGACATGCACTGACACAATCCTGTCGAAATACTTTTCCACTATCTGGAGACAATCACCTCCGGCGGCGGCAAGATGCCCGGTATCAAGAAGAAGGCCGCAGTCAGGGCAGTTTTTCAGGAAAGTCTCAAGCTCTGATTGTTTCTCCACCGTCTGCCCCAGATGATTGTGAACGACGGCCTTGACATTCCATGCCGCGCAAGCTTCGGCAAGGGCGTTTGCCTGACGGCAGTACTTATCCATATTTCTTTCGCCGGTAGCGGGAACGGCAATCCAGATATACTCTTTTCCCAAGGCGGCAGTCCACTGTATGCATGCCTCGTTATTTGGGCCGCGGCATGTGGCGAAATCCATTCCAAGCTTTCTAAATATCGCGGCCTTGTGCATGGCATCGTCCGCGCTTACGGCCCCGTCAAGACGCTCAATTCCGTTATAACCAATCTCCTTGAGAGCTTTCAGTCTCAGCTCCAAATCATAGCATCCGCCGTACCACACGTTCATCCCGTAATCCGCAACACCGATTTTCATCAAAGCCACCTTTTATATTATTTGATTAAAGCCAAATAAAAACATAAAGGATATTATACACTACCCAGAAGCCCGTGAAAATGCAGAATTTGACAATATTTTTACACAAAATGATTATCAATCAGCAGAATTCTTTGCGGTAGCGGCCTGGCGCTATGTGGTATTGGCGGGTGAAAAGGCGGTTAAGGTAATAGACATTATATATGCCTGTTTCATCGGCTATCTTCTGAAGTGTTTTTGATGTATTTCTGATGAGGTTTTCCGCTTTTTTCAGTCTGCATTCAATCAGAAACTGCTGAGGCGGACATTCGAATATCTTCCTGAACGTCATGCGGAAATGCGAATACGAAATATTGAGTCTTTCCGCTTCTTTTCTGAAATCCCATTCACGCGCGGGATTATTCCGTATATTTTCAGACAATGCCCAGAAGCCTTTTTCATGGCATGAAACTTCATCAGTTCTGTCATCCTGTGTATAAAGCATCAGAAAGAGACCTTCAAGGGCATGAACAGCCTCCTGTGTTTTCTGAGGAGAGGCATCAAGACACTCAAACAGGAAAAGCATTTTTTCCAGAAAAGCGTCAGGATTGCGGACGGATATTAGAGTCGGCCCTTCTTTTTTTATTTTGTACAAGCCGCTCTCCAGAAAGCGTTTCATTCTCGCCCCCTTGAAAGCGACATAGTAATGCCCCCAGGGGGCCCCGTCCTGATTTCCGAATCTAAAATAGCGTCCCTTGTACATGAGCCAGACAAAAGGGGCCTCATATTTTTTCAGATTTCCGTCATCGTCAACGGCAAGGTGCATGTGACCGGAATGAGCATACTGCAGGGTATAATAATCGGCAATATTTCGCGTAGTCCAGGCAACGGCATTGCCTCTGCCGCCCCAGCCCACAAAATCCAAACCTGAAAAATAGTCAGTCTTCATATTATCATTCCTCGCAGATACGATAATATCATAGAGCGCTCAATTCAATCTCATCAACTTTTCTTCATGAAGCGGCCGAGGATTATTTCATCCACGCCTTCAAAAAAGTGGTCGCGCCTGTATCCTTCGGGAATAAAGTCATTTTTAATGTAATACATGAGGGCTTTTTTGTTATGCGCCGAAACGCATGTCGATATCTTGCGCATATTCTTTTCCTTCCAGAACTTGTCAGCTTCGGCAAAAAGCATTGGGCCGATTCCTTTAGAAAAATATTCCGGCTCAACACCTATGACGTCCAGTGAGCCAAGACCGTTTGCTCCTGCGACAACTTTCAGATATCCGACAACTCTTTCGCCATCGACAGCCACAAAGGAAATTGTTTCCGAACGCGCACTTTTCACATTCGATGTTTTTCTGTAATCTTCGGCATTGAAATCTTCTTCTTTAATTCTGTCTCCAAGAAAAGTTTTAAAGGCTTTGAACATAATCTTCGCGACCTGTTCCGCATCCTCATCCCTGAATTTTCTCACTTCAATCATCTTAGTAACCTCTTTTATAAAAAAACTATTGCCAAAAACGGTTTTCATATTATAATATAAAAGGTGTTTATCCATATAAAATGAAGAATTGGAATATTATTTATGATACAGGTAATAGAGAGGGTCTTCGGGATCATCGAGATGCTTTCAAAGGAAGAAACGCTGAGACTGAGGGAACTCGCCGAGGCAAAAGGACTGAACAAAGCGACCCTCTGTAATATTCTCAAAACACTTGTAGATCTCGGCTACGTTGAAAAAAGAGGCGACAGCCAATACGCCCTGAGTGAAAAGTTTCAGTCGCTCGCTTATTCAAGAGCACAGAAAAGTTCTCTGCTTTCAATAGCGGAGGAACACGCCAATGAACTTGCAAGTGAAACCCGGGAATCCGGAACAGTTACAGTGCTTCACAACGGGCAAGCAATCCTGATAGCAAAAGCCGTTTACAATCAGAGCGTCATCATAAACACAGACGTTTTTAACAACCTGACTCTTCTGAAAAGCGCCTCCGGCAAAATTCTGCTGGCATTTCAGGACGAAAAAACAATAAACGAAATATTGAAAAAGGAACTTTCAGGAGCATCTCTCGAAGTACTGAAGCGAGAACTGAAGGCAATAAGACGGGAAAAATTCACATCGCATGAGGTTGCCGACAGACAAGCCTACGCCTTCGCCGTCCCGGTCTTCGGGCCGGACAACACTATCGCGGCGGCCCTGGGAATATGCATTCCCTCAAACAGATATACGGAGTCCCACAACAAGGAAATAAAGGCCGCATTGGACAGGATAAGCGAGAAAATGAGTTACATCATTTCTCTTATATAGTTTCTTTTCTCAAAAGTTCCGATACTATCTCGCCGGAAAAACCTCTCGAAATCAGAAAGCGGTAAGCTTTTTCTTTTCTTTTTCTGATGTCTTTTTCGTTTTTCAGAGTCCTGAGTTTTTTTTCAAGGGCGGTTTCCGCGCGCGAATACTCGTCATCCTTTTCCGTTCCGGCAATTTCTTCATCGATGATGCCGCGGTCAATCCCTTTTTGAGCAAGAGAGTTCCTGACTTTTCCCGCACCGTAACCTTTATTTCTGAGTTCTTCGGCATAATCGGATGCAAAGTCTTCATCATTCAGAAACCCCAGCCTTTCACATTCGGCTATCACAAAAGATATTGTGCCGGAAGAAAAACCCCTCTGATAAAGCTTCCGCCCCAATTCTCTGCGGCTGTGCGCCCGAGATGAAAGCAGTCTCATCGCCTTATCCATCGCTTTTCCGTTTTCGTCCATGAATATCTCCCTTTATGAATGAAAATAAGCGGGAAAAATTCGCTTTTCAATGAGAGTCTTGTTTTTTCATAATAATTAAAATCCGAGAAAATACTTGATTTTTCCGGACAAAGGAATTAGTTAAGGTGATGCTATTCAACGGGAGAGCGAGATGGCTATATGTGTTACAGGGTCGGGGGGCTTCATAGGCAGGGCCCTTCTGAAACGCCTTGCTTCTGAAAAAAAACCGGTCAGTGCCCTGATAAGGACCGGCTGCCCCGATTTGCCGGAAGCTCCGGATATCCGATATGTCAAAGGGGATTTGAGAAGCCCCGTCGTTCTCTCTGAACTCTTTGAGAACTGCGGATGCCTTATTCACCTTGCCTTCGCGTCAGACAGCGCGGCCTCCGGCCACAAGGAGGCGGAACAGGTTAACGTGAATGCCACGGAAAATCTCATATTGAAGGCCGCTGACTATGGAATAAGCAGGGTCATATATGTAAGCGCGGCCTCCTTATATCAGCGCAACGGCGGAATTATCACAGAAGAAACTCCATCGAAATCCAAAGGCTCAAATGTTTATGAGAATCATAAAATAACCTGTGAAAACATATTGAAAAAAATCGCGGAAGATTATGACATGGACCTTGTAATTCTGAGGCCGGTTAGCGTCTACGGGCCGGGCGATAAAAAATTTCTGCATTTCTTCCGGACTATCAAGTCATCAAAAATATTCATGATAGGCAGCGGAGAAAATCACATCCCCCTGGTTTACGTCGAAGACCTTGTCAATGCTATTACAGCGGCAATTGACCATCCCCTCGCCATCGACCAGGAATACATAGTCGCCGGCAGCAATTCATCGCTGACGCTCGGAAAAATGGTAAAACAAGTGTCCGAATGCCTGGGCACAAAACCCGATATAGTCCCGCTCCCGTCTTTTCCGGCGCTTTACGCCGCCAAATTAATCGAAAATATTTTCCCGTCCTTTGGTTTTCCCTCTCCTTTCGGAAATGAATATCTCAGTTTTTTCACTGAGGACCTGATATACAGTTCTGAAAAAATAACGCTGGACCTCGGAGTTTCGCTCAACACAACGCCGGAAGAAGGCATAGTAAAAACAATCGAATTCTATCGATCAAACCGACTGATATAAAAAACCGTTCACAGTTACCGCATTTCAATTTATTCCCTTTTCCATTCCAGTCTTTCGGTATCCATTTATTCTTTCCATCTTTTCGCCCCGATTCTATCTTTTTGTAAAATTTTTCTAAAAATAAAGATAAAAAAGGCTTGACTAATGGAATAAAATGGTATAAAGTGGAACAGTCTGGAACAAAATGGAGCAAAAATGCTGGCGTTCTGCGGACAAGATAAATGTGTGGTTGATGCCAACGGACGAGTTAAGCTGAGTCCGCGTTATCTCTCAGATTTCGCAGAGCATGGCTCGGAAGAAATAGTACTGCGATGCCTGCCGGAAGGAGCAATTGCTGTTTACCCGGAAACGATATACCTGCAGATGCGGAGCAGTGAAGCAAAACCGGCAGAACGCGCGGCGACAAGTTTTGTTTTCAGGCAGGCGTTAAGGCATTTCGGTTCATTGAGCCAGTCCGAAAAAATATCGGCACAGGGACGCCTGACCCTGCCACAGGCATACAGAGAACACGCGGGACTGATGGCAGGCGTTGACGCCGTAATCGTAGGTATAGAAATCGGCGTGGAAATATGGAACGCCGAAAAATGGGCAGAAGAATTAGTCAAGGTCAACAACCATTTCAGGGAAAAAGGCGAACGTGAAATGGCGGCGGACCTTATGAATAACGATTTGAACAAAGAAAACCAGAGATAAAAAAGGAGGATATGTCATGGGAGCTTTAATTCCAAATGATAGAAAAAACCGCTTTTTCTTCTGTATTCTTTTAATAGCGCTTTCGCTTCTGCTTCTGGGCGCCGGACAGATAAGAAGCGAACTCAAGGAGAGAAATCTGAACAAGAAACTTGAGAAAGACAAATGGCTTGAAATTGTGAGTTCCATGTCTGATGAATTGCCGCTCGAACATAAAAAAGAGTGGGCCGTCTACGCAAAGGCAAACCCCCAGATTTTTCTGAGGGCCAGCACCATAGAACTCAAAGCAGGAATAAGTTATTAATTTATGAAAATAAAAATAAAATTTCCCTCAAAACCCTTCCTTTCCTGATGATGCGGGCGTCCGCGAGGGCGCCCGTATCATTTATTTTTGTAACAAACAGCAAAAATAAAGGGCAGAAAAATGTACATGACGCAGACATTTGAGAATCTGGATGAAATGCGGAGCTTTATAAAGCTGAACCCTTACGCTAAAATAAAGAAAATCCAGAGGAGAAAACACAAAATAAAACTCCTCTGCAAAACAGCCGCGAGATAAAATTATCTTCTGAAAACTCTCATGGGATCTACGTAGTCAGTGGATGCCGCGGGGGATTTAACTTTTTTACCGCTCGGCTTCAAGGCCGTCGCGGTAAGATACATATCAAGGGCATTTCCTCTGCTTGAACTCTTGAAAAATTCAGGGCCGAAAACATTGATGTACTCTTCCTTCTTTGAAGAAATGACGCCTCCGATATATATGCGCTGTCCGTCGGCGACATTGACTTTGGTAGCAAGCTGTTCGACTTTCACGGCCTTGTTTTTGCCCTTGCCGTCAATGTAGCTCACTTCGGGATATATCTCGACATCAATAGTGCCGTTATCTTTGTAAACAGGCAGGACTTTCATGGAAGCGCCGACATTTGCCCATTTGAAATCAGGCGTTGTTCCCGGCGCTATAAAAACCCCTCCGCCGGACTGAGCGATAATGGTAGGGCGAAGCATGTACTTGAGATTTTCCAGCCACGACGGGTCAACGATTGTCTTCCCCACCCACAAACTCGCGGGAAAACCGCTTCTCGTCATGAGAAACTGTGAGGTATTGTCCGAGCTTCTGTCATTGGTAACGCCGAATTTCTTTATTTTTATTTCCTGCGGTTTCTGAACTTTTCCATCCTTCATGACTATCAATGGCTGAGGGTTCTTGCCCCCCTTCCCTCCGTAGTTTCTGTCAATCCTTATTTCTGTCCCGCTTCCGCCGCCTGAATTCATGAAATCAATGTCTATCCTTATATTGACAGCCTCCTGGTCTGTGTCATTAAGGAGCTTTGTGATTTTGTCTATGACTTCTTTCGTATCGTAAACGAGTATGGCATTGCGATGTTTTTCGTAGGTAAGAATAGCACCCTCCGACATCATGGGACGGCATAAGTTTTCAACCGTCTGAAAATCCATAGTATTTAAAGGTATGAGCTTGTAGTGTTTTTCCTTTTCCGGCACGCGCTTGATGACAATCGTCCCGGAACTGTTTTTTTCAGCGGTAACGTCCTGCCCGGCAATAGGAGACGGCACAAATGCCGGAACGAAAAGAAACAAGAAGAGAAAGTATTTCATAAGCGGCATACCTTTTTATAGCCAACACCCTCAATTTCCGCTTATTATATACCGGATACCGTTATAAAACAAGTTTTATCATTTGCGCCGTTTGACGCCTTTAATCCCCAGTCCGGCCTTCCTCGCTTTTTTAAATTCCAAGCTCCCGTCAAGCTTATTCTCTCCTCCGCATATCGACCATGCGGGGCCCGTTTTAATGGCGTTTCCGAAGCCGCATATCTGAGCGGTTGAAGAAATTTTTTCAAACAGCAAATCAAAGAGTTTATATGCCGGAAGCACATCACCATAATTCAGCCCAAGGGAAACCAATACATCAATATCTTTTTTCTGATCGCGCAGTCCCATGCAGAAATTCTGGGAACAAAATCCGGTATCAGGGAAATATCCGGGGCATGGAGCGCAAATCATGCAGGGGCCCGAAATAAGCTTTATCGGAGTTTCGGGATTATTTCTGCAAATTTCAAGAACTTCAAAAAGATGATCTTCCTTGAGATACTTGAAGTCTTCCGTTTTTTTGTCTCCGGCAACACAGCCAATACACATCAAATGATGCGGTCTTATATCCAGGCGTTTTCTGCTATAAAGTTTCTTTGCGGTGTGTGTTTTGCATTCCGCCAGTTCGTCTTCAGAGCGTATCTGTATAAGGGAATCATAGCAAATCTTTATACCGCGCTCATAATTTCCTGATTTGGCAAATTTACAGCCAATTGCGTTGTTTCCGAAACCGCAAACGCCATCAGTACTGCTGATGCCGTCCCGGACAAAACGTTTTATCAAATCCGCCGCCGGAATTATAGAGCCGGGCAAAAGGCCGAGTTTCTGCAGTATAGTCAAATCCCGTCTGATATTAAATAATTTGCCTTCCGGCGTGTCATATTTATGTCCGGGATTCTGAAACTTAAATGTGGACTCGACATTGCATCTCAAACATACGGGACAATCCCGGTTCTGCCTTATCTTTCGTTGAATGCCGTCCAGTCTTCCTTCAAAATAATATGCCGCCCTCCCCCGTCTGCCCAAACGGCATATAAGGCACATAATCTGATAAGGCCTGGCATCTGTAAATTCATCCAATTTCATTTTCTACTTTTCCTGTTATTTATTATTTACACAAAATTCTTTTAAACCTTGCATCCATTAAAATATTTTTTATTATCAGACAGATGCCTTGCACATATAATGGAAGCCCGCCATCGTCCTATACCGCAAGTCATAAAAAGCACCAATGGTACAAGCTAATTATAATACAATTCAAACTTCTTGTCAATAGAGAGAAAAAAACGCAAGGTGTTTTATGCTTTTTATGCTTTGAAACGTAAACTTTCAGTTGTTTAAGAGTTCCAGATATACAATCGAATATGCCTGTAGATCTTCTTTTTTTACAGTTACTTTCAGATATCCGTTGTCAAGTTTTTCCAGTTTAACCGGACGCTCACCCTTATAGTCAGGGGATACGATTACGGCGCTTGAAACATTTCCTCCGGGGCGGATATCGAAAACAATATCTCTCTCAAGCGGCGGAAAAGGATTGCCTCTCTTTTTCCAATCCGATTTTCCGGGAATAATGTCTCCTTTTTTTACGCCTGTTCCTGTTGCGTTGAGGAGGTGAACCAGTACTTCTTTTTTGTCTTTGACGTTCTGCTTGCACACATTGACCAGAACTTTCTCAGGGATATCAATTCCTTTGAAATCCAGATTGTCATGAGTTATGTCTTTAACAAGGGACATATAAAAATCACAAACGGCCTGATTTTTTTCAAACTCCATTTTTTTGCCATATCTATATTCAGGTTGATTATTGAGAATTCCCAGTGGAAGCGCACTATAAAGACATTGTCCTTTGCCATAGGTATTAGACACAATAGCAGGAACGATTGGTTTCTGTTCTTTATTTATTATTTCGGCAATTATTTTTGCGTCCTTGCGCAATTTCACCTTGACGGCAGAATATGGAATGGTTAAGGTTTTGCCGTCGGCATTCATGAGGATAGTCGTTGGAGCTTTGTACAGTCGTCCTTTCAGCGCATCCACACCCATTACGTCCGCAAGCTGGAAATCAGGCTGCTCAAAACCGCTTTCATTCAACAATGACGTATGCCCGGATACAAAGAGAGTACCGCCCATGGCGACATATTGGCGGACTGCCTGAACTTCTTTTTCGCTCATATTGCCAAGACAGGTAAGCATGAGCAATTTATATTGAGAAAGTTTTAAGCCGTTCAGCAAGTCCCCCTGCATAATAATATCATGCTGTATATGCGCGTCAGAGAGGCATTGAGAAGTGCCGAAAACATCAGGCATATATGGCAAAATCCCGCCGAAATCTCTAGCGTTGCCAGAAAAAACTATGGCTATATCAGACATCGGTTTTGCATATCGGCAATTCATCTTTTCATTCCAGTCTAAATAGTGGGAAGACTTTTCTCCTACTATGGTACTCATCAAGGTTGTCTGACGATTCATATGGTTCATGGCCCATCCGAAATAAGCGTAAACAGGATCATTTAAATGATAGACAAGTCCATATACGGGCGAGCCATAAAAATCGCCAAGCCCAGCCTTGGCTTTACGATAAGCATAAACGGCCCGGTAACTGTCATAAACGTTGCGTGTCATAATTTCAGTTCCGAGAAAATCACACCCACGTGCCGATTGCAAGAGATCAAAACCCAAATTGTTTGTGGCCCAGTTGCTAGTGAAGCCGTAATGTGTGGAGTATATCATTATACAGAAATCAGGTTTCACAATGTTGAATCTTTTTCTCATGTCAACCCACCAGTCGCCCACGGAACGCTTGCGCCAGTTCAGCCAGGCAATCCAGATGGGATTTTTCTGATTAAAGAGTACGGATGAATTGTTTTCCGTAGGGAGAATTAGTCCTGTTTCCATTGTAAAACGTTCACGGCAATATCTGCACCCGCAGTATTCTTTGTCTATGAAAGTTACCTCATCAAGCTTTACGCCGTCAATATCAGTTTTCCTCACAAGATCTTCAACTCTGTCAAAATAAGATTTTCTGAATTCAGGGTTATTGAAACAGAAACGGTTGAAAGCCGGACGGTCATACTGGATATCTCTTTGCAGCCAATCTATATGTTCAATAACATAGTTCAAGCCGGTCCCGTTATTGTGAACAATAGGAACATCATGATGAAAAATAACTTTCATACCATTCTCATGCGCGAGAAGTGTTAACGTTTTTACATATTCCACTATTTCCGACCAACGCTCCAATAGACAAAGATGCATATGAAGACCATTGAGCATAATCGTATTCAGTCCTTCTTTTTTCATTTCCGCGATACGCCATTTGATGAGTTCCGGGGTATTCAGTTCATATACAAAACATGAACATCCGCCTGTGAAAGCCGCCATTTTCACGTTATAACGCCATGCTAATTCATCGCTATCAGAGGGCAATAAAACTTCCGTTCGGGAGATTGCAGGGAGAATTTTTTCTGAAGCTTGAATATTTACAGTCAGGCCACCTAGTGTCAATATTACCGATACAAGACAGAGGAGTTTTCCTGATAATTTTATTTTTCGCATTATTTGTTTTCCTTATTTTTATATTCTAATTCAGGCGAGAAAAGTTTATCTGTTACCCATAACTTACGGTCAATGGAAAAATCTTCATTCTGAAACACGATTGCCTGCAGCATGATGCACCGTACAGCCCACGTATTTTCTCCTGAAAATCCTATTTTAATTTGTTTTCCCGGCGCTCTGAGATACTCGACAAAATCCAGGGTTTTTGTTTCACCCACGGGAATTTCAATATTTTCAGCCGCGATTTGTCCATTGACGGAGATACTAAAAGGTCCCGTTTTCTGAGTATTGTGCCCACACCTGACAGTAAGCAGATAAACACCCGGCTGGACATCAACAATAAAATTGTTGGATACTTCACTTGAAGACGCAACGCAATTACTGGTTATGTCAGTTTGTTTGGATTGTACCGTTTTCAGACCTGCTGTTTTTTCCCATCCCCATTTTTTCGCGGGTGAATATTCTCCGCAGTCAGCTTTTTCGAACGTCTTTATATCCTCAAAAGTTCCAAATGTAAATTTATGCGCTGTTCCGCCTTGTCCACAATCATACTCGTCATATTGAGCATGTTTTTGTTCAAAATCATGAATCCCCTTGTAAATGAAAACTTTTCCCGCGATTACTGTTCCATAGTATTCGACATTTCCTGAAAATGAAAATTTAACGTATTTTCCCTCACGTACTATATCCCAGTATCCGACAGGGTTTCCGTACCTCGGAAAATCTACACCCGAAAATGGTCCCGCAGGATTGAAATCAAACGTAAAACTGTTTTTTTCTCCTTCAAAAACAATATATCTGCATTGTGATATTTTGCCGTTAGCCGGACCGAATCGTCCTTCCATCCGTTTCAATTTACCATGTATCCTGCCTACAACCGCTTTAAATTCCATCCCATCCAATATTTTGGCCGGAACAAGAAAGGAATAAGTGAATGCTCTTTTCACGAGACTATCGGTAACAGGAAAAAAACGCACTCTCATGGTGAGTTCCAGAATACCGTCTTCGTGAAGGGCCGTTTCTTTGCGGAATTGCAAATCTTTACCGTTCTTGTAAATCACATTGATTGCCGGAACTTCGGCATTGTTACTGGTGATCAACTCTTCGGCAATCTCGAATGAATCGAAAGAATTTGACATATCCTTTTCTATAAATACAGTCCCGCCTTCCACTACCTCCAGAGACTTTTTCGCCTTTACGGTGAAAACACCGTTGCTTATATCTTCTGTACTTTCAACAGATGCCGCATGAATTCCTAAAATCAGAGATGTCACAGCTGACAGAAAAATTGAAATTCTGATACGCCCTTTATTCATTCGTAATCTCCTTTAACAATAATTCTTTTCTTTTTTATTTATCAATTACATCATATCTTGAGGTCCAGTTTCCATCACTCAGATTAATTACTTTAAATCTCTTCACCCTGCCATCAACGGCCAAAGCATTGAAATCCCCGTTAGGGTGATTAATCACCGGGTTTGACCTGTACGGCCCATAGTCGCTCCATATTATGTTTCCCGGAAGGCTGTTAAATAGTATGTTTCTCTGATATTGGCTGGAATAATTAGTACAGCCTTCGTGAATGAAAAAATACTGATATGAGAGATGTTTTCCGGCACTTATACTGTCCGTAAGCGTTTCATGAAGCCACCAGAAATCATTGCCGGGGCATTTGAAAGACGTCTGGGAAGATGCGTCTAACTTTCCAGGGAGGTATTGATTGGAAATAAGTACACGAGGAATAGAAGATGTTTGTGAGGCGTTATATCCTCCGAAAGTATTTATGCCTTTATTTGCAGTTCCGCAAGTACCGCATGGCCCTTTAAGAGCTGGAGGCGTCGCGCGCCAACCGTTGAAATCCCCGGCATAAGAATTTTCGGCCAGGCCAATCTGTTTAAGCTTCCCGGCGCATAGAATGGATTTTGCGGTATCCTTCGAATTTTTAAGCGCAGGCAGGAGAAGAGAAGCCAATATCATGATAATTGATATGACTATCAGCAACTCCAATAACGTAAATCTCCACAAATTCTGTCTTTTTTTCATCCAGTATTCTTTCTTAACTTGTACATTCTCCCAGCAATTCATTCAGTCTCATTAATACATCCTTATCATGGAGGGATTTGCTTCGTCAAATCCGCCAGCGAATAGTAGCGGTTGCGACGAAGCGCAACCCTCCAATTATACGTTGTTCGACAATATTGTCGTCTCCCGGTGAACGAATTCCATCGACAATATTACAGACGGCTCGCGCATGGATTTATTTTTTATCATATCCAATACCATTTTTGAAGCTTCTCTCCCCGTTTCAAACATCGGGTCTGCCAGTACGGAAAGTTTAGGAGAAAAGCTCTCTGCCTCCTTAAGTCCCGTACTGGCGATAACCATATAATCCTGAATAAGCTTCAAGCCTTTCTTTTTACACGCGTTGGCTGCTCCCGCCGCCATATAATCTCCAGCCGTGAAAATTCCCATAGGCGGAATATTGCTTTTTGCGTTCAGAAAATTCAGAACGGCTTTTTCAGAATTCTCCGCATCAATATTCTCAGCATGTACTATATGTATTCTGTCCGGACTGACCCCATTGAACAATAATCCTTCTTGAAACCCGCGCATTTTCTGAAGCGAAACACCACTCAGGGAAGTTTTCAGAAATAGAAAATTCTCCATATTATGGTTCAGAAAATATTCAGCCACCCGGCTGCTTCCATTATAATAATCAGGACAGACCGAATTAAACTCGGTCTGTCCGCTAATCAGGCAGTATGGCTTTTTTATCTGGGGTATCAGTTCACCCGCCGTTTTTCCCAGATTCGCGGCAAAAATAATTACGCCGTCATAACAGGAGGAATTGTTTTTCAGTACCTCCGGTATTTCCATTGGCGACTCCAGCCGGATAAGACTGAACGAAACGTCGGCATTCATCAGTTCAGATTGTACGCCTGAAAATATGGTATAAGTCCAGGGCGCTGATTGTGAAGTTATTGAATTGTCGGAAAGCGCCTTTGCCCGGGAAGGAGCAAGTATTACGAATATATTTGTTTTAGGACGTGTTTTAAAAAAAACTTTAGCTCTGCCTTTTGCCGTATCCGCAATTTCCGCTCTTCTTCCCTGGTGCAGTAATATCAATCCTTCGCTTTGAAGTTCCGTCAGCGCCCTGCGGATTGTTATCAGGCTGACCTTGTATTTTGCGGAGAGTTCTTCCGAACACGGCAGCAATTCGGACGGCTTGTATATCCCGGATACAATCTGCTCCTTTAAGGTATCTTTTACCTTATCGTACAATTTCAATGATTTTCCACATTCCCGCATAATTCACCATCCGTCTTATTTCATAGATATTATATTATGTTTTTATTATCATGTCAATAGACTTCCAATATTTTTATATTAATTTTTATAAAATGTACTTAATATCATCTGTTATAGAAATAAACTTCATATAATAAGTTTCAAGTGGAAGGCATTTTCACCCGCTCGTTCAAATTCCGGATTTTATCAGCCGGGGACTGGAATTAGTAACGTTTATCAGGTAGATTATATCTGACAATATGGAGAGGCTTCTTATGCCGAATAAGATATTCTATTTTACCGGTACCGGGAATTCATTGCAGGTCGCGAAGGCGCTGGCGCGGGAACTCGGCGATACCGAATTGATTTCAATACCGAAAGTGATAAACTCCGAAATAGATTTTTCATCCGCCGATAAGATAGGAATTATTTTCCCCGTTTACGCGATGGGCGCGCCCAGAATTGTCGTGAAATTCGTACGCAAACTCAAGGCAGAGGGGAAATATATTTTCGCGGTATGCACTTCCGGCGGTTTCCCCGGCCCCGCCCTCAAGCAGATTGATGAAATCCTGAAAGAAAACGAACTCTCACTCTCTGCCGGTTTCGCCGTTACCATGCCCGGCAACTATATCCCCATGTACGGGGCCGTATCAAAAGAAAAACAGCAGAAAATATTCGAGAAGGCAGAACTGAAAATAAAAGCTTTCGCCCCCTTCATAAAAGAAGGCAAAAAATGCAAAATAGAAGGCGGCAATTTCCTGATTGACTGGCTTACTTCGTTTATCAATAAAGCCTCCATGCCCAAATTCCCGGAACTTGACAAAAAATTCTGGGTGGACGAAAAGAAATGCACAAGCTGCGGGATATGCGTAAAAGTCTGTCCTGTAAGAAATATAAAAATCAGCCCCAGCAAGCCTCCGGTGTGGCTGAAAAACTGCGAACAGTGCTTTGCCTGCCTGCAATGGTGTCCGCATGAAGCGGTACAGATTGGCAGAACCCCAGTAAACCGGAAAAGATATCACCATCCCAATGTTAAAGTTGAAGATTTATTTATGTCCGAAGAATAAAAGGGATATTATAATGAAAAATTTATCTTTATGTTTTGCCTGCTTCCTCACATGCGCGTTACTTGCCGGCTGCACAACTGGCCCGACCAAAGTGGCGGCAAATCCCAAACCCTATCAGATTATCGATTACGCACAGGGCAGCGCATGGGGCTTCTCCGTTTTCTGGGCAATTCCCATTTTCACATTGAGCAGGTTTGACAACGCCTTTCAGAAAGCCGTCAAAAGCAAAGGCGGCGACGGACTTATTGATACGGAAATATCAGATACCACATACTGGACCCCGTTCGGCTCAGTTTATCTCACCAGAATAAGAGGCATCGTGATAAAATATCATACTCCCGCCAGCAAACAGCAAATGATGATGCAGCATCAAGCACAACAGCAAAAAAAATCCCAAGCGCCCCCTGTCAAACTTCAGCCCGCATCGCCTTCAAGAAAGTAGAGTCTCTCCATGCAGACTTCAACAGAAAACTACTACTGCCCCGCTTGTTACAATTTTGTATTAATATCTAAATTAAGTTACAATACTGATATTTAATCTTTACTGATTTCAAGATTGTAAGATTTTCCGACAAAAATATAAAAAGCACAAGGCATTAACAACAAAAGACATACGGCTCAAATTTATCAGCAGCTATTCTCTTTTCTGATTTTATGGCATGAAAAATGATAATACGGCAAAGGGTTATTTTATATAAAAACAAATACGTAACCCTTTTAACGGTTTACTCAAATTTAAGGAAGCTCGATGAAAATAGGATTTCTGATAGACATGGATGGCGTCATTTACAAGGAAAACGATCTTATACCGGGAGCGATTAATTTCATAAATTATCTTATCAGTAACAATATCCCGTTCCTTTTTCTCACAAACAACAGCAGAAAAACCCGTCGCGACACAGCGACAAAACTGAAGAGAATGGGGATGCCGATTGAAGAAAAACACGTATTCACCTGCGCCATGGCGACAGCGCGTTTTCTGGCGAAGCAAAAACCGCATGGAACGGCTTTTGTCGTTGGCGAAGGAGGGCTCCTGCATGCGCTTCACACAAACGGCTATTCAATAGTTGACCATGACCCCGATTATGTAGTGGTGGGCGAAGGCACCACATTCAACTTCCAGATAATAGAGAGCGCCGTTCACATGATAATGAAAGGCGCAAAACTCATATCGACAAACCCTGACGTGAACTGCCCTACCCCGAAAGGCATACGTCCCGGCTGCGGCGCGATTGTGTCCATGATAGAAAAAGCCACAGGGATAGAAGCGTTCAGCGTCGGCAAACCCAGTCCGGTGATGATGAGGGAAGCGCGAAAGGAAATAGGCATGGAATCGGCTGCCACCGTAATGATAGGAGATACGATGTCAACAGACATACTCGGCGGCATACAGATGGGCTACAGGACAGTGCTTGTGCTGACGGGAAGCACTAAAACCGAAGACTTGAAAAAATACGCGTTTTCGCCGGATTTCATCGTACCGTCAATTGCGGAAATCCCGATAAAACAGCTTCTTCAGCCAATCAGAAAAGTTGTCGAAACACAGAGAAACATCCTTGCGGAGGAGCTTACAGGCTGAAATAGTTTTCTGTAGAGAATTTTCTGCGGTATTCGCCGGGGCTTACGCCTGTGCGTCTTTTGAAGAACCTGTAGAAGCTTTCCAGATTCTGAAAACTGCATTTGTATGAGATCTCTTTTATGTTTTCAGAACTCTTGACAAGCATCTGCTTTGCCTCGGCAATTCTCAACGAATTCAGATAGCTGTGAGGGCTTTCTTTCAGGTGTTTACGGAAAAGCAGAAAAAGATGTGAAACGCTTATCCCCGCATACCCGGCAATCTCTTCCACGCTGATGTTTTCCATGAAATTGCTGTCCATGTACTCAATGGCTTTTTTCAATGGCAGAGGATACTCATTTTTTCTTGAGTTTTCATCCTGCCGGCGAAGCGCCTCCCATTTCAGACGGTAAAAGGCATAGTTCCCCAGAAGCCCTATATCGCAAGATCCCCCGTGAAAAGCCTTAAGCATCGTATCGGAAAAACTCTTCAGTTCAGTTTCGTCATCCCAGAAAGAACACCGCGGAACATGCCTGTCTTTTCCATTGTTCCCCGTTTTGAAGAGAACACAGAGGCATTGATATGGAAATCCGGCATTGTTATCATGGACGGTATAATCTCCCGGTATATGCCAGAAAATATACCCGCAGCCGTGGGGTTTCTTTCCATTCCCGCTGTCGAAATAAACCTCCCCGTCCGCCAGGAGTTCTATGTACTCGTATCCGGGACTTATCATATTCGGCCTGATATTACTGTGATACGGCGCTTTGAAATATCCTATTCTTTCAAGTTGAATTTCCGGCATTGTGAATTTTCCCCGGGAAATAAATTAAATCAATAAATAATAGTTTCGGTCAATTGGCTTTTAATATATTCTGTTATAAAATATTTTCAATCCTAGTAGTTATTGTTAATATTTAAAAGTAAAGCCGCCTTTATGCGCCCGATGGCATAAAGAGGCAAAAATAAAAAAAAGGAAGCGTATGAAGAAGATGAAAGTCGGAGTAATCGGCTGCGGAAACATCAGCAAAGCGTATTTCAACGCCATGAAAACATTCAGGATGTCTGAAATTATCGCCTGCGCCGATATAAAGGAAGAAGCCGCAAAAGCCAAGGCGGAAGAATACAGCGTTAAGGCAATGAGCGTTGACGGACTCCTCGCGGACAAAAGCATAGAGGCGGTAATAAATCTGACGATACCCGCGGTACACGCCGAAGTCGACCGCAAAATACTCAACGCCGGAAAACATGTCCACAGCGAAAAACCCCTCGGCATCACTCTTGATGAAGGCCGCAAGGTTGTAGAACTCGCAAAGAAAAAGAACCTCCGTATAGGCTGCGCTCCGGATACCTTCATGGGCGCGGGCGGACAGACTTGCAGGAAGCTTATTGATGACGGCTGGATAGGGCGTCCTGTTTCGGGAATAGTCTCTTTTCTCGGCAAAGGCCCTGAAGGCTGGCATCCGAATCCCGCTTTCTTTTACCAGAAGGGCGGCGGCCCCATGCTCGACCTGGGCCCCTATTATATGACTGCCCTCGTAAACCTTCTCGGCCCCGTAAAAAAAGTCTGCGCCATGACAACTATGGCATGGAAAGAAAGACTGGATACGCATCCTGACCACTTCGGCGCAAAACTTCCGGTTGACGTACCGACACATTACGCAGGCGTTCTCGAAATGCAGAACGGCGCCATAATAACGGTTACCGTAAGCTTTGACATCAAATGCGGACACGGACATAATCCCATTGAGATATACGGCACAGAAGGTACGCTGGCCGTTCCCGACCCCAATACTTTCGGCGGCCCCGTAAGGCTCAGAAAAATGAAAGATACGGAATGGAAGGAAGTTCCGCTCTCTCACAGTTACGATACGAATATGAGAGGAATAGGGCTTGCCGATATGGTTTGCGGGATAGAGCAGAAACGCCCTCACAGGTGCTGCGGCGAACTCGCCCTGCATGTCCTCGAAGTTATGCTTTCCTTTGAGGAAGCTTCGAAAACCGGAAAACACGTAACGATAAAGAGCAAATGCGCACAGCCCGCTCCGCTTCCGACAGGACTTCCCGAGGGAATGCTTGACTAATCAGAGTGGAATTTAAAAAATTATAATAATAAAGGATAAGATGATGAAACCTATTTCGATACAGATGTGGACACTCAGGGATGAAGCTAAAAAGGATCTTAAGAACGTATTAAAGAGACTCGCCGACATCGGTTATAAAGCCATCGAACCTGCGGGATTTTATGGCATGAGCGCCGAAGAATACAAAAAACTCGTAAACAGTTACGGACTGGAAATTTCTTCAAGCCATACGCCTTGGGCAAGCTTGGAAAATATTGATGAAGTCGTAAAAACACTTGACCTGTTTGGTTTGGACATCGCCGCCGCCGGTTTCGGCAGGGATAACTTCAAGGATATGGATGCCGTCAAAAAAACAACCGACACCATCAATGCCATTCAGGAAAAACTTGAAAAAGCCGGAAAAAAACTTTTTCTCCACAACCACGCCTGGGAATTCGAGACCCTGAACGGGAAAATCAACCATCATTACGTTGCAGAAATGTGCCCGAAAGTCTTTTTTGAGATAGACACTTACTGGGCGACAAATTTCGGTACGGTGAATGTCGCGAATGAGCTGAAATATTTCGGCAAACGCGTAATACTTCTGCACATAAAAGACGGCAGTTTCGTCCAGGGCGAAGCCAATGTTGCGGTAGGTTCCGGCAAAATGAATTTCAAATCCATAGTTGACGCCGTCGATAAAAGTTCCCTCCGCTGGATGGTGGTAGAATTCGACTCCTGCGCCACAGACATTTTCAAAGCCGTTGAAGAAAGTTACAGTTACCTGACCAAAAACAAATTCGCCATCGGCAATAAGTAATCGCCCGTATCAGAGGGGAGGAAGAGCTTATTGCTGAAATAATACTATAAGAGCTTCTCCCCCTAAACGGTCCCTATTAGAATATCGGCAGGGATTTTTAATGCCCTGCTTAATTTGCGAATCATATTTATCGAAAGTTTCCGCTTCCCGGCAAGCACTTCGTAAACCCTGTTACTTTTCCCGATACAAGGCTCCAACTCTTTTACACTCAAATCCATTTGTTCCATACGAAACTTAATCGCGTCCACCGGGGACGGGGATGCTATTGGGTAATGTATTTTTTCATAATCCTCAATTACAAGCGCAAGGAGTTTTATTTTATCCGCCATTTCCCCGCTGGGTTCAGAACTTTTCCCCATCAATGATTTGAGGTTCGAGATAGCTTTTTCAAGTTTCCGGTCATTTTTTATAAGGGATATGTTCATAACTCTTTCCTTTCTCAAAATTTCTTTTTAAGGAATTTTTATATTCACAGAGTTTGAGGCTTTGGAATTTCTACAAAAAGATGGTGGTGGGGGGTGGATTCGAACCACCGAAGACGAAGTCAGCAGATTTACAGTCTGCCCCCTTTGGCCACTCGGGAACCCCACCATGGGCCGATCAGAATTGAAGTAGCAAAAATACTGGAAAAATCCGAGTATTCAAATCGGAAAACATAAAAAAGGATAAAAATTTGAGATTAAACAATTCAAAAAGGAGCATATTGATAAGCAAAGGTGTATATTATCTGATTTTGTTATACCCGGAATATTCTATTTATTATGAAGATAAGTATTTTAAAGAAAAGCAATCTGTATTTTGTGTCATCGTTCGCGGCACTTATTCTGTGCGGGGCATGTTTGATGAAAAGCCATCTGTTCTCGCCGGAAAAAGGCCTTGCGTGGATTGACGCGCTGTTTATGTCCTCGTCAGCGGTATGCGTTACAGGGCTGACCGTGGTCAATACTTCGGAATTCAGCTCCTTGGGACAGCTTCTCATACTTCTGCTGATACAGTGCGGAGGGCTGGGACTTATGACCATCACCACTGTAATGGTGCTTTTCGTAAGCGGTGAAATGAGGATGGAAAATACACTGCTCGTCTCCAAGGTAAGCAGCATTTTTTCACTGCGCGAACTCGAAAAGGTCATATATGTGACAGTTGTTTATACTTTTGCGGTCGAAATTACCGGGGCCCTTCTCATGATGCCGGCATTTCACATAAGTTGCGGGTACGGTATCCTCAAATCCTTTTATTACGCTTTTTTTCATTCGGTGTCGGCATTCTGCAACGCCGGTTTCTCCATTTACGACAACAGTTTCATGCAGGCAAACTGGTATATAAAAGTCGTAATATCCCTGCTTATAATACTAGGCGGCATAGGATATTATGTGGTATATGACATTTACCAGCACTGGAGGCTCGGCGGCACAGTCAAGGCACATACAAAAACAGTAATAGCCGTAACAGCCATACTCATCCTGACAGGCATGTTTCTGATGAAAGCCATCGAATGGAACGGCATGAGCTGGCTGGACGCGTATTTTCAATCCGTAACAGCCAGGACAGCAGGTTATAACAGCGTGGATATATGCGGACTGCATTCGGCTTCTATTCTGGTATTGATCGTGC
This sequence comes from Lentisphaerae bacterium GWF2_44_16, assembly GCA_001803225.1. Taxonomy (GTDB): domain Bacteria; phylum Verrucomicrobiota; class Lentisphaeria; order Victivallales; family GWF2-45-14; genus GWF2-44-16. The sequence continues at coordinate 32,331 of MHBF01000078.1, read as the reverse complement.
TTATGATTATCGGCGCGTCTCCCGGTTCAACAGGCGGAGGCGTGAAAACCACCACCGCGGCGCTGGCATTCATCGCGGTACGGAATATATTCAAGGGAAACAACAGGGTATATCTGTTCAAAAGGCAGGTACAGGAAAGCGATATTCTCAAGGCTTACGCCATAATAACCTTATACCTTTTTGTAGCTTTTTTAAGCACGATGCTGATACTTGTGATAGAAAACGGACAATTACAGATGGTCTTATTTGAAGTGGTTTCGGCACTGTCCACGGTCGGGCTCTCGGACGGTTATACGGCAAAAGCCGGTTTCTGGGGAAAGCTCATTCTCTCCGCATGCATGTTTGTGGGAAGAGTGGGACCTTTTTCTTTAATTATATTTCTGATCTCAATGGAAAAACAAAGTAAGATATCTTATCCACAGGAAAATCTCATATTAGGGTGACAATCATGAAAAAAGACATTGCGGTTTTCGGAATCGGCGCGTTTGGAGAAGCCATAGCCATACAGCTTTACAAACAAGGCAATAACGTACTGGCTGTTGACAATGACGCCAGAATTGTGGAAAAAATAAAAGACGACGTAACAGAGGCGATAGTCGCGGACGTTACCGATGAAGACGTCATAAGTGAATTAAGCGTTTCAAAATTTGATCTCGTGATTCTTACCATGGGAAACGATCTGGAAAGCCTTATCATCTGCACAACACACCTTAAAAACGCGAAAACCAAAAAAATAATGGCAAAAGTCAATTCGGCCATTCAGAAACAGATTCTTACAAGCGTAGGGGCCGATGAGGTAATAGAGCCTGAAAAAGAGTTCGCGGAACTTCTCGCAAAAAAAATAACAGCGCCGAACATCATGGAAATAGTTCCCTTTGACAACGGCTTCCTGGCCACAGTTTCCATACCCTCGCGCATGTACGGGAAAACCCTTCAGGAACTTGACTTGAGACATAAATATAAAATATCGGCAATATTGATAAAAAAGAACAACGAAGAAGCCAGGATAATATGGGACCCCTCAATAAAACTGGAAAAAGGCGATGAGCTGACCGTAATAGGAATGGAAGACAATATAACGATAGTTTTCGGTGAAAAATAAGCTGGCAATTATATGAAGTCCGGACTTTCCACTTGTGAATTTTTCTCTTTAACAGTTAATTTTCATAATATCCTTTAATATCCTTTGAAAAATTTCAAGTATATGTTAGTTTTTAGCGCGGCCTGAGTCCTGTTATATTTTTACCGACCGTGAAATATGACCCGTTGATTGATTGTCCGGCGGATTTCGGGTTTCTTTGCTATTTTATAACTGTAAATTAAGGCAGCTTAAGCTGCAACTCATTTTCAAGGGAATTTTTGCTATGGGGAACGAAGATTTGGATAAGAATGGAAAAACGTGGCTGGACTGTTATGACACAGCAAGCTCTGACCTTTTTCAGAAGCTCTATTACTTTCAGGAAATGGTAGAAAAGGAAGAGAACGAAAAATGCCTTCTTTTCCGCAGAGTGCTTCTTGGCGCCAGCGGGGCCCATGCGGTAATACAGGACCCTTACACTGAAAAGCCCAAAGACATGATAATGGTCGGCTCAAATTCGTATTTTGGCCTGACAACACATCCTAAAGTCGTTGAGGCAGCCATAGAGGCAACCCGCAAATACGGCTACGGCACAGGTTCAGTTTCCCTCCTCTCCGGCACTACTGATCTGCATATTGAACTTGAGAGACGCATAGCCGCGTTCTACAAATGCGACGACGCCATACTCTTCCCGACAGGATACTCCGCCAACGTCGGCGTAATCACCGGCCTTACCAGAGAAAAAGACACCGTCATCAATGACATGTTCAATCACGCTTCTATTTTCGACGGATGCCGCATGTGCGGGGCCAATATAAAAACTTTCGCTCATGGAAACATGAACCACCTTGAAAAACTCCTGAAAGCGGCAAAAAATGAGAGTCATGGCACCCTCGTCATAACTGACGGCGTCTTTTCCATGGACGGGGACATGGCGAAACTTGATAAAATCTATGAACTTTGCCAGGCATACGGGGCCAAAGTCATGGTTGACGAAGCCCATTCACTTGGCGTATTGGGAGCACACGGGCGAGGCACGGCGGAACAGTTCGGGCTTGAAGGCAAAATTGATGTGACAATCGGCACATTGAGCAAGATAACCGGGGGCATCGGCGGATACGCCGTCGGCTCCAAGGCGCTTATAGACTACCTGCGCTTTTACGCAAGGTCCTACTTCTTTTCCACCTCAATACCTGTTCCCGTCATAGCGGGCCTTATTGAAATATTTAAAATACTTGAAACTGACAGTTCCTTCCGGACTGCTCTCTGGAATAATATAAAATATACAGTGGGCGCGCTGAAGGAAGCCGGCTTTAAGGTCGGCGATGTCCAGTCCGCTATTATTCCGATAATCATCGGCGATGAAGATAAGCTCAAAAGCATGTCCAGGGAACTTCACCACAAAGGCATTTTCATAAATTATGTGGCATTCCCGGCAGTGGCTAAAAAGAGATGCAGGTTCAGGATGAGCATCATGTCCCAGCATACTAAAGAAGACTTGGATTTTGTCATAAGCTCCCTTATCGACATAGGGAAAAAATATAAAATCATCTGATAAATCCTATGGCCTCAAAGAGAATTCTGATTACTGGCGCTTCCGGTTTTATCGGCAGTGCCTGCGTTCATGAGTTTATCGAAAGAGGCTGGAACGTAACAGCCCTGATAAATAAGAACTACCCCCCGAATTTCAACAGACTTTCGACCTGCCCCGCCTTTGACACGCTGAAAGTTTCAGTCTGTGACGGCGAACATCTCCAGGCGGCGCTGACTGAATACCATGAAACAAAAAAAATAGACTGCATACTGCACTGCGCCGGACGCGCCGCCGACATCGGGTCCGACAGTCTTTTCAGAAAACTGAATTTCGAAAGCGTCCAAAACACAGTCAACCTCGTCTCCGGGCTTTCCATCGACAAACTTATATATATATCGACAACTGACGTCTATGGAATGAAAGACTTTCAGGATGCCGATGAAAAAACCGAATTCTCAAATAACCTCGCCAACCCCTATCCTCATTATAAAATACTTTCGGAAAAATATATTTCGGAAAAACTACCCCCCTCAAAATACGTGATTATCCGTCCCGCGGCAGTCTGGGGACCGGGTGACAATACAATAATGCCAAGGATACTGTCCTTTCTGAAAACATCTCCATTCATAGTTAATTTCGGCAAATGGAAAGGCCGGAACCGCTGGCCGCTAGCTTATGTCCGTAATCTCTCCAAGGCCGTGTATTTTTCAGCGGAAACAGATACGCTGAACGGAGAAGCCCTTAATATTATAGATAAAGAGAAAACCAGTATTGAGGAATATTACCGCATTCTTATCGACACATTTCTTCCTGAAAAGAAAAATATCAGAGCGCTCAATCTCCCCTTTCCTCCCGGCTGGGCTTTAGCAGCCTCAAGCAGCGCCCTTTCAAATCTGCTCAGAATGGAAAGACCTCTTTGGGAACCCTCTCTTTACGGTCTTTATTCCGTCTCGAAAAACCTTGATTTCAGCCATAAAAAACTTGAGGCCTTTTTGAACGCTAACGGAGAAAAACTCATAAGCCGTGAAGACGCTCTGACGGAATTGGAAAAAAACGCGCTCGGCTGATTTCCTACGTAAACATATTTTTAATCTTATTGTTCCGGATTTTATATTCTCCGGGGTTTATTTTTTCCAGTTTTTTGAAAATCCTGTGAAAATAAGCCGCATCCGAAAAGCCGCATCTGTACGCGGTTTCGCTTATGGAAAGGGAAGTTGAAGATAAAAGGATTTTTGCGTTATCTATCCTGTTTCTGTTGAGCAGTTCGGGATAAGTCATGTTAAAAAGCTTCCTGACAAGCTGTCCGGTGCGTGAAACAGAAAGGCACAGATGCTTGGCGAGATGCTGAATACTTATATCTTTCTGGAAATTCTGCCCGATGTATCTGTCAATTTCCCATTTAGTCTTTTCTTCGTGTGAAATGAAAATTTTTTCTTCCGTCGCCAGCTGCGCCTCGATTCTGAACTTCAGAGTTTTGGCGATTTCAGCTATATCTTTGAAATCATTTTTGTCGATACACTGGATTCCCTTATATAATTTATTATTGAGTTCCGGCGCAAAATCACAGCATTCAGATCTGCACACAATCGCGTCAGGAATTAAGGAAACATCTTTCAGACGGAAAAAACCAATGAACATGGTACCGAGAATAGAGGCATCCTTAATAATGGGCGCGGCATATTCTATTATTCCGCCATGACAGATTTTAAAGAAGCCATCAGGGTAACGCGCCAATACCAGCAGCACTCTGCGTTTTTCAAAAAACAGACATTTATCAATCCCGTATTTTTCTTTGATACAATCGCAATATCCGCTGTCGTGCCGCTGCCTCTTCATCTGCAAATAGCTCCACAGCCTGCCCGAATAATCATGAACGGATATTTTAAATCCGCAACGGCGTTCAAACGCCTCAATAAGTTTTATAAGTTCATTCATAATAGATTAATACATAACAATAGTGAAAAAGTACATTGTCATTAAAAAAAAATCAAGTATAATTATAAACAAAGAACAACAGAAATGGATTAAAAAAATGAACACAGCAAGAAAGATATCATTCAGCCGCGAAATTCCTCTCAGATATGAGACAGATGTATTTATAGCGGGCGGAGGCCCAGCCGGAGCGGCGGCGGCAATCGCGGCGGCAAGACAGGGGGGCAGTGTTTTTCTGGCGGAGGGACATTCCTGTTTCGGCGGCATGGGAACAGCCGGGTTGGTGCCGTGGTTCTGCAATTTCACCGACGGCATCAATTTTCTTGCCGGGGGCATCGGAAAAGAAATTTTTGACAAAATGGGATATGAACTGGGAAAGACTCCGGCCATAAACGCGGAACTGCTGAAAAGGGTTTATGATGAGCTCATAACGGCAGCAGGGGTTTTATTTAATTTTCATACCCAACTGATAGATGTCCAGAGAGACGAAAAAAATATTTCTCTTGCAATATGCAATTCGAAAAACGGGATTTTCGCAGTAAAGGCAAAAGTGTTCATAGATTGTACCGGAGACGGAGACCTTGCGGCGATGGCCGGGGCAGCTTTTGAAAAAGGAGATGCGGACGCCACATTGATGCCAGGGACTCTTTGCAGTCTATGGTGCAATGTTGACTGGAAAAACCGCTCCGCCGATCATCACAAAATGCTTGAAAAGGCTTTTGCGGACGGAGTTTTCTCTATTCCCGACAGGCATGTTCCGGGGATGGCGTCTTTCGGGCACGGTGTCGCCGGTGCGAACATTGGACATGTGTATGATTTGGATGGCACGGATGATGAATCCATCACAAAAGGACTCCTAAGGGGACGAAAAATCCTGCCTGAATTTGAACGGTATTACAAGGAATACCTTAAAGGATATGAAAATATGACACTGGTCTCAAGCGGTTCTCTGCTCGGCATCCGCGAAACACGCCGCATAAAAGGAGATTATGAGATGACCCTTGACGACTTTAAAAAACGCGCCTCCTTTGATGACGAGATAGGCAGATTCTCGTATCCCGTCGATATTCATCCCAATAAAAATGACATTGCCTCATACCAGCATTTCCGTGAGGAAATTACAGGGTTCCGCCATAAACAGGGCGAAAATTACGGCATCCCCTACAGGGCGTTGGTGCCAAAAGACCTGGACAATGCCCTTGTCGCCGGGCGCTGCATAAGCACGGACCGTTATATGCAGAGCTCCATAAGGGTCATGCCCGGCTGCTTCATTACCGGACAGGCCGCCGGAACCGCCGCGTCAATACTCGCGCAAACAAACGGCAAAAAAACGGCACATGACATTGACACAAAGCTTTTGCAGAAGAAACTTAAGGAGCTTGGAGCATATCTGCCGAATTTTCAGGATTGAAACTAAAAAAGGAGCACAAGTGAAGAGAAAACATGATAAGAAGATTTTCAGGAACTTATTGCACTTTACTCTCATCGAGCTCCTGATAGTGATTTCAATCATAGCTATACTGGCCGCGATGCTCCTTCCCGCGCTCCAGCAGGCAAGAAATCTTACCAAATCAATGGTATGCAAAAACAATCTCAAACAGATAGGATTGGCGCTCAATACCTACATCAATGATTATGACGGATGGCTTTCCGCATCCACCAACAGCGCCAATATAAATGTATTAAGCTATACCGGAGTGATTTCTGATATACTGGTAACGAACAAACAGTCCTACAGCGAATTTATTAAATGGAACAACCGGAATGTCCTTAACTGCCCCCTGAATACGTGGCAGGGGAGCAATTCTTATTTTGATTACAGCGCAAACGCAAATCTCCATCCGGTATTGTCATGGGCAGGCTTCGTACAGAAGAAAATTAATATGATACAGACTCCAAGCGCCATAATATCGTATGGTGATTCTTCAATAATTTCCGTATATCGGGCCTTTGCCTGCGCGACCGGTAGCCCCTACCCGCTAATAGAAGATGACCGCATGGGCTTTCATCACAATTCAGCGGCAAACTGTCTCTTTGGTGACGGACACGTGGCAATCGTTAAATTCAAAGACATTAACAACAGCATGATAATACCAAACAATTAATTATAAGGAGTGGGCAAAATGTTTTTCTTCAGGCGAATAGAGTTATTATCCGTACTGTTTCTGGGCGCGGCAATGCAAATGGGAAGCTATGCCCAAAACGAAAGCCGTCCGGTTTCACAGATGGAAAAGATGACGGCAAAATACAAGGAGGGGATTTCCCTTCAACTGCCCGTTGACGGGTGGAAAATAAAAGAGGGAGATAATTTAAAATACGCAAAAAATGACTATGATGATTCAAAATGGAAACCCGTGAAAATAAATTCCTCTATTTTCACTCAAGGCTTCAAATCAGGTTTCTGCTGGTATAGAAATCATTTTGTTCTTCCTGAAAATTTTGCGTCAAAAGGTTTAATAATAAATCTTGGTTATATTTCAAATTTTGACGAGGTATATGTCAACGGCGTGTTGTTGGGTTCGTACGGTACCTGCCCTCCGGCACAGCCTATCCCCGGCAGCAGCTGGGTAGCACGCAAATACTATGTGCCTTCAGACAAATCCCCGTTCAAGGCAGGAAAGGAAAATCTGATTGCAGTCAGGATACACACAGGATACGCGGGAGGAATGTATTCAGGGATTCCGAAAATATATATTGTTGAAAACAAAGTCATCAGCGGTTTCCAACTTAAAATCAAAGGGGGAAATTCGCTTGCCAGTCTTATAACAAACAATACCCACCTTAACAGATATCAGCCCGGCCAATATATAGCAGTAGCTCCTGAATTCGCATACATGCCTTCTGATAAAAACAATATTCCGGCCTCTCTGGAAGTAAAAATGTTTTCGGCGGACGGAAAAATATTACAATCCCAAAAACTGTCATGCCAGCTGCAATCATTGCGATGGACGGAATTCAAACCTGTCGAATTGAAAGCGGAAAAAGAAGGTAAATACTTTTGTGATTTGATATTAAAAACTGCTGACAGTATACTCTCAGAACAGAAAATACCGTTCACCATCGCAGCGGCAGACAAATACACCGTTCCAACTGATGAAAAACTCACATTACCCGCTAAAAACATACAAGAAATAAAAGATTCTGTCGGGACTTTCGGTCCGCGCGTCACCAAAGATGATGTTTTGAAAAATTCAATGTCAGTGCCTGACGCAAGAGGTTCATTGACCTTTTCAGTTTTTTGCGCGGACATTGAACCCTCGCCGCTGGTCTTTATTAATAATGTAAGGCCATCGCCGAAAGTCCTTCACAAACCAGACTATTACCTCGCGGCAAAAGGCAGGGAATATGACGGTTTCAATGATGCCTGGATGCTGGGACACATTTCAATCGGGAAAAGCAAGAAAGTTTCTGCCGAAGTTACCCGGAGCTCATGGTCGGGAAGAACATGGACTTATAGTTTCGAAGACGGGAAAAAACTGGAATTTAGAATAAGCAGTCTTTCTCCGGCATGGAACTTACGCACTGACGCTAATTCGATTAATATCTTTCAAAATATTTCTCAATGGAAGATAGGCTTACCCTCTCATATCGCTTATATGGATAAAAAAAATAATCTCAAAGTTATCAAAAAAGGAGATGCCATAGATGGTTCCGATATGTCTTCAAACTGGATACTGACCTGGTTCAACGGCTCTGAGAATTGGAGCGAATTCGATATGCCGTGGCTTTTCGCACTGGAGAAAAAAACGCAGAGCATAAGCATAAATGATAACGCGCTGACATTCACATTCAACAAGGAGGCAGGCAATTTATCCGGCATGCCGCTTTTCGGAGTAAAGCTCCTGCCTCCATCTGAAACAGAGTCGTGGAGCAAAAAAATACCTGAAGCTATAACGGAAAGATGTTCCTTCTGGTCAAAAGTACTGATGTCCTCTCCCGTTGAAGTCAAACGCAGTTTCAGTATAGATTATCCGAATGACAGAGTAATACTGAAGGATCAGTTCGAGTATCAGACAATAAACAACGAATGGAATACAGTTCCCCTGAAAATAGCGCCGCTTCCCCCTGCCCTGCCCCTTGCGTCATCTTCAGGCAATATCCCAATTACAGTAAACGACAAAATCACAGACCTTGAGATGGCGACTTTGCACGGCCCGTACACCGCGATATTAAACAAGGAAAGTGCTCTGATATCAATTGAAAAAATGTTGCATTTCAGCAATGAAGCCAGGAGCATCATACACGGCACTCAGCCGGAAACTCTTCCTCTACGAAAGGAACTGAAAGAAATCTACAGCAAGAATCTGAAAAAGCTTTCCGTACACCCGTGGGAATGGATGATTTATCATGAGAAATACGTACCGGGAAACGCGGAACCGGAGATATCCAACATCATTCTGGGGATGCAGTACCTGACGCCGGAATTGAAAGAAAAGGTTTTCAAGATGCTGAAAGATGAAATGGAAAAATATCTCTTTCTCGAAGGAAAACCGGAACCCTCTTTTCAATCAAAACTCCTGCCAATAGTACAAAAGAATGGTCTTACTTTCACGCTGACCAGCCCGATGTCGGGAAAGAAGCTTTCATCATACACACCGAACCAAAACGAGCACGCGATAGATTCAGTATGCTGGGAGTCTCTGAGATTGTACACCGCATGGCACTATGCATATGCGTTTAAACAGGATGATTTCATAAAGAACAATTGGGAAAAGATAAACATGTTTTTCAATCTGATTCCCAACAGCCATGACTGGGCGGTCTGCATTTCATGGGACACATTCAGCGGTATCAGAGTTGGAAACGGTTTGCAGGAAAGCGGCATAATACATGCAGGCGCGTCAGCCATGGCACGAATGGCGCAGATTATGGGAGACCGTGTTTTAAGAGACAAAGCCGCCTATTTTTCCGTAATGCAATTAGTCGGAATGCAGGCAGCCCTGAATGCCAATAAATATTTAAGACAAAATCGTCCATGGCCCGCCTCTCATACTGAAAGCAACGAAATGGAATTTGTTGAGAGAAGCCGCAATATCCATTATGTGGAATTCAACGAGTTTGCGGGTTTTTCTCAGAATATAATCAAGGGATATGCAGACTTAAACGCTTACGGTTCTTTTGTAATGACCCCGTTGCCGGAAATCATGCGTCCATACAAAGATATATGGTCCAATGCAACGGACGACTTTTTTGATCCGAAATATTTTGAAATTCCTTACAATTCTTCAGTCGCTGAACCGATAAGTATCGACATGTTTTTATATATGACCAATAAATACCCAAAAACATTTCAGGAAATTCAAAGCGCCCGTTGGAAATTCCCTCTGGAATGGACGAAGAAACTCAGCGACATAAGGGCCGCTCTGGATTGGCACGGCAAAATAAACTATGAAAAATTATGGTCTGAATAAGGCTTGATTTTTCACTTTGCGGAAAAAGCCATTAATTTGGCGGAGCTGTCCATAATGCCGAGACCGGAACACAAATGCTTTACGGCGCCTTCAACATAAAACGCCCTGTAATCATTGTTGCCGTGAAGACTGCTGTAAAGGTTGCTGAAAGCTTTTAAATCTATCGTGTTGCTTCCGGCATTTATCGTGCCTCCGGAAGGCATCGGGATATTGGCGCTTCCGTTAAGGACATTCCTCAGCGTGAAATCAGGAAAAAGTCTTTGCACTTCATCAAGTGTGAAAATTCTGACGGGGATCTTTATGAAACCTTCTTTATTCTGAGCGTCCGCGCTTATCGCGCAAATCAGCAGGAGCATTCCGTTGCCTTTAATAATCCGCCTGAATTCATCATTAATCTTTTTGAGATACTCATCGTCCTTAAAGTTCACTATCGTATTGAACGAAACGACTATATCAAAAAAATCATCTTCAAATCCAGTTTCGTCAAAATTGGCGGCCTTATAAGTTACGCCGGATGGTGAATTCTCTCTTGCGAAATCAATCGCGTTTTCGGCGAAATCAATCCCATAGCAGTTTGAAGATTTCGCGCCAAGTTCAATGAATTTTCTCAAATCCTGCCCGTTGCCGCATCCAGCATCAAGTATTCTGTAACCTTTTATGTTGACAAATTTATTGACCAGAAGGAGCTGTATTATATTACACCACTTGAAAAAATTATCATATTCCCTGACCGGCAAGGTCGGATAAAGCATGTCCTTTAAAACCGTGTTCCCGAAAATATCAACATCCTGAAACCCGTAATACTTTTCAAATTTTTCCTTCAAATCCAGCAGTTTGGCCTCTGCTTCTTTCATTTTTACCTCTTTTTACTTTTTTGTCAGTAAAGCATCTTCATTATCACCGGATGCAGGAACATATCATAGAGAGACAGGATAATCTCAAAGACGATGAGTATTATAATATACCATTCCAGACGACTGCTGTGCTTATGCTCAAGCAAGTCGAGAACTGTTTCGGCAGTTCTGGATATCAGCTCAAGCTTCTGATCTACGGCGAGATGCCGTTCCCTGAGTTCATATTCCTCCTGAAGGCGCACGTAAAGACGTTCAAGTTTAGGATGCTCCCAGAGGACATCGGGCTTTTCGCTTATCTGAACGCGGCCTATCATTTTGTGCATGCTCAGAAGGGATTCGCCTATGTGCCTAAGGAGGTCTTTTGCCTCGTGTCCGCAACGGCCTGTCTCTTTCAGTCCTATAGCAATGGGTTCAATGGAATCAAAACTCCGGGAAACACTTGTTTCGTAATATTCCAGCACCACTGTTTTTGAAAGTATTTCGGCTATGAGCTGAAGCCTTTCAATGGAAAAATCTTTAATAAAAATAGTGTCGGCCCTCACTCCTTCGTCAGATTCGTCCGATACGGTGATTTCAACTTCCTCGACCTTCGGCGAAGCGAAGGGTTCTTCCAGGAGCGGCTTCAAACCTGTAAGGCATTTCATCTCGTCTATGGGGTCCGTATTGAAAAAAACAAGGGCCCCGTAACGGAAAAGTATCACACAGCCGTTTTCTCCAAGTTTGAGAGTAAGGGGAGAAGAGGCGATGTGCCCTGTTATTTCCATCGCTCTGATATCAATATGTTCAGCGATGAAAAGAGACCGGACTTTTATTGTTTTATTTTTACCCAGTGAAAATTTCTGCATTTTCCAGCTCCATTTGTATCTTAATATATTGTATTTTGCCCGAAAAGAAAGCCGCCGGCCCCAATATTTCTAACAGCCGTCCTTAACCGGCTGAGGTTTTATGTTTGAAGATATATATAAGAATAATCAGCTTTTCCCTCTTGAAAACAAGTCAGGAGAAAGTAGCTTAAAAGGCTTTGAGAAAGGGATGAAATCCTTTTATAAAGCCGCTTCGGTATTTTTTTATTCTTTCAGGTGAAAAAAATGTTTTTACATGTAATTTCAAATTTTTATTCAAAACCGGCAGAGAAAACGGGTTTATTCTGTATTCTCTTTCTGCTGGCATCGGTACTGTTTCTGTCCGGATGTCCTAAAAAATCAGGCGCTAAAAATGTTTTGCCGCCGATACCTGTAATGGTTGCGGTTGCGGCCTATCAGGATATGCCTCTTCAGATAAATACATTCGGAAATGTTGAAGCATATTCGGAAGTTCAGGTGAAAGCTATGATAACGGGACCGATAAGCAAGATTCATTTCAAGCCCGGACAGCATGTAAAAAAAGGTGATGTGCTTGTGAGCATAGACCCGCGTCCGTTTGAAGCCGCGCTGAGACAAATACAGGCGAATATGACAAAGGATGAATACCTTGGGAATGACATGATAAGGCAGGCTGAACTGAAAGAGAAACTTTTCAAAAGCAGTGTGACGGCTGAGGACGAGATGAGAAAAATAAAGGCCCAGGCGAACGCGCTCCGCGCCGCTATCGAAGCGTTGAGGGCAAACGTCGACAAGGCAAAGCTTGACTTGGAATACTGCACGATAAAATCCCCTGTGGACGGCTGTACCGGAGACATACTTATTTATGAAGGTACCATCGTAAAAGCCAATGATGCCAATATACTGAAAGTTGTTCAGATAAAACCTATATACGTTTCCTTTTCGGTGCCGCAATTTTATCTTCCGATTATCCAGAAATACATGAAAACGGGAAAATTGCTGGTTGAAGCTTCAGTGCCCGGAACTGAAGTTGTTGAACGGGGCGAGCTTTCATTTGTGGATAATAATATCAATATTTCCAATGGTACAATAAGGCTCAAAGCCACTTTTGATAACAGTGAAGAGCGGCTATGGCCGGGGCAGTATGTGAATGTGTTCTTTACGCTCACCGTTGAAAAAAAATGTCTGGTAATGCCATCTCATGCGGTACAATCGGGACAGGACGGAAATTATGTTTTTGTCGTAAAACCAGATAAAACAGTAGCAGTCAAGCCTGTACAAGTAGAACGGAGCGTTGGAAAACTTAGCATATTAAAATCCGGCATCAACGCCGGGGATACAGTGGTAACGGATGGGCACCTCAGGCTGTCTCCCGGTGCTAAAGTGACGATCAAAGATGAAAGCGTGCTTAAGCTTAATCATCCATAAAGGATAAAGGAAATACTGACCCGCCATGAACCTTTCCAAAATATTCATAGTAAGGCCTGTAATGACGACCCTGCTTACTATCGGGGTAATCATATTCGGCCTTATGTCTTATCCGCTTCTTCCGGTAAGCGACTTGCCGAACGTCGATTTTCCGGTCATAGTCGTTTCCGCGGGACTTCCGGGGGCCAGCCCTGAAACCATGGCCACAGCAGTGGCGACGCCGCTGGAAAAACAATTTTCCACTATTTCCGGTCTTGACATGATGACATCTACAAGCGCTCTCGGCACGACCCTGATAACGTTACAGTTCAACCTTGATAAGAGCATAGACGCTGCTGCCCAGGATGTGCAGTCTGCAATCTCCCAGACCCTGAAACAGATGCCGAGTGACATGCCGAGCCCGCCGAGTTACAAGAAAGTCAATCCAGGGGACCAGCCTGTTATATATCTTGCCCTTTTCAGCGAAACCCTTCCCATGTCAAAGCTGGATTATTACGCGCAGACCCTCATGTCACAGCGGCTGGCTACCCTGAAAGGAGTAGCGCAGGTGCAGATTTTCGGTTCAATGAAATATGCGGTAAGGATAAGGCTTGACCCTAAGCTGATGTCATCGTGGCAGATCGGGATAGACGAAGTTCAAACCGCTATTCAGAACGCGAACGTCAATCTTCCAACGGGCGCTCTGAACGGGCGTTATCAGTCTTTCACGATACAGGCTGACGGACAGCTTTTCAACGCGGAACGTTACAAGCCGATAATCGTGGCATATCGAGATAACGCGCCTATCCGTCTGAGGGATATCGCGGAAGTTTACGACAGCGTGGAAGAGGACAAGGCCCAGGCATGGTACTGTACAAGTAAAAAACAGCAGACAGCCATTGTCCTCGGTGTACAGCGCCAGCCCGGAACAAACACCGTTGAAGTAGCCGATGAAGTCAAAAAACTTCTCCCTGTCCTGCGAAGTCAGTTGCCCGCGGCCATTTCGCTTGAGGTTATTTTCGACAGATCTGAACCTATAAAGGAATCTGTTTTCGATGTTGAATTTACTATGGTACTTACCTTGTTTCTGGTGGTATTTGTCATATTTCTTTTTCTCCGGAACTTCAGGGCTACAGTCATTCCCAGCATGACGCTGCCCATGTCTATCATAGGCACTTTTGTTGTGATGTACCTGCTGGGATACAGTCTTGACAATCTGTCTCTCATGGCCCTTACCCTTTCCATCGGGTTTGTTGTCGATGACGCTATCGTCATGCTTGAAAATATTTTCCGTCATGTCGAAATGGGCAAATCCGTTTATCAGGCCGCGCTTGACGGTTCCGCTGAAATAGCGTTCACGATTCTTTCAATGACGATATCTCTTTCAGCCGTTTTTATTCCTGTGCTTTTCATGGGCGGTGTCGTGGGACGTCTTTTCCGTGAATTTGGCGTTGTGATAGCGGTTTCAGTGCTGGTTTCGGGGATTGTTTCTCTGAGCCTGACACCGATGCTGGCCAGCCGCTTTCTGAAAGCAAGCCAGGTGCATGAACTGGAGGGAGACCAGGGCATGGACAAAAAACATCTCGCCGGATATCTGAAGTTTTATGACTGGACATTGAGATGGACAATTCAACGCTGGGTAACGGTAATGCTGTTTCTGGTGGCTGTTCTTATCCTGACAGGATATCTTTTCGTTATCATACCCAAAGGTTTTCTGCCGAGTGAAGACAGAAATTCACTTTTTGCCCAGACTGAATGCGCGCAAGGCGTTTCTTTCGATGCCATGAAAGAACACCAGCAGGCGGCAGCGGCTGTGGTACAGAACAACCCGGACGTGGAAGCTTTCATGTCCAGAGCAGGAGTTGGAGGGCTTAGCTCGACAGGGAATACCGGTTTTATGTTTATGAGATTGAAACCGCGTTCGGAACGCAAACTTTCGGCCGACCAGATATTGCAGGACTTGCGCAAAAAATTCTATGAAATTCCGGGCATCCGGGTTTTCATTCAGAACATGCCGTCAATACAAATCGGCGGCAGAATGACCAAGGGCCAGTACCAATACACTCTTCAAAGTTCCGATACGGCAGCGCTATATGAGTTTTCAAAAAAAATAGAAAAAGAAATGTCCAATATGCCCGAAATTGAAGATGTGAACAGCGATTTGCAAATATCAAATCCACAGGTCAATCTGGAAATAAACAGGGAAAAAGCTTCCATGCTTCATATTACGGCAGCACAGATTGAAAACGCCCTTTACAGCGCTTTCGGCCCCCGTAAGATTTCCACCATTTACGCGGCTGAAGACCAGTACAGTGTACTGCTGGAATTAAAGGCGGAATTCAAGATGGACAGGGAATCCCTCTCCACAATATATGTGCGCTCCCAGAAAGGAGACCTTGTGCCCCTTACAGATATAGCGGACATAAAATATGCCACCGGCCCGCTCACGGTAAACCATTCGGGACAATTGCCGTCAGTCACAATATCATTCAATCTGAAACCGGGCGCGTCGCTGGGACAGGCGGTTTCGGCGATTGAAAAAAGATTCAATTCGGAAATGCCGAGTTCCATAAGCGCTATTTTCCAGGGAACGGCACAGGCATTCCAAAGTTCTATGAAAGGAATGCTGCTGCTTCTTATCTGTACTGTTTTCGTCATTTACATTGTGCTGGGGATACTTTATGAAAGCTTCATTCATCCGATAACAATTCTTACCGCCCTCCCCTTCGCGGGACTTGGCGCGCTGCTTTCACTGCTTGTCTGCAATACTGAGCTTTCTCTCTATGCTTACATCGGCATAATAATGCTTGTAGGTATTGTAAAGAAAAACGGCATAATGATGATAGACTTTGCCATCGAAGCGCAGAAGGAAGAAGGAAAAACGGCGAAAGAAGCGATTATAGAGGCGTGCCTTATAAGATTCAGACCGATTATGATGACAACTGCCGCCGCCATTATGGCTGGTATCCCCGTCGCCATCGGATGGGGCGGAGGCGGCGAGGCCAGAAGGCCCCTCGGCATAACGCTCGTAGGAGGACTGATATTTTCCCAGCTCCTTACTCTTTACGTAACACCAGTGTTCTATGTATGCATGGAACGTCTCCGTGAATTCTGCGCCCGCAAAAAGAAAACATCGGGAACTGTAGCGGGATAATATATACCTTACAGAGCTTATTCATTTTGCAAAACGGCCTTGGATTTAATAAAAAAAGCCTATTTTCCATAAAGAGGCTTGCACTTTGTCATCTTTTGTCATATAATATTTACAAAGGATGTCAAAAACATGAAAATTGTAACCGCTCCGCCAAAGTCTTCTCAGATAGCGAAGTTCTTTCGCGACAGGATACTTTCCGGAAAACTTCCCGGTGGTTCACGCCTGGACACTGTAAGGCGGATTGCTGAAAATTTTTCCGTCAGCAGACAGGTGGTCGAGACTTCATATGATTTTCTGGAAAAGGAGAATTTAATTCAGAGGAACGGGCGGAGAGGCATATATGTAAAGTCAACGCATTATCCGGTAAACGCGACAGGAATATATTTTCTGGCATATGACGTATATCCTGACAATCATTATCTCCATGAACTTTTTAAGATAACATGCCCGCCGTATTTGAAGGACAATTGTACTTTTCTGACAAGGGTAATACCCAGGGATATTTCATCTGATGCCATGCTGGACGCGGAGATTTCCAGAATATCCGACACTCACGGTATTGAATGTGTCTTGGTGGCGTGTTCAACTGCCGACAGAAAAATCGTTCAAAAGCTTTTGCAATTGCCTTATCCCGTAATCTTCATAGGCGATTTCAAGGTCAAAAACTTCAGCAACATTGAATACAATCAGATTGTCGATGACAACAGGGCATTTGCGTTGAACTGCACGGGACATCTTATAAACAGCGGACATAAAAGCATAGTTATGTTTATAGGCAATCTCAAACATTATTTCAACGCTGAATTTCTGGATGAGGCCCGGCAAAGGGCAAGGAATGCCGGCGTCAAAATAATTGTCGAGGAGTTTCCTTCAGGGATGAAAGGCAGGAATCACAGCGCATTTTACAGTGAAAAAATAGAAAAGCTTTTAAATGCCGGAACTGAATTTGACGCAGTAATGCTCGCTGGAACGCCGCAAGAGGACATTCTTGATATTTTAAAACAGCGTGGATTGAATGTCCCGTCAGACATCAGCGTTTTTTCCACTTCGGGAAAAGAAGGCAAAACCCTGACATGCGGATCAAATGATCTGTCTGTGTTCTTTGACGCTATTTACCAAAGGATAGAAGAACTCAGGAAAGAAAAAAACACTTATACGCAATTGAAAATAAAAGCGCCGTTCAAAATAACAGATAAAGGCAGCGTAGCGGACAGGAGAAAAAAATGAAAATAAAACTGTTCTTCACTCTCGTCGAACTCCTCGTTGTGATAGCGATTATAGCATTGCTTGTTTCTATATTGCTGCCGGGCCTTAATCTGGCAAAGGCCAGCGCCAAGAGCATAAATTGCACATCACGACTGAGACAGGTGCAACAGGCGTTCAACGAATATACAATTGATTTCAACAGTTATATACCTTCGCCTAATTCACCCAGGCTTTCTGACGGCAATTCGACCAGCAATCTCGGTTTTGACGGCGGCGAGCTGACTTTATTTAAACGGGACTACCTTGGCATGAACACAATACAATTGGGCCCGCGGTACAGCGGCGTTCTTAAATGTCCTTCCCGGAATTATCCAAGTTTTTTGAGAAATGACGGGACCGTCATTACAAACAGCGCACGTCATTATGCTATGACTTATTACCATTGCGCTGACCCCTACACCGCGCTGGTACCTATGAAATTCACTCAAGCTTGCTTTCCACGCCCGTCAACAACGTTTTGGGTCATGGATTCCGGCAATAACGGCTATCCCTTCAACACGTCAAATATACTTGAACGTTTCGGAAATGTTCATAATGGCTATGGAAATGTGGTTTACATGGATGGTCATTCCGGGAGGAAAAAACCCACCGGGGTAACAGCAAGAGAAGTAAACCCGCTTTTGCCATAATGAACGATATTGTGAAAAAACTAAAACTAACTGCAGGGGCAAGACGGTGATAAGCATTCGGCATTTGAGAGTTTTGAAAACAATTATAAAAGGAGAGCACACGCGCATATACGGACGTTCAGGTCAAAAAATATTTTATAAAAAATGAATAAACATATCCGGGAAACTTCCAGTTTTCTGAACAAAACAAGGCATGAAGGGATAGGCAAATGCGAAAAAAAGTAAGGATTATATTATTGGGCTGCACAGGTGTTCTCTGCATATTTATGTTGACTGCCGCATCTGCCATTGAAAACCCTTCAGAAATGTTAATTGGAGCGGAGGAAGGCAGCAAGCCGTGGAGTGTTAAAGCCCCAGTAAACTGCCAAAGCGAATTTACCCGTAATACGGACAATTCCTGGACATTTAATTATCAGTTTCCTCGCGTAACATACGGATTTAGCGAGAGAAACAGCAAAAATACCGCAAACCTGCCAGTTGAAATAAAGATTCCTGATCCGGTTTTCCATCTTGAAATCATGAACAATGAGGCTTCCGGACACATGTTTTTTCTCCACGCAACCTGCAGGGATGGGTCAGTGTGGAGCAGCAGGCCCCTGGCATTGAACTGGACGGGCCAGTGGAAGTCATTGACAGTTCCATCCAGCGAAATGTATTGCAATACAAAAGGGAAAATAAATGTTTTCGAGCCTGATATTGTAAAGCTCTCTCTTGAAGTAAACCAGTCCATGAGCAGCCGCCTTGGAGCTTCAGGCTTTTACCGGAAGGGGCAGATACAGGTACGGAACATCCGTGCAACAAGCGACAAGAACCAGCATGCACAGAGAAAAATGATTTTTGAAGGAAAAGTCTTCAGCGATAAAAAAACTCTTGACAATGCAAAATCGGGAACTCTTGCTCTTTCACCATTGGAAACAGGGAAAAGCCGGAATTACCCGATGAAAACCGGAGTTCCGTTCCCTGAAGGTGTATTGACCGAAATAGGCAAACTGCAAGTTCTGGCTAATGGGAAAGAATGCCCGGCGCAGACAAAAATACTATCACTATGGCCGGACGGCTCAATCAGGGTCGCCCAGTTGGAATTTTCAGCCGATCTGACTGGAGCGGTCTCCTATGGCATGGCATACGGAGAGAATGCCAAGTCGAAAATTGCTGACCGGAAACCGATATGCGCCGAGGATGACGGGAAAATACTGGTTGATGCCGGCGGACTGTCCGCCAAGTTCAGCAAGAGCGGCGGAAAATTACTTGACGAACTGAGTTTCACCAACGCAAAAGGCGAAAAAGTAGGGGTATTTTCAACTGAAGGCTGCAAAAGTGTTCTGAGGAATAAAGATGATGTCTGTTTCCCCATATCCGGAAAAACCGTTGAGATCGAACAAAGCGGGCCTTTGTCATGTGTCATCAAGGTAAGCGGCATCTATGCCCTGGACGGGAACAAGTCGGGCTACAGTTTTTCATCCCGGTTTTATTTCATGCGGGGTTCAAAGTCCATACGATGCACATTTACATTTGTAAACGAATCCGGCATCACCGACAACCCAATGCCGGACATAAGCATCGAAGGGGCATGGGACGGCAAGCATAGCCGCTACCAGCTAGGGGTCGACGGCGCGCAGTCAGGAAGTTTTAAAGGAAAAGAGATTCAGCTGTTTCAAGACGGGGCCATTTATGAGAACCAGCGTGTTAAATATCCATTTACCATCAGCAATGGCGCCGAAACGCTTGGGAACGGAACAAAGTTTTCCGGTTTCATGTCCAGTGAAAACGACTTAATGAAGGCAAACATCGGAATATTCGAATGCTGGCAGAACAATCCTAAAAAAATAACATTGTCAGGGGAAAGTTTCGCCGTTTACCTCAGTTGCAGAGAAAGTTGCCGTAATGGAACACCCAGAAACAATTTCTATCATGGAATGTCCAAGACCCAGCAGTTCATGTTCGGGTTCGACGAGAAAGACACGGTTTTGGATTTTCTGAGTGAACCATTCCTGATGCCTCCCGCCGGGTGGCTCTGCTCAAGCGGCGTTTTCGGAAAAATGGATGCAGAAGACAAAGTTTCGTTTCCTCTGTTTGAAAAGACAAAAGACAACTGGATAAGAAATTTCAGTGTGCTGCCGAAAATCTTCGGAGACCAATACGGGTTGAGGGATTTCGGGGATTATTTTTCCGACAATCCGGATCTGTGGATGAACCTTGAGACCGCAGTGGGAATGGCCCTTTTCCGCCAGTTTGTCAGAACCGGCAAAAAGGAATATCTCTCCCTTGCCAGGCAGTCCATCATGCATTACGCAGACATAGACACATGCCACGCTCCTGGACTGGGACGCGACAAAGAGAAGGAACAGGGAGCAGTCTATGCACACACGACTCAGCACGCCGGAAAAAATAATACTGCCGAACGCAATCTGGTTTATCTTCAGACTGGCGGCGGCGGACATGACTGGTATTCAGAGGCGGCATATCTGTATCTTTTGAGCGGTAACGAACGGCTTCGTGATTGTGTGGTTCTTCACGCCGACGCCACAGTATATCACATTGCAAAATATTTTAAGGAAGATCATGTACTTGCCAGAGAATACGCATGGCCACTGAAAAATCTATGTTCCGCATACATGATTTCAAGCAAACCGGAATACCTGCGGGCTTCCGCAAAAATAATGAATTTTTTCTCCTATTGGCGTGATGCTTTTTCTACGGCCAGGCTGGGAAACACGCTGGGCCAGCCGGCAGTTTGCCTGGAGGCGATTCGGGATTACTATGAGACGACGAGGGACCCCCTTGCCCGGGAACTCTTCAAAATCGCCGGGCAAAACATGGTTGACAATGTGTCCTTCCCGCTCAATTCAGAGCTCCCTTCGGACAGCCTTTACAATGAGGACGGAAGGGTAATGATACTGGATGTGCTTCCTGATCTGTACGAGATTACGGGAAAGGACGAATATGTGAAAAAATATGTTGGATATCTCTATTATTATATGCAAAACCGCATCTGCGATCCGACCACCTTCTGGTGTGCGCCGCATTTTCTCAAGTCCATGAAATCCATGGGACTGAAGGAACCATTTTCGAAACCGTTCCTCCCGATAATATCCGCTCTTACGGAGAAAGCCTCCGGTAAATCCACCGGCGAAGCGCTTATTGATGAGACAGAGGACGGAGACTTTACAGTATCAGTATCGAGGGTTGCGGCTTTCAGGATGGGACGTGTCGCCAGAGGGCTGGTTATTGGCAACTGGGAGGGATATCCGGATTCTACTGAGAACAAGATGAGGACAGAAGAACCCCGCTTTACGCCGGAACATTTTGGTCATATCCGCGTAATTTCACCTGACGGCAAAATTGTGCTGGACGAAAAACTGAAAGAGTATTACTCGAAAACATACACTTACAAAATACCAAAGGACGGGACAACCGGAACATACAGGGTAATCGTTAAAATGTCTGACACTTTGTACCATGAAATACTGGTGGACAGTTCGCTTCCAAGGCTGACTCTGCTGAACCGGCTTGGTTTCCCCAACATCGGCACTGTTTATTTCAAGGTTCCCGAGGGAAAAGAATTTCAGGTGAAAGTCGGTCCAAGAAAATCCGGCAGATACGGTGGCGCCGTACTTTATTCGCCATCCGGAGAAATCGCCGACGAAGTATATTGGGCCCCCTCAAATACCAACTCACTTTTCACACTGAAAGGAAAAGGAGCCGGTATTTGGAAACTTGAACGGGCGATGTTCAGCACCACAAGCAGAATGTCGCTGGAAGGCATACCGGACATTTTAGGAGCTTCACCGGAAGCGTTTGGCAAATGAGTTTGATGCTTAATAAGGAATACAATGCAAAAAATACATTTAATAGGGGACAGTATTTCGCTGCACTACGGAAAATATTTGCAGCAATACCTTGATGGTTTTGCCGAATATTCGAGGAAAGGTGACGAAATCGGGTTACGCCTTCCCGTCCGGGACAACAATGGAGGCGATTCTTCCATGGTTCTGAGCTATCTGGACGAATGCGCCGAAGCCGGCTTGAAATGGGACTGGCTCATAATCAACTGCGGGCTTCATGACATAAAAACAAATCTGGAGACGGGAGCAAGACAGGTTGAACCTGGTGATTACCAGTCCAATCTGGAACACATATTGAATTGCGCAGGCAAGGTTTCAAGCGGACAAATATGGATACGTACGACCCCGGTCGTTGACAGCATACACAACATTCCAGGAGTGAGATACCGGAGATTTGCGGAAGATGTCCGGCAGTATAATGCAATTGCCGACAAGGTGATGCTTGAGAATAAGACACCGCGAATCGATCTCTATAGGTTTACCGTAAATCTTGGTACAAACATTTATTGCGACCATGTTCACTTTTCGGAAACTGTGCGCATGGCACAAGCAGCATTTGTCGCGGGGGCGTTGTCTGCCGTGCTCCAATTGCAGCCTGAGTTTTCCTCAAGCCCGAATGTAAATTGCCGCAAATAATTTTCCCATTGAAAAGAAAGAGGCAATGAAAAAGCACAGCGATTTAAACAAAGGTATTTTAAACAAATGCATATTAAAGGCAAGAAACTTAAGACGGCAATCATAGGCACAGGCGTGATAGCCCATATACATGCCGAGGCTATCAGAAACAACCCTGTTCTTGATTTTTGCGCATGCTGGAACAGAATCGTGGAGAAGAAGAAAGGGGAGGATTTTGCCGAAAAATACGGCATCAGATACTATACGTCCCTTGATGAAATGCTTGAAACTGAAAAACCGGACATAACCGTCAACTGTCTTGCATACAAGTACCATGACCTGGGACTTGAAAAGGCCGCGATGCTCGGAAGCCATCTTCTGGTTGAAAAGCCGATGGGAATTTCTGTGGCGGCATGTAGAAAAATCATCGACATTGCAAAAAAATACAATGTAAAACTTGCCGTGTCCGAATCTTCAGGTTTCAACGAAACTAATCTGACTTATCAGTTTCTGCGCCGTCGCTTTGGAAAAACAATCCATATGATTGATACAAACTACCGCAATTACTTTTCAAGCGCCAGGGCTCCCTGGGCATTTGACCCTGTTGAAGGATTTGGAGGCATGGTGCTAAATGTGGGAGTGCACAAGGTTTCCCGCTTAAGGCTCCTTGCAGGCGATGAAGAATATTCTGTCAGCGCAAATACCGGTAAAATGAACATCCAGGTGGAGGGCGATGCATGCATATTTATAAGATACAAGAACAACGCATGCGGCGTAATTATGATGTGCGGATACCATAACCATGGAAAAAGCAACCCGAATTTCTGCAGAATTATGACCGAAAAAGGGTATGTGACACTTAAAGACGAAATAAACTTTGTACATTCGGACGGGCATGAGGAGCTAATTCCGGCAGACAGCAAATTTGCCGGCGGTGAATACCAGAATCTCTATTCGTCATTCGCGGAATCCATCATTGCAAACGCGCCTTCCCCGTATCCGGGAGAAACCGGCTTGCGGGATGTCGCGGTAATACTTGCGGCCTTTAAGTCGTTCCGGGAAAAAAGGGAGGTTCTGCTTGATGAAATCATTAACGTTTGAAGCACTGAACTTCTGTCTTTCCGGAAGAATTTTTGAGAGAACGTATGACGACAATACCCTGCCTCTGGAAGACTTTTTCATGTATGCCATGGAAAATGGCTTCAAATCAGTTGAGCTTCGGGATTCCCAAATATGTTTTGACAGCGGCTCTGTTCTCACAGACAAAGTAAATATGCTTTCTGAAAAATATAATATTCCGGTTGAAATGATTACCGCCAGAAAAGGGAAATTGAATGATGAAGCAGGTTACGAAATCTACAAAAAATATCTGAGGATGGCTGCAAATATAAAATGCGGGCAAATCAAAGTCTCCGGGAATAATATCAGGCTCATAAGAAAAGCCGCTGATGACGCGGCGCAACTGAACATCAAAATCGGGACGAATAATCATATCGGGACAGAATGGGAGACAATAGAAGGAACTGTCGACGCATTGAAAAAAATAGATCACCCGAATTTTTTCTGCCATTTCGACCCTTCACATTTATGGTTGAAAAAAGAAAACATAAGCGAGGAATTTATTGAGTCTGTCTTTAATAAAATATCATACGTTATTATCCAGGATTACCAGGAAGGAAACGGGGATAAATTTCAACATACAGGAGAGCGTTGTGTTCTTCCTCTGGGCATTGGGGAAAAGGGAAGTGTCGGTTATGGCAGTATCATCCGTAAACTTTTCTTGATGGGGTATAAAGGGCCTTACGGACTGGTTTTCATTCGCGATGCCGCAGATATTGTTCAGCGGCATGAATACAAATTGAAATCCCATTGCATGAATTATATAAATCAGTAAAGAAAATATCGGTATCCGTGAAAAATGAAAGGATGAAGAAAATGTTCTTAAGTATCTGGACAAACTATTTCGCCGACTTGCCCTTGGACGAAGCACTGAAAAAAATCGCAGGGGCCGGTTTCAAGTACGCCGAGCTTGATTCCCTCAAGCATTTCATGAAGAATGGAAATACTCCCGGAAAAATCCTCAAAATAAAATCGCTTTGTGAAAAGCTCGGCATTAAAATTTACCAGCTTCACGGGTATTTCGGGGCATACCTTGAAAAAAACTCGCATGACTGGGATAAACAGATTGAACTTTGTAAAAAGGAAATAAAAATAGCATCTGAACTGGGCATAGAAATAATAGTGATGCACCCGATTTGTCCTGAAAAGGTTAATGGAAAATTCAGAAAAACTTCTATCAGTCAGTATCAGTTATTGATGAAGAATAATATATGTTTTTATAAAGCCATGATAAATTCGCTGGAGAAATATGGAGTTAAAATAGCTCTGGAAAATATGCCTTCCGACTGTAATTGTTTTTATTCCGCCGAAGAGTTGCTTGAATTGATGGACGCACTGGATTCAGAGCGCTTCGGAATATGCATGGACACATCACACCTGCAGGTTTCAAATCAGAACATATCAAGATTCATAATGAAAGCAGGAGATAAACTTATTGCGACACATATATCCGACAGTCTTGAAGGCAAATATCTTGACCTGCACCTGATGCCTCTATTTGCCTATGATGGCGACGGATGGATAGATTGGTTTTCCGTAAGAGATGCTCTGGATAAAATCAGCTATAACGGGGGTTTTAATCTTGAAATACCGAAGGAAGGCGCAATGTCCGCCCCTCTTCCCATAAGAGAGAAAAAAATAAAATTCGCGCATGAATACCTTTCAGAATTTCTGGAAAAAAAGTTTTGAGACAGGCGGGAGAACAATGAAAGTAAATTTTACTAAAAAATATATATCCGTTAAGAGAATTAAAACCGTTAACCGGGAAGAATATCTTGATTATATGACTTTCCAAAGCGGTGGAAAGCCTCTTTTCACCCAGTTTTTCGGACTTATGCCGGGACTTGCAGAAGAATGGATAGCCCAGGGGGCAACAGAGGAGGAACTCAATCTCTCCGCTTTCACATTCCGTCATCCGCTGAGATATTATATAAACGTAAATGCAGGATGGCATGGAGGAAATGAAGAGGAAGTCATCTATGAAAATGACGAGGAAATAGTTTTCAACGACCGGATGGGCAGAAAAATGAAGCTCTGCAAATCCAGCGCGACAATCCCTCTGCCCATGACTTATCCCGTGAAAAACATGGATGACTGGCTTAGAATAAAGAAACACTATGAGTTTACAGAGGACCGCTTCAGGAAAAACTGGCTGGAAGATGCCATCCATAACCTGTCTTCAGGAAATGTAATAATGTTTTCAGTTCCCGGCGCCTTTGACGAACCCAGGCAACTTCTCGGGGAGGAAGAACTTTGTTATGCCTATTACGACCAGCCCGAGCTGATATATGATATACAGATGACTATAAGCGACACCATCATGAAAATACTCGAAAAATTAATACCGCATATTAAGATTGATGAAGCGATGTTTCATGAAGACCTTGCCGGAAAAAGCGGTTCACTGATAGGACCGGAACTTATGAAGGATTTTCTGGTACCGTACTATCACAGGATAACTTCCTGCATGAAAGATAATGGTTCGCGCCTTTTCAGTGTTGACACAGATGGAAACATAAACACGGTCATAGCATCGTTTATAGATGGTGGTGTCAATATACTTTCGCCTTTTGAAGCTGCTGCCGGAATGGATATAGTGAAAGTCCGTGAAAAATTTGGAAAAGCCCTCGGCATAATGGGCGGAATAGATAAATTTGCGCTGACAGGCACTACCAGCGACATAATATCTGAATTGGAATATAAATTGCCGCCAATGATTAAAACAGGGGCCTGCATGTTCAGCCTCGATCACCGCGTACCCAATGGAACGCCTTTGAACAATTACAGGTTTTATGTCAGGAAAACACTGGAAATAATCAACTCTTTCAATTAATAGCCAGGAGTACAAAATGCCAGGGGATGAAGGTCACAGTTTTATAAGCAAGGCAGCCGTTGAAAATCTACCGTTGTGGATTAAAAAACACATGGGAAAGGAGCTTGAAAATTTTTACAGGGAATATTGCATCTACGGAGACAGATACCTTGAAAAAGATATTGAACCCTATGTCAGATTGCCGGACGGACGGCTTTCCGTGGAGAATTTCAACTTCTGGAAATTCCAGAAAGACGCCCCGGGAATTGACTGGTTCATTCATGAAAGCCAGCTTGACTTGAGAAAAAGATTTGAATACTATATCTCGGTCATGATAGATTGTCTTCAAAAAAACCGCATCGTTGATCTTGCCAAATATTACGGTGTGCTTGCTCATTTTATTGAGGACGCCTGTGTGCCTGCCCATTCCGTAGGCGTGGATATCAGCATGGATATGCGGCTTATAAACATGATCTATCCGCCGCCTCCCTCGAAACGTGGTATGGTAACGCATGCTTTACTTGAGAATGGCTGGGTTCCTTTCAGAATAAAACACAAACCTTCGCTTTTAGGGCTGAACCCGGAAGAAATGGCAATGAATATTTTTGAGAAAGTCTCAGACGCAATAGAATATTCGGTTTCATTGATTATACCCGTGCTTGATGCGTTTTATAGAAACAAGGAGCAAAAACGCAAAGAAATACTTTCAGAATCAGGGAAGCTTCCGGCCCAAATTATCTCGGACATTATTTATTCAGTATATTCCACTGTCTACGCCAAAATAAAGGATGCGGAAAGAAAAAAACTTGAGAAGGTGCCGCTTTCCGATATAACTCCAGTCAGGAGGAGCGGCTGGGGGCCGGCGCCATATTTTTACAGACCCATAAGAAAATGGTATTTTGCGACATACGGTGATACCTCAAAAGCCATTTTCAGGAGGGACAGCCTTACGCTGAACATGGACGGAACCGTGAAAAAATTTAAAAAGGGCATTGCGACAGGTGCCCCTTTCAGAATTGATTATATCCTGCCCGAACATGTATATAATTCTTTAAGTTCGTTGGCGGGAATGCATTCCAGGCTCGGCGCCAAAACCAAAGTAAAATTTAAAGTCATAGGAGACGGGAAACTTGTTCAGGAAGAAATATGCCTTCCACCCAATGGAGTTTGTAATTTCACGGCGTCTATTGCCGGAATAAGAGAGCTTTCACTTATAACTGAACTTGTAAATTGCGATATGTTCAATACCAACAATAATCATGCGTTGTGGTGTTGCCCATATCTCTTAAAATAGAAAGACGTACTTCATGAAATTCAATAGACATCCATTATACGGTAAATTGAAACTGTTCATATTTGACCTGGACAATACGGCCCTGGGCGGGTATGTGCCGTATGTAAGATTCCCCGACAAGTTTTGTAAATTTCTTGATGATTTATATTGCAACGGCTGCAATTGGGCGATTAATACGACCTGGGACCCTCATGGGCAATGGGAGCTTGTAAGGCAAAGCCGGGTAAAGAGCCATCCATTATTTTATATGGGAGAATTTGGACGGACAATCGCGGAAGATACTGAAACTGATGCTGTCCCGTTAAAAAACTATCTCAAAAAAAATGATGACAAAATAAAATATATCAGAGAAAAATACATGGACGTTCTGTTTAAGAAGATAATAACGTCCTTTCCGATTGAAAAAGTTTTCCATTACGGTCATTTGTTTCAGGTAATTCTCCCTGCCGGACAGGGAGCGGCTTTAAATGATTTCATTCTGTCGGAAAAAGAAAAATATGACGAGATAGAGATAATTGCGACTGAAAACTCCGTCAGCGCCAGACCGTCTTTTTTGAATAAGGGCCTTGCGGTCAGGGAAGTCATGAGATTGACAGGCATAAAAGCCAATGAGATATTGACCGCGGGGGATGAGAAGGCGGATATTGCCATGATGTCGGAAAAATACTCAGTATACAGTGTTTGTCCTTCAAATGCCTCTGATGAAGTAAAGAAATGTGTTATTAAAAAAGGCGGGCATATTGGAAACGGCAAATACAGCGACGGGGTAATGGAAGCTTTTTATTCCTATTAGTAAAAACAAAAATTTATCCTTAGGGGCCGCAAAGTTGCCTGTTATTTCTACGGTTTACTTATATTGGCCCTGCGTTGCAAATTCATCTAAGAATTTTCTCTGAAAATAAAATCAAAAAAATGAATATCCGCCATTTAAAAATTCGCATTTCCATGATAAGTTAATAAATGTTATTTTATTATGCCTTTGTAAGCGTTAATAATTTCAATATTTTAATATATAATGTCACAAGAAAGAATAATTTCTGTACTCGATATAGGACCCGATGCCGTACTGCTTCTGGTTGCCAAGTATTTTCAGGATGGCAGAATTGAGCCTATACACGAGTTCGTAGCCATAACAAAGCTCTGCGAAAAACTCCTGAAAACAGGCGTTCTTCTCGAAGAAGCTATAACACGCACTGTAAAAGCCGCAAAAGAAATGCAGTCAATAGCCCTTAAAGAAGGCGCCCAAAACCTGATAGTAACAGCCTCAAGCGTTGTCAGAAGCGCCGAAAACAGAAGCAAATTCCTGGTGAAATGCTTCCAGTCCCTGAAAATATATCCTCAGGTATTGAGCGGAAAAGAAGAGGCTAAATTTTCATTCATAGGCGCGACTCTCGATATTGATACCCCCAGGCCGATATTTCTCATAAATATTGAGGAAGGCAGTTCTGAAATAGCCTTTGGCTCCAAAACATCCATTGAAGGCACATACAGTTTTGATATAGGTTGTTTCCGTATCAATGAAATCCTCGATCAGGCTTCCCAAAATAAGGGTTTTCTGAAATCCAATCCCGTCCTTCCCGCTCTTTCTCATATAAAAAAGGAACTCAATAAAGTATCCCCTGAGATTAGCGCGTGGATCAAGCAAAATAACCCCCTGGTCATAGTCAGCGGCGGCGTCGCGGTAACTTACGCCGCAATCATTAAAAAACAATTCGTTTACGATTACAAACAGATTAACTTCACAAAGAGTAACGTTAAAAATACCATGTCTGTTTTTAAAACTCTTTTTAAAATGAAAAATGGAGAGCGCATCAATGTCCCGGGCATGGAAATCGGCAGAGCTGAAATAATGCCCGCAGGCTTACTCTCTCTCCATTCAACTCTTCAGACTTTTAACCTCGATGAATACACAATTACCGTGAATGGCTTACGTATGGGGATTATCAAGTACTTTATCGAAAGATAAAACGCTCTCTTCAAAAGCAGTTTCATCGCCGGAAAATTCAAAAAAAAATAAAATTTTTATATAAAAATAAGGAGTAAATTCAATGACAGTGAAAACCGAAAAATTTAAAACTGAAGTACAGCACCTTCTTGACCTGATGGTGCACTCGCTTTATTCCAATAAGGATATTTTCCTGCGCGAACTGATTGCAAACGCGTCAGACGCTATCGACAAAGCCCGTTTCGAAGCGCTCACCAATCAGAGCGTGTCGGCAGACTGGGAAATAAAAATTACTCCCGATAAAGACAAAGGCACCCTTCAGATTTCCGATAACGGCATTGGGATGACAATGGATGAAGTCATAAACAATATAGGCACTATCGCGAAATCAGGCACAAAGGCTTTCCTGGCGGCACATCAGGAAAAAGAAATGAAAAACCTTCCTGACCTTATCGGCCAGTTCGGTGTCGGCTTTTATTCAGCCTTCATGGTCGCGGACAAAGTCGAACTCGTAACTAGAAAGGCCGGCCCGTCTTCTCCCGCCGTAAGATGGGAATCAAAGGGCCAGGAAGATTATACCCTCGACAAATCATCCGCAACAGAACAGGGCACAACTATAACCCTGCACCTGAAAGCCGATGCTAAATCCTACCTTGAAACATGGAAAATAAAGGAAATAGTAAAAAAATATTCCGACTTCATCGAATATCCCATTAAAACCCCGGCGGAAAAGAAAAAGAGCGATGGTTCCGAAAGCACCGAGCTTGAAATTCTGAATTCTCAGAAAGCCATCTGGCTCCGTTCTCCTGAAGAATTGAAAGAAGAGGATTATAAGAATTTCTATTCCCACATTTCCCATTTCGGCGGAGAACCGCTCCTGAATATCCATTTCTCCGCGGAAGGAACAAGTGAATTCAAAGCCCTCCTCTTCCTCCCGTCTCAGGCCCCTTTTGATCTTTTCATGATGCCCGACCAGAGAAAGAAAACCCTCCATCTTTATATCCGAAGGGTTTTTATATCCGATGAATGCTCCAATCTCATTCCTGAATATCTGCGTTTCCTGAAAGGCGTTGTGGATTCCAGTGACCTTCCCCTCAACGTATCAAGAGAAATACTTCAGGAAAACGCGCAGATACTCAAAATACAGAAAAACATCGTCAGAAAAGTACTCGCTGAACTCAAAAAACTTCAGGAAAACGACAAGGATAAATACCTCACCTTCTATAAGGAATTCGGCAAAGTCCTGAAAGAAGGCGTCGCCACCGACCATGCCAATAAGGACAAAATCCTTGAACTCCTGATGTTTGAAACGATGAAGAACACCGACGGCAAACTCATTACATTGAAGGAATATCTCGATGCCATGCCGCCCCTGCAGAAAGACATATACTACGTTACCGGCGAAAGCAGGGCCATGCTCGAAAATTCTCCTCATCTGGAATTTCTGAAAAGCAAAGGTTATGACGTAATTTTCATGATCGACCCCATTGACGAATGGGTTGTACAAAGTATTCCCGAATACAGCGGTAAAAAACTTAAATCTGTCGGCAAAGGCGATATCGAACTTGATGATGAGTCTAAGAAAGAAGCCGAAGAAAAAACGGAAAAGGCTGACAAGGAACATAAAAACCTTATCGAATTCCTGAAGAAGGAACTGACTGAAAAAGTCAAAAATGTCCGTTTCTCCAAACGCCTTACGGAAAGCGCCTGCTGTCTTGTCAGCGATGAATTTGATCCCAGCGCGCACATGGAAAGGATTTTCAAAGCCATGAAACAGCAGATGCCCCAGACAAAGCGCATCCTTGAGCTGAACCCGGAACACCCGCTTATTAACGCGTTTCAGAAACTCTATGATAAAAATCCCGCGAACCCGAAACTTTCCGAGTTTGCCGACATGCTCTATGACCAGGCTCTATTGACGGAAGGCAACGCCATACCCGATCCGCTTAATTTTTCTAAGAAATTAGCATCACTGATGGTTACGGGCATTGAAAAGGAAGTTGAAGTTGTAAAATAATTTGCTTATACTCTTGAAAAAAAGCAAAACCAGCCAATTTTAATGGACTCTTCTTTTTTATCTTTGCGGAGGGATGGTTGAGTGGTTTAAGGCATCGGTCTTGAAAACCGAAGTACCGTCAAGGTACCGTGGGTTCGAATCCCACTCCCTCCGCCAATTTTATTTAACCGGTTCTATATCAATGAGTTACAGCCCGTGGACGCGTTAATTCAAAATACAAGTGCGACAGTGATGTTTTGTATTTCAAATCAACGTTTAATAAAATACGGAACTATTTAATGACAACCATGTTGCAAATCAACGAGCGGGGTCGGATATCCGGAACTAATCCCCGGAACTTTATATTATTACCTGAATTTTTGTTCGAACCCCTTCCGCCTGCACAGGAGCTAGACCCAGCTAAACTTCGTGAGAACTTTGCATAGAACAATGAAAATATCTAAAAAAGAATGGCAAAAAGTAGAAGAAATGGCAAGGAAACTTGCGTTTAGTCCTAATTTTAAGTCGCAAAAATAGTTAATGTCGCAAAAGTTGTTCTGAAATAATGATTTTAATAAAAGTGCATCCGAGACTAAATTGATATTTGCGAAAATAATCA
>MHBF01000077.1 GCA_001803225.1 Lentisphaerae bacterium GWF2_44_16 | reverse complement strand
AATCCGCCGGACGGGGATTTTACAGAAAGATTTGAATGAAAAAAAGTGATTTGGAAGGCATTTTAAGGGAAATAGATTTCCATCCCGGAAAACAGCTGGGACAGAATTTTCTGGTGGATGACAATCTGCTTGATTTTATTGCCCGCACGTCGGCCCCGCGCGAAAACGAGCTTGTACTTGAAGTCGGTCCCGGCTTCGGCGCCCTGACAAGCCGTTTGCTGGCGTCAGGCGCCAACGTTACGGCAATTGAATACGACAGGAGGGTCTGCGAATTTCTAAGGAAGCGTTTTACAAATTCCAGCTTTACCCTTGTTGAAGGGGACGCATGTAAAGTTGATTTCGGAAAGGTGATAGGAAATGGCCGGGAATTCCGCTGTATTGCCAACCTGCCTTACTCCATAAGCAGTGTTTTCATAGCGAAAATGCTTGAGCTTGAAGTTCCTCCGTACGACATGTTTTTCATGCTCCAGAAAGAAATGGGACAGCGCCTCGCCTCGGAACCGGATACCGGAAGTTACGGGTCACTTTCCGTCAGGACGCAAACTGTTTATGACGTGGAAATATTGCGCATTGTGCCCCCTCAGGTATTTTTTCCCCGTCCCAATGTCGATTCGGCTATACTGCATTTCACCAGAAAGGCGCAAATACCCGACCTGAAACGCAGAAAACAGCTTTCATGCGTCCTGAAACTTGCATTTGCCCACAGACGCAAAAAAATGTTCAAAGCAATTGCCGCGCTTTTCGGAAAAGAAAAAACAATAGATGCTTTTGCGTCTCAGGGTATCAGTCCCGACGCGCGCCCCGGCGTTGTCGGAGTAAATAAATTTCTGGAATTTGCGGATACTCTGTATCTGAATACAAATGAATAAGCCATTGGAAAAATATTTACGGAAAAATCCAGTTTCGCACGAACTGGAACCCATTATTTCCGGAAGGCTTTTCAGGCGGGCTATTGTAATCCCGGCATACGCGGAAGCGGAGTACCTTCCGGCAACCCTTGCCGGAATAGCACTGCATCCACCTGAAATGCTGTTCGACACACTTGTTCTGGCAGTCGTAAACAATCCGCCTGATGCCGAAGCGGAAAAAATCAATGACAATCAGGAACTCCTTTCATATTTAAGAACGGATTCCTTCGGATTTCAGAAAAAAATGAATCTTTTTCTGATAGACGCTTCTTCAAAGGGGCTTGAACTTTCTTCGGGGGGAGGCGTGGGAAGCGCCAGAAAACTTGGAATGGATATAGCGCTCAGATATCTTGATATGGAAGAAAATCCCTTGCTTTTCTGCCTCGACGCAGATACCCTTGTAAGCGCGGATTACATTGCGGCGGCACTGAAAAGTTTCAACGCTGAAAAAAACGCGCCGGGCGGGATTTTCAGTTTTGAGCATCAGCCGGGAGCTTCAGACGCCGAAAATTCCGCGATAATTGATTATGAGCTCTTCATGAGATATTATCTTGCCGGGCTCCGGTTCGCAGGATCACCTTATGCCTATCATGCCCTCGGTTCGGCCATGGTCTGCACTGCGGAAGCATATATAAAGGCAGGAGGAATGAGGGAAAAAAATGGAGGAGAAGATTTTTATTTTCTTCAGGCCCTGAGAAAGCTGGGGCCGCTGATTCAAATTTCCGGCGCATGTGTTTTCCCCTCTTCCAGACCGTCAAACAGGGTTTCTTTCGGCACCGGACCTAAAATCAGGGAGATTCTGGACGGGAAAAAAATAAAACTTTATAATCCTTTAATTTTCAATCTGATGAAGCAGACATTGCAGTTGGTTTCAGAAACGGGACTTGATGAATTTCCATTTCTTTATTCCATTTTTGAAAAATCTCTTCTCTCCGATTTTACGAAATTCCTGAATTCCCTCAACTTCCGTGAAGACTGGAAAAAAATATGCCGGAATACACCCCGTGATTTAAAAAAACTGCATGATGCTTTCAATACCTGGTTTGACGCTTTCAGAACTTTGAAATTCATTCATTTCTGTGAACGCGCCGAGCCGGAAAAATATCCCGCGCTGGAAATTATTCCGGCTTTCAGGGAATTATTCAGATCCAACGGCGTGAATCTGGATGAAGAGCATCTTTCCCAAAAAACTCTTCTGCTCAACTGGATGCGAAAAAATGATTTCTGAAAAGGCGCAGCTTTTTTTCCCGCTTGACTTGAATAGAATTTTATTTATATTCAGCAAACATAATTAACCGCACACAGAGGACAACAAGTGCGAGCTATAAAAAATGAAAAGAAAAAATTACTGAGTCTGGAAAACCTTGTCAGAAAGGCGGGACAATCGGAACTGGCTTCCATCGGTTCGGTAGTCAACAGAATAATGCAGCTGATAAGAAACCCTAATTCCAGCGCGCTTGAACTGAAAGCGCTTATAGAAATAGACCCCCCTCTCTGCGCAAAAATACTCCGCAGGGCGAATTCTGCTTATTACGGGCTCAAAAGAAGGGTTTCGGCAATACAGGAAGCCATCGTGATGATAGGCTTTAACAACATCCGCGAAATGACCCTGAGCCTGAAAGTGGGAAAACTCTTTGAAGATGAAAAGGAAATAGGAAGCTATTCGAGAAAAAAACTCTGGAAACACTCACTGGCGGTCGCGCTCTGCGGCAAGAATATTTACCGGAAGGAATTCAGGGAACATGGCGATGACATCTATTCCGCGGCACTTCTTCATGACATAGGCATAATGGCGGAGGAACAGTTCATGCCGGAATTTTTTCAGGAACTGATGCTTGAAACAGCCGAAAGCAAGTCGCTTTTCATCGAACGTGAAAAGGCGCTGGCCGGTTATGATCACACTGATGTGGGAAGAGACTTGACGCTTTCATGGAAGCTTCCAGAAGAAATGACCAAAGCCATAGCCTTTCACCACCGTCCTCTTGGAGTAAATCCTGATTTTGCAAAACTTACCATGACAATATCCATCGCCGAACACATCTGTAACATAAACGGGCTCGGCTTCGAAGGCTCTTCCGAAACACAAAGCGAAAACTATCTCAGCTGTCTCTCAAATCTTAAACTGGAACGCGACAATGTTGAAATAATTTTTGAAGACGTCCAGACGGAACTGGAAAGAATGGAAAACGCCGGGGAGCTGTATCCATGAGCGAAGGACAGGACATCAGCAGGGAGTATTCCAAACTCCAGATAAGATATAAGCAGATGCAGAACGAGCTTCAGCTGATGCGGAAGGAAAGCGAGGATAACTCGATAAGATATTCCGAACTGCTGAAAGAATTGAGTCAGAAAAATGAAGAACTCGAATCCCTGAAGAACAACTTGCAGAATATTGTTATTGCCAAAACCGCCGAACTCATTGATACAGCTGAAAACCTCCGTAAGAGGGATCGCCTTTTGGCTACTTCATCCGAAATAGCCATATCACTGCTGGCCTCTTCGGAAAACAGTTCCAGCGCTGTTTCAAAGGCGTTGAAAATCACCGGCGACACTTTCAAGGTTGACAGAGTATATATTTTTGAAACTCATGATGATGCTTCCGAAACCGGTGAACATCTGATGAGCCATCGTTACCAATGGTCAAGCGAAGCTGTTAAATCAGACATGGATATAAGTAAATTCCAAAATGTTTCCTGCGATAAATTGTTTCCGCGCTGGTACAAAGAAATATCCGCGGGTAACTCCATCAACGGCCTGCTCAAGGAATTTCCCCTTGAGGAACAGAAACTTTTCGGAGAACACAATATCATTTCACTCCTTATCGCTCCCATATTTCTCCACGGACGCTTCTGGGGCTTCATAGGAGTTGACGACTGCCATAATGAAAGGGCATGGAACAATAACGAGATATCAATACTTGCCGCGCTGGGAAGCGCCATAGCCGGCGCGCTTATCAGGGAAAAAACGCGAATAGAATTGGAAACAGCAAAAAAAGAAGCCGAGGACGCCGCCATGGAAGCCAGCGCCGCCACCGCCGCAAAATCCGATTTTCTCGCCAATATGAGCCATGAAATAAGAACTCCCCTTAACGGGGTCATCGGTATTATAGAGCTCCTCTCAAAAACAGATCTCAGCGACATTCAGAAAGAATATATAACAGACCTCAACTATTCGAGCGACATGCTCATGTCACTCGTAAATAACGTGCTGGACCTTTCCAAAATAGAAGCAGGCAAACTTGAGTTTGAATTCAAGCCGTTTCAACTGAAAAACATGCTCTCCGGCCTCTGTAATGTCATGAAATACAAAGCTAAAAACAAAGGTCTGGAACTGGAACTGATAATCCCGGAAAACATCCCTGATTTCGTTGTCGGAGATATCTTCAGAGTACGGCAGGTGCTCATGAACCTCATCTCCAATTCCATAAAATTCACTCTCAAGGGAAAAATAGAACTCTCCCTTGAGCTCATCGAGGAGACCTCCGATACGAACCTGATTCTTTTCAACGTCAACGATACCGGAATAGGAATTCCGGAAGAAAAAATTCCACTCCTTTTTGAAAAGTTTTCACAGACCGACATTACCATTACCCGCAAATTCGGCGGCACGGGACTGGGCTTGGCTATATGTAAAATGCTTGTGGAACGGATGGGTGGAAAAATATATGTCAAAAGCAGAGAAGGTGGTCAGGGAATTACATTCTCTTTTACCCTGCCTCTTGAAATACCTGAAAAAAATATGGTTGAGCATGAAAACGGCATTCTCAGCGCATGGAAAAGGCCCCCTGAAGTCCTTCTCGCCGAAGATAACCAGATAAACCGCAAAATCGCGGCAAATTTCCTCAATTCATTTGGATGCAATGTTGACTGCGCGGAAAACGGCCTTGAGGCATCAAATAAATTCAAAGATAAAAGCTATGATATAATATTTATGGATATGCAAATGCCAGTTATGGACGGCCTTGAAGCCGTGCGGGTCATACGCAAACTGGAAAAGAAAACCCGCGTCCCAATCATAACCCTTACCGCCAACGCCATGGATACTGGAAAAACCAAAAGCGAAGAAGCCGGCATGGACGATTTCCTGACAAAACCCATTGATAGAAAAGCCCTCTTCTCAATTCTTACAAAATATCTAGGGCACATTCTTGAAAAAGATGAAACGGAAGAAATCATACCGGAAACGGAAATTCTTTCATCCCCGGCGGATATCCTTGGAATTTTTGACAGAAAAAAAGCTTTTGCTTTTATGGATAACAGTGAATCTCTCCTGAAAGAGCTTCTGGAATATTTCCTAACCAGCACTCCTGAAATGATAAAAGAATTGACAGGAGAACTAGAAAAACAAGATCTCGTCTCCTCTGAACGCATAGCTCATACACTCAAAGGCTCCGGCAGAAACCTGGCAATGAAAAAATTCGCGGAGACAGCCTTTGAACTGGAAAAAAACTGCGAAGCCGGAGAATTGGAAAAAGCCCGCTCCATGCTTCATGCGCTTGAACATGATTTCAATGACGCCAGAAAAATAATCATTGATGATGAATTCATGAAGTAATTTTTGTTCCTTTATCTCTCAGATAATAACGTCTGCTTTTCTCAAAATGCGTTGAAAGAGCAGTTTCCGCTTTTCCGGCATCACCTGAAAGAACAGCCTTTATGATATGCTGCCGTTCTTTCAGAATAGATGAGGTATTCTCCGCTTCCGCGCAACGCAACACCCTGTACGGACGGCATAAAAGCTGAACCCGTTTAAGCTCTTTGGCAAGAAAGGAATTGTGACAGGACAATGTTATAAGTTCATGCAGTTCCTCATCTGCGGAAAGCAGAACGCCGCGCAATTCCTTTTCTCCCTTTTTTACGGCCTTATCCAGTTTAGCGTCCAGCGCGCGGCATTTTTCCCGGTCTATCAGATCAAAATATTCTCTCAGAACAAGGCACTCAAGCAGACAGCGGTATCTGAGAAGCTCTTCTATTTCTTCAGGCGGAAGCTTTCTCAGCACACATCCGCGCCTTGGTATCTGTTCGAGAACGCCCTCTCTGGCAAGACGGATAAGTGCCTCCCTTACAGGAGTGCGGCTGACGCCTAGTTCACGGCAGAGAATTTCTTCGCGGAGTCTGCTTCCCTCTGTGAAATTACCGTCAAGTATTTTTCTCATCAGGCGGCTGTAAACTTCTTCGCTCAGTGAGAGATGCTTTATTCCTGACATAATGAAACTTCCTCTATTTGCCGGACATAAGAGTATCCATCAGATTACTTATTTCAAGCCCGTTTTTCCAGAACTCCGGCTCGTCCGCGTCAGGTTTCAGATCAAAAAATTTGCATATATCTATTCCTACCACCATGTTCCCTTTGCTGTTCAGGTGAAAGCCGTCGCGCATGAGAGGCTTATAAAGTTCGGGATGCGCCTTGCGCAGAAGCTCCCAGCGCGCCAGATGATCTATGAGTCCGACATTCAGGGCCGAAGCCGTATTTCTTACGATGTCGGTATAACGGTAAAAATTTTTCAGCCTCACCGTCTCAATCAGGTCAGGATCAGGTGAATAGTAAGTCTGAAAAAATACCGCGGTACCCATATTGGCAAAACGGCGATAAAGTACCTGAAGATTCTTTACAAATTCTTCTTCCGATATATTTTTATCAGGATTGCAGTCGTTTCCGCCGATTGTTATAAGAACGATATGAGGCTTATAAAACGCCGCGTCATCCTCGAAACGTTCAAGCAGGTTCGCCGTGGTGTTCCCAGATATCCCCGTGTTTATGAAATGATGTATTCTTCCGTGGGTATTTCTTATGCCCATCTCGAATATGTCAAACCAGTGCATTCCCGTCTGAAAATGTTCTGTATTCGATGAGCCGAACGCAAGCACTCTTGTTTTCTGTAATGCCTTAAACCTTGCCTTCACCGCAAGCGTCAACGGATGCTCATTCATCTTAATCAAATTCCTTTCAGATAAATTTGTATATTGTATACAATTATATATAAATCTTTGAAATTAAGCAAGTATTATTTTAATTTTTACATAAAAAAAGCTTAAGGAAATATTTCATTCTTTACTGAATTTATCACACTTTTTTATGCCGTTTTTACTTGCTTTTCTTAATACAATACACTATCATATTTTAGATTATATTAACAAACGGGGCTTCGTCACCCTTTGACGCTTTTTCTTTTGTTAAATGCGCATGATGCGCATAACAAAAAGAAAGGTCTTTATTATGAATGGAAATGAATTGAATGTGGACGGTTTCATAGCGAAACTTTCAGCAGACAGCAAAAAACAGAAAATTGAAAGCGGCATCGCAAAGCTTTATCCCGGTGAACGTTGCGGTAAAGCGGAATGTATGGAAAAGAGCGCGGCTGTTTTCGAGGTAGCCTCTCAAATGGGAATGGATATCAAGGCTCTCATGCAGAATTGTCTGAAAAATGAAATCATGCCGGTTTGCGGCTGTATGCCTGTTCCCTTCAGGGATTACGAAAGACATCCGCTGAAAAAATGCCGCTTTGGTTTCTATTATGGCGAACACCCCGACAAAACGGATGAGCAGCTTGAGGCAGCTTCCCGCAGACGAAAAGAGGCAAGAAAGAAGGAAAAGGTAGAAGCCATGATGAAACATGGCATTATAAATAATATCAGTTATGGAGCTCCCGCTCCGAAAACATCTGCGTCGGGAAATTCTTCCATGAGAAAACAATACGACAATGTCCTTGCAAAAATCAGGAAAAATGAAGCCCTCATAAAAGATAAAAGCACGTCCCCGGAAAATGCCGCAAAATACAGAAGGGAAAATGAAGCACTGAAAAAACAGAAAACCGCGATTGAGACGCGCGTCGACAATGCCGCCCATGTGATTTATTCCGAAAGCGCGAGCCTGCGTCCGCAGAAGGGAAGGGATGGAAAACCCGATCCTGCCTCGGTAAAGGAGTTGCAAAAAGCCCGTGCCGCCATAGGGGAAATATCGGAACGCGGCGAAAAAACCTATAAAACCCAGCCAATTCCTGATGACCCTATTTCGAAGAAAGCATGGAAAGAAAGCCAGGATGCCGCCTGGAAAATGGGGAATTCGACAAGTGAAAAGGAAAAGCATTATTACTTTTACAATCCGGACAGAAAACCTATACCGCAACCGATAAATCCAGTGGGAACGGTGCCGGAAAGTGCTCAACCAACCAAAGTATTTGGTCCATTTATTAATACTTCCCCAAAAAGCGATTCGGGGAAAGGAAGCAGAATTCAAATAAAGATCTACAAAAAGGAAAATAAACCATGAGAGCAAAGCATTCTTTATTATTAGTTTTATTTATTTTACTGTCTGTAGTCGGGTATACAGAAGACTCGGTCAACAATGATATTAAAAATACAATCAAAATACTCATGACTAAAAGCGGATATCTTGACGAATTCATGGATGAAATGAAAATTCTGTATAAAAATCCCAAATTTGCCGTAGAATTATTAATTCAGGAATTGCATGTGGTAAATGATAAAAGATATGATGGAGGATCCATAGAAGAGCCCAAATCAAAACCGGACACTTATCATGTTATAGTCTGCATACGGAGCTTACGGCATCTGACCGGTAAAAATTTTTTCGCGCCGACAAAGAGAAAAATAACTGACGAACGGCGCAGAGGACATCTTTATCTTGATGATGAGACGGAGAGAGTAATACCGTTTTTCATGACGCATATGTCTACCTGTATGGTTTTCATAGCTCCGAAAGACGCGCAGCAGTCAATAATCAATCAGTGGAAGGAATGGTACAAGAAAGAAGGGCAGACTTATGACTACGAGAAGAACAGGATTGATATTACAGATGTTGGAAAATATCTGCGGTAACGCAAAGAGAAGATAATTTTACAGAGGTCTGTAAAACAGACTTTAGGGCGTTATATTAAGATCAAACAAAAGAGGTTTTTATAGATTAAAAACGGGTTTTAAAAATTTTTAGATTTTCTTGCCATTGGCAAAATGTTTCGATTCGAAAAGTAGCGCTTTCTGATAAAGGAAACATGTCTCTGGCACGTCAGAATTGGCGTGTCTCGCCGTATTCCTTTATCAGGTATGCTACTACCTCGAATCGAGTGCGATTGGGGCACGCCTTTTTTTATGGGGCGTTCTCCGGGAATGTTAACAACGAAATGAGGAGAACAGCAGGCATGAGCAAAGAAAAGAAATCACTTACGCTCCGGGATCATTGAGCACATTGAACAGGATTGAAGAAAGGTTTGAAAAACTTGAACACCGTATGGATGAACAGGGAGCGACCATCTCCATACACACGAAAATAATGGGCCTGCTTCAGGAAGCCGTATACCGGGATGAAAAGAAAAACATGCAAAACTATCTCTGCCGGAAATGCCCTTATAAAAAGTATCTGTAGAAATAGAATCTGACGCAGTGGCATCATTTATGGAATTCCTTTTCAGGTTTTTCATATGCGCACTTTGCGCCTTTGCGTTCACGTTCTTGTTTGAAAAAAAGTAAATCCATCTTAGATTCTCAGAGGGAGACAGGCAATGAAAAATCAGACAGTAATATATTTACTCATCGCGATAACGGCCTCGCTATACCTTTTGGTACAATGCTGTCTGCCCAAGGATGTTTTCTGGACAAGCGACGAGGGGAATAAATTCATACAGACGCAGAATATAAGCTCCTTCAATGAAATACGCATAAATTATCCGGCGGAAGATATTGACCCTGAATATAAATATTTCCCTTACTGCGGACATCATTTCAAAAAACTGGACAATGGCGTCTATTCGTTTTATCCTTTTTATTTGCCATACATATCCTCATTTTTTTACAAGGCGGCGGGGACTGCCGGAATATATTTCATACCGCTTATCTCGGCAATCGGGATTTTCATCCTGCTCTTCATGCTCACAAAAAAACTGGACATCGAAAAACTTTTCCTCTGCGGACTTGCGGCGGCGGCATTCTGCACTCCTCTTTTCTTTTATGCATTTACTTTCTGGGAACATACTTTAAGCGTTTTTCTCTGTACTGCCGGAATACTGCTTCTCCTGCGAGCTCAGAAAAAATATATTCTGTTTGCCGGTATTCTTACGGGGCTTTCGGCAGTGTTCAGGGAAGAGGCATACATAATGTTTTTCTCCATTGCCTGCGCGTATTTCATCTGCACCCGCAACAAGGAAAAAACATCCCTGTATGCCGCGGGCTGGCTGTTTGTGATGCTGCCGCTGTGGATGATACAGAAAGATATATACGGATATTTTATGGGCATTCATTCAGCCGTCTATATTTCAATGGAAGGCGGCGGGGCCCCTTTTATAGAATTTTTTCTGAACAAACTCAGTAATTTCTATGTTTATATTTTCCGTTTCAGTCCTGGCGGCGTCAATCCGTATATGGCACTGATTACGGCGTTGCCGTTCGCGCTGTGCTGTATCTCCGGCATGGCATTCAGGGACTTCAAGTCAGGGCTGAAAACAAAATCCCTGTTTCTTTCCCTGTCCTGCGCTGGAGGAACATTTCTGACAATATTTCTCTACAGGAGTTCCAATCCTGTCTTTGATACGCTGTTCACGCAATCCCTGATACCGTCAACGCCCTTTATTCTCATCGCCGCCGTTTCGGCGGGCGCGTTCCTGTACTCCGATAAAATGCCGCTTAAAATGCTTTCCATAATTTGCCTGTTTTTTTCTGTCATTACATGCCTTCTGGTGAATCAGAAAGACATAGGGATAATATGGGGGCCGAGGCATTTTCTTTTTCTCTATCCTCTGCTTATCCCGCTCTGCCTTTATGCGGCAAAAGAAACAGCGGCGTTTTTCATTGACAGAAGGGAGAGGGTGTTTTTCATATCCGTCTGTATCTGGCTTCTCATGTTGAGTTGTGCTGTACAATTTTGCGGAATACGCGATCTTTTCTACAAAAAGGATTGTTCGGAAAAAATACTCGCTTCTGTAAATTCTCTGGACAGCGAAGTAATAGTTACTGATGTTTTCTGGCTGCCGGAAGAGCTTTCTTCCATATTTTTCAGGAAGAAAATACTCATGGTGAATCCCGGAAAAAATCTTGAAGGGCTTGTGAAACTGCTGAAAGACAGAAAAGTGAAATCCTTCGCTCTGATACTTTCAAAAAATTACAGGGCAATCAGAAATGAAGACCTTATAAAAAGCCTTGATAAAGTAACTGTACTTTCCGAGAGGGCCGTTTCCTTTCCTAAAGCCAAATTTCTCGGTCTGAATAT
Organism: Lentisphaerae bacterium GWF2_44_16; assembly: GCA_001803225.1. GTDB lineage: Bacteria > Verrucomicrobiota > Lentisphaeria > Victivallales > GWF2-45-14 > GWF2-44-16. Next base: position 53,349 of record MHBF01000077.1, on the reverse strand, counting down.
GCTTTTATGCCGAATACCGGAATAAATCAGTCACACAGCTTTTCTGTTTTCAATAATTTTACGCTCGTATTCGGCTTCCATTTCGGAGCAGACGCTTTCCGGCAACTTTCCTTTTTCAACCATTTCCTTCATGGTTTTAAGTTCGGTGTCGAAGCCGACTTGCCTCAGAACTCTGGTCTTGACCTGGTCGGCATATTCCGGATATGATTTCTCAATCTTTTCAATATGCGCTATGGATTTGTCGTGAACGTCCTTGTAGAAATCCCTGCATTCATTGAGCGCGACAGAGTGTTCCCTGTATAACCTGGAAACATCATCCAGCAGGGCATTGATGTCCTTTACCGCTATAACCAGCGCTATGGCTTCTTCAAGGTTTATAATCAGTGCTTTGGCATAATGCAGGCGAAGCAGTTTTCCCTCTGGAAAAACCAACTTCAGCAACTTTAATATAAACTTCTCAAACTTCACTTCCGGAGGGATAAGCTCAATGATGACTTTGGGAGGGATATTGTTTGCGGTAATGCTTTCCTGCTGTGAATTAAGGCTGTGTTCAAGTTCGCGGAAAACCGTTTCCTGAATAATGCCTCTGTCAAAAAGACCATGATATGTGTTGCGTTTGACGTTCAGGGTTTCGGACCATATTATCTGCCTTACAGTGGAGGCATTTTCAGGGTTATCCCTTAAGTCCTCAAGCTCCTTGAGGGAATCTAAAATTTCCGCGGCGTATTTATCGCGCACAACGCTGACGGTATCGTCTGAAAAATGCCCTGTCTTTTCAAGATTGGAAATAACTTCCATTACTTTGCGCTTTGACGAAATGACGGCTTGGAGACTCAGCATTTTTTCAAAAGTTCCCGGTTTGTCCAGCTTGAGCAGCCTTATCAGAAAATTCATGCTGGTTCCCTGTATAAGCAGAGTGAAAAGAACTATTCCGAGCGTAAGCCCTATCAGCATATCGCGGTTCGCGAATGAAACCGGAATGCTGAGGACAAGAGCAAGCGGCACTCCTCCACGGAGCCCTCCCCAGAAAAGTACTGTCTGGTACTGAATGCTTATCTTTTTCTGGTTTTTCATCATCCCTATCAGTGGACACAATCCGAAAACTACGACAATCCTGGAAACAAGCACCGCTATAATGGCAAAAAGTATATAAAGAAAAATCCCTTTGCTTTTTCCGATGTCGAAAAACATTACTTTTTCGGTCAGTCCCAGAAGCAGGAAAATAAAGGTGTTCGCGACAAATACGGCAAATTCCCAGAATTTTTTGAGATATTCCCTTACCTCGGCGGTAAAACGCGTTGTCCCGTACCAGCTGAAGACAATACCCGCGCCCATGGAAGACATGACACCGGAAACTCCAAAGCAACGGTCAGCGACTATAAATGATGTATAGGCCGCAATAACGGAAAACGCCAGTTCCAGCATAGGATCATCTTTGGTAAATTTCATTATCTGTATCATGATACATCCTATAAGCGCTCCGATGAAAACACCTCCCAGAAAGATAAGGGCAAAATCGCATGAGCCCTTGAAAAAAGTCCCCATGCTGAAAGCCGCCCCTGAAACTATCATGCCCATGACAATATTGAACATCACTATGGCGGTGGCATCATTGAAAAGGCTTTCGCCGTCAACCAGCATTGTCAGACGTTTAGGCGCGCCTACGTCTTTAAAAAGGGTTATCACGGCAACAGGGTCTGTCGCTGAAATAAGCGCGCCGAAAAGCATTGCGCCACCAAGCCCGAGCGGGGTCATGAATTTAACCATTATCCCCACTATGAACGTGGATATCACAAGGCCGGGGGCCGCGAGCATCAGAACAGGCACTATATTTTTGATGAGCAGGCGGCTGTCTATGTTAAGGGATGCTTCAAAAATCAATGTCGGCAGCAGAATATATAATATAAGCTGAGGGGTCAGGGTGAACTGTCGAAGAGGTTCAAAAAACTCAAAATTGTAAGCCAGCGCCGCTAGAATAATTCCTAAAATGACCAGCCCTATAGTATAAGGAAATTTAAAACGCTTGAATGCCATCGCCGCAACAGCCGCCGCGAAAAGAAGGGAAATTATAGCCGTAATAAGGGAAAGGAGGGATAAGCCAGCAGTCATATTCAACACCTCATGCATTTCATTTTCTCTGAATCTAGCCTGATATCGGCGCTTTTTCCATTCTTTAGAAAGGCTTTTTCAATTAAAACCCTGGCAATGCCATGCCGCAGGATATAGATTTTGCTATTCTAAAATGAATGGTTTAAAGATGAAGATAGCGGTATGCGTAAAACAGGTCCCGGACAGCGGCATAGTGTCGATAGATCCGGAAACACATACATTGCAGAGGAAAAGCGCCGGCGCCGTATTGAACCCTCTTGACGAATTTCCGATAGAAACGGCATTGCGTTTCAAAGACGGCAACGGGGCGCGTGTTACTGTCTTTTCGATGGGCCCGCCAAGGGCAGAAGAAATCCTGGCGAGGGCAATCGCGATGGGAGCAGATGAAGGCATCCTTCTATCTGACGTTTGCTTCGCGGGAAGCGACACATGGTCAACCTCTCTTATACTTTCGGAAGCTTTACGGAAGTACGGCCCCTTTGATATTGTTTTCTGCGGCAAACAGGCAATAGACGGTGACACGGCGCAAGTCGGTCCCGCGATAGCCGCGCATCTCGGATGGGCGCAGGCCGCCTCTGTTAATCACATCGAAATACCTTCCGAAAAAAATCCTTCCGAAATCAGACTTACCCGTCTTTTCGAAAACGGACACGATGAACTGAGAGTCCCTCTGCCTGCCGTTATAATGGTGCTTAAAGAAGCCTGCGAACCCAGATTCGGCACCTTGAAAGGCAGGATTAATTACTTCAGAAAAGGGATACAGAAGCACGGACAGCAGGACTTGGGCATGGACAAATCATCGGTCGGGCTCAAGGGCTCGCCTACCAGAGTGGTAAAAACATCCATACCCGAAATGACCCGTAAACTTAAAAAAATCGAGGGCAAACCCGAAGATCAGGCCCGTGAACTCGCCGAAATAATCAGCGCCAAAATACAGAAACTGAAAAACTGAATTTCTACTTTTCCCGGATTACCCCTATGTACGGGAGGTTCCGGAAGTATTCATCAAAATCAAGTCCATAGCCGACTACAAATTCATCGGGAATTTTGAAACCCCAATACCTGCACTTGACATCCACTGTTCTCTCAGAGGATTTGTCCAGCAGTACACACATTTCAACGCTTTCCGGCGAAAGGCCCATAATAAAATACCCGAGGGCCGAAAGCGTTTTTCCAGTGTCGAGAATGTCATCGACAATAATAATATGACGCCCCCTGATAAGTTCGTGAGCAGGATGAAAATTGATTTTGAAGTCTGAGCTTTTTTTTGTACCGCGATAGGAACTGGCTGAGATTATATCGAATTTAAGGGGGATGGAAATTTTTTTCAATAGCTCCACCGCGAAAACAAGAGCGCCTTTTGAAACTGCTATCAATGTCAGTTCACGGCCTTCATAATCTTCTGAGATTTTTCTGCCGAGGCTTCCGACCCTGCCGGAGATTTTCCTAGCGCTTATCAGCTGTTCCGGTTTGAGTTTTTTCATTTTTCAGGCCTTTCTCGCCGGGACTTGAGGCTATATCTGCTTTTTTCTTCGCGTTTTTAAGTTCGCCGGCCCTGAGCACCAGAAGTTCACTTTTCAGTTCCTCCACAAATCCGGAGGCGGCGACGGACATCGCGGCGGCAAAAACTTCAGCTGATATCTTATCGAACTTATGAGAGAATATACTGCTTTTCTGCAATAAAACTTTCTTGTCTTGAGTGCGCAGGATTTTATAGTCCACTCCCAACTTTGACTCGCTGGAATCCATATCAATCTCAAATACTGTGATTTTGCCGTCAAGAGTAAAACACAGTCCGCCGGAAATATCTGTTTTTATGTTTTCATTGAACGCGTTTTCCACAAAAACACTCAGCATGAGGGATGGCGACTGTATCCATTTATTGTAATCATCCACAAATATTCTACATTTCTCAGAACGGTAAAGCATCTTGCACATTGACGGAGCATCCATAACAAAGGGCTCTACTTTCAAGTCTATTCCTTCAAGCGACACCGGAACAGGCTTCCCTATATCGTAGTAATTTACGTTTCTGTACGGGGCCGAACTTAAAAGACATCCTGCCACTGAAAGCAACATCAACGCGGACAACACTGTCATAAAACATGTTTTAAGCATAAACAAAACCTCCTTTATTCGGAAGGCAACGGAGGAATACGCAATTTCTGACCCGGAATAAGCCTCGTTTCAGAAGGAAGTATATCCTCATTTGCCTTATATATAAGTTTATAATATTTGGAATTGCCGTAAATTACAGAGGCAATTCTCTGTAATGTATCACGTTCTTTTACTATGTAAAACTTCATATTGATTTTGCTTTTCGGCTGAACATCCATTGAAACAGTTTTCTCCTCTTTTGAGGGTTCAGGCGGCGGCGTGTCGGAAACGGCTTCAGACGTCTGCTCTTTCACGGGCGCGGACGCGACGGCTTTTTCCCGGCGATGTGTCGTGAAGTCTTCAACTTTACTGTTCTGATAAGACTCTTTAAGCTTGAGGTAATATTTTTTTTCCGCGGCTTTGAGCCATTTGCCGATTGTTTCGACTTCGGAACTTTCCGGCTCATATTTTAAGTACTGGCGATAGTGGTAAACCGCCATCAGAGGATCATCCATTTGATCATCGTAGAGGGTGGCCAACTCGCTGTGGGTACGTGCCGACTTCGGATTTATCAAGAGATATTCCTCGTAATATTTAACGGCATCCGCATAGTTGTCCTGATTGCGAAGATTTTGAGCTTTAACGAAAAGAGGATGGCTCCGTTCATTGACCTGCCCGTCACAGGAACACAATAACAGGAGAGCGGCAAATGACAGAAACACAGTTGCGATTATTCTAAACGGCATTTAATTCTCCTCTTGAAATGAAAATATAATATAAGTCCATTTTGCGAAGATTCACCCTTTAATTGCGGAAAGTAAAACGGCGGCCCCGCAGATCGCGGCTGTTTCTATGCGCAATGTCCATTGTCCTATTTTAATTGCGGTGAAAGAATTATCCTTCATGAGTTTTTCCTCCTCCTGCGTAAAGCCTCCTTCCGGGCCCACAATCCATGCTGTTTCATGTCCGCCGCTGATTTCATGGCAGGTCTCACGGACAGAACCGAAGTATGCCTTCATCCCCCGGGACACGATGAAGGAAACCGCTTCACGCAAAGGCAAAGGCATCCGCAATTCAGGGAGAAACGGATTGCCTGATTGCTTGCAGCCCTCGATGAGCAGGGTTTTCCATCTGTTTTCAATGGAATTCCTGTCAGGTTCCGAGACTGTTCTTTCCGCTATAATCGGATTTATGCTGCTGAAGCCAATTTCGGCACACTGTTTGAGCAGGTCATCCATCTTATTTTTGCGCGGCGGTGAAATAAAAAGATGTATCCCGGAGGCAGGCTTAGTGAAAACACGCCTCGAAAGCACTCTTAAAATAGTTCCTTCTTCAACGACCGCCTCCGCGGTAATGCCGAGACCGTCCATCAGGGCGATCTTCTCTCCGGGTTTCGCCCGCAGAGTTTTGAAGAGATGCTTGCGGTCTCGTTCTTCAAGCTCCGCTAAATTATTTTCCTCCGGTATCGTTCCGCAATAAAAACTGTGCATAATTAAGGCCCTCGAATATTAAAGCTTCAACTTTTTCTGAAAAGCCGCTTTGAATATTTTGACAAAACAAGCGCGGCGGCAACACATATAAAGGGAAGCGCCGGAAGATGGTAACGCGGCATCGTAACCGGGCCCGGCAGCAAAAGATAATATTCCACAAAAGCGAGAAAGAAAAATACCAGATACCATTTTCCCTTAATAAGCCACAAGAGAAATTCCCAGAGGCATCCGATGTAAGTGACAAGCACAATCAGGAGCGCCGGAGAAAGCAGGAACAGAAGCCATAACTGGCCTGAAAAATAATGTTTCACGGCGGCAATAATTCCTTGTCTGTTGAGTACGTCAAAAGTTCCCTGTCCTGTTTTAGTAAATCCGCAGAGCTCGCAGAAAGTGGCAAGGTCCGGGATCAGTATTGACGGCCTGAAATGCAGTCTCAGATAAAGCAGAGGATGTTTCAATATCAGCGCTTTCAGCTTTCCAAGCTTGTATTTTTCCTTGTCCGCCTCATTAGAATATTTTCCGGGGTTAGCCGCGAACTCCTCTTCGCTTTCCTTCATCATCTGTTGTCTTATTTCCTCGGGGGATTTATTTTCGGCTTTTCCCAGAAGTACAGCTCCGTTATGATAAAGCATATTCCCGGAATTCGTGTCTATGGCAAAACCCGCTCCGACACATTCGTTCCTGTACATCCACGGAAATATTATGCCAAGAAATATAAAGACGCAGACGGCTGACACCGCGAATTTGCTCCTGAACGAAATCCCTCCGTGAATCATTATAAGGAAAACACAGGGAACTATCCATAGAAGCCCCACTGGCCTTATCAATACCGCCGCCCCGGCGAAAAGTATTGAAATACACGGATATATTAAACAGGGCCTGAAATAAAACCTCGCGAAAAAATACAGCTGCATCGCCGAGAAAAAAGTAAAAAGCGTATCTGAAAGATAAAGCGGAGTAAGCGCTATACCTGTTATGTTGAGACCGAAAAGCAACGCCGCAAGAGAACCCGTCGCAAACCCCCCGAACAGTCTGCCAGTATAATAAACCGGAATAAGTATGGCAGCACCCAGAAAACAAAATATCAGCACGGGCAGTTTCAACCCGCAATCATTCAACGCGAAAATCGACGCGAGAAATATTGAAAAGCCCGGAGGCCTCAACGTCGCGGGTTCCTCAGATACCGGCGATTTGTTGTAATCGCCGTTCAGCGCAAGAGACATGGCCGGCAGAACATAAGATTCGGAGTCCGGCCTGACAAATGAGTTTTCAGGGTCTACCATGCCGGGTATAATTATGAGCAGTCTGACTGAGAGACAGAGAAAAACTATCAGAAGGAATGTCTGTCTTTCGACGGCCCTCAAGGAAATAAAAGTTTTTTCGGAAGGAAAAGCGTCAAGTTTCCTTTTTTCCTTTCTCATAGGCCTGAAGCGCCAGAGCAACGCTGTCCAGAGCGCTTTAATGCCGTCTTTCCAATTTATTTTTTTGCCCTCGTTTATTTTTCTGGGCTTGTAACTTATCGGTACTTCCCTGATTTCATAACCCAGTCTCAGAAGCTTTGAAGTTATTTCGGGTTCCCATTCAAAGCCGTTGCCTTTGAAAAGAAGCGCCCTTATCAGGTTGCCGTCAAAAGTCTTATAACATGTCGGCTCATCGCTGAGTTCCGAGCCATAGAGAAGATTCATGAAAGTACTGACCATCAGCCCGCCGAGAAAAAAGGAAAGATAGGAGTATTCGCGCCGCTCTTTCTGAAGCTCTCTTGAACCGTAAACAACCTTGCATTCGCCTTTCAATATCGGGTCCACGCAGGCCTGATAGTCTTCGGGATCATATTCGAGATCGGCATCCTGTATGATTACTATATCGCCGCTTGAATGCTTCAATCCTTCTTTTACCGCGGAACCTTTTCCTCCGTTTTCCTTTGAAAAAAATTTAAAATTGACTCTTTCGGTCGGCGGATGCTCCTCCAGCCATTTTCTGATTATCTCAGGAGAAGTATCTGTTGAACCGTCATTGACGATGATGACTTCCTTTTTGAGTGAAAGCCGCGCGTCCCTGACTTTCCGCAGCATTGTCAGGAGGGTTTTTTCCTCGTTGTAAACGGGAATGATTACCGATAAAGTCTTTTCAGTTTCACCGGGCATAAATTTTTTGCCGCTTTCATTTTTTCGGATGATAATATATGCTTCCGGGACAGAAAATACTCATGAATCTCGCGTAAAGCACCAGTATAATCATGATAATTCCAAGTCTGAAGGCCTTTAGGAAACTACCTGTAACCATACTCTCTCCGATGCGTTTGCGGTAATTTACGGGTATTTCGACAAAAGGTATTCCGCGCGTTATCACAAGCAGCATCAGGTGCGGACCGAAATGGCTTCCGCCTACCCGGAAATCATTCTTTATTTCCTCGTAAACCCGGCGTCTGAGCAGTCTCATGGTACATCCGACATCCGTCAATATCGTGGTGTTGAAAAGAAACTCCACCAACTTGCCTACCGCATAATTGCCCCATTTCAGGAAAAGCCCCATATTGGCGCCTTCCAGTATGAACGCGCTGCTGGTGCGGGTACCGAAAACAACATCCTTGTCCTCGGAATAAGCCAGCAGTTTTTTCACGTCTTTTCCGCAGAAAGTGCCGTCCGGCTCGGAAAGTATGATTATATCTCCCTTTGCCGCGGCCATGCCGCTGATGAGGGCATGACCGTAGCCTTGTTTTTTCTCAATCAGTTCAATTGCTTTAGTCTTCGCGATTTCTTCGCTGGTGCCGGATACCGCGTTGTTGTTTACCACTATTATCTCATCGATAATGCCGCTTGAGAAAAAATCCTCAATCGATTCCTTCATGGAATCTTTTTCGTTGTATGTCGGAAAAATCACCGATACTTTTTCACCGTTATACAATTTTCAGATGCCCTTTCTTTTATATATTACTATACACGGGGCAATTGTTTCAATATAGGGGGAAAGCATATTTTTTCTCTTTAAAGGCAGAAGCCCGAAGAGAGCGCGGGGCACATTCTCCATCCTTATAATGACTTCATAATCAGAGGATGGAGGCGGATTCTCGACAGTTCTCCCCGCAAAACGGTCCTGCCAATTTGAGTATTTCCATTCAAAAGACGAGTCAAAATAATAATCACATTTCAAGGCGTCTTTGTCAAAGTCGGAACTTTTGAGAATATAGCGTTCCGGGCTGACCATGGGTACTCTGTAGCCGACGGGATACTGGAGAGACGCGACACTTGCCCCCGCGGGAGCATGTTCATTGAACCAGCGCGCCGCGCTGAGCCTCACGTTTTCAGCCGCCGCAACCCTGCTGTATGCCAGGGAATAACTGAAGGTTACAACAGCAAGCGCTGCGAAAAGTCCGTATCTGAGATATTTATTTGAAATGCTTTCAAAAGCCTTTGCCCCTATAAGAGCAAGCGCCGGATACACAGGCAGCATATACGCGTCCGAACCCGGCCTGCCGCGGCACGCGAAAAACATAAAAGCCGCTATCGCCGGAAGCATTCCAGCGAATTCCGCAGACGGTTTTTTCAATATTACAAACAAACCGGCGACTATGGCTATTGAAGCGGCAGGGCCGATGTCAAAAAGAAAAGCGTCCTGAGTATAACACACCGCCGAATCCCATAAATTGTTCAGAAAGGAACCTTCGCGCAGTACCCCGGATATCCACTTCACATCCTGCATGAAAATACCATTATGTACAAGGAACGCCGGATTTGTAATAATAAAGCTCATTAATGAGGCAAGCCCCGCCGTAATCAGCATCAAATCTTCAGGACATATAATGCCTTTTTTCTCTTTCACGCGACGTATGATGTGATAGACGAGGATAAAGCTCCCGGCAAGGACGGCAGGGTATTTGCTCCCTGCGGCAAGCCCCGTGCATATGCCGCTGAGAATATAGTCGCTCCATTTTGCCCGTGATATCGCAGAAACAGCGAAGAACAGAGCGGCGACAGTCCAAAAAGCGGCCGGAGTGTCCGGCTTTATGAATTTCCCCGCCATGTTCATGAGGGGCATGAGCGCCAGGATGCCTGACGCGGTAACGGCAATCCGGAGACCGCCAATTTTCATGCCTGTCAGGTAGGTGACAATAAGCGTCATTATCCCGAAAAAGGCACATACCAGTCTGGCGTTAAGATATACCGGAGCAAATTCCGAAGGATGTTCCATGTAATAAAGCGCGTCCTGCCCGGACGGGATAAGCCCGAGAATTTTCCCCGCGCAAAGTCCCGCGCCGACCTGATAAAAAAAGAAAGGGCCATAGATATAGGAACCGGGATTTATATCCTTTTCCCTGACCATCCGGGCAATTACTTTCAGGATATACTGTTCATCGGGATGATAAGTCCTCAGCATGTCGAGATATGGAGAAAGCAGGGCCATCTGAGGCTTGTCTTCTTTCTGTATGAATTCCGATCGTTCGGCTATGCCGGAAGAAATGAGCTGACTGATTTTTTCTCTATTTTTCTCAACGCTGGATATGCCGCCGAGAGAAACATTGAGTCTTTCATCAGAGGGAAGGCCCGTTGAAATGCCATAGAGACAGAGAAAGGCGTAAACCGCGCAGATTATCAGAGGAAATAAAACAAACTTAAGAACTTTATTTTTATTTTCTGTAGTTGATATCGCGTCCGGCATTGGCAATTCTCAAATTAGATTAGAGGAAAAAAACCTTGCCCGCATTAAAAATAAGGCCGTATTTTCATACGGCCTTTAAATTTAAGGGTACCCGATTATTTCTTTTTATCCATCTCTTCAAGAGCGGCTTTTCTGCTGAGACGTATCTTGCCGGAATTGTCAATGTCAATGACCTTGACTGAGACGAAATCGCCTTCCTTGCATATATCTGTAACCTGAGCGACCCTGTAGTTCGCCATTTCGGAAATATGCAGGAGACCTTCCTGTCCGGGCATTATCTCGACGAAAGCGCCGAAATCCCTGACGTTGACAACCTTGCCGCGATAGACTTTGCCTATCTCAGCTTCAGCTGTTACGCCTTCTATTCTCTCTCTCGCGTAATCAAGGGCAGCCCTGTCCTTGGCGAATATCTTGACAGTACCGTCATCTTCAATGTCAATTGAAGCGCCGGTCGCCTCGGTAATTTCCTTTATCTTCTTCCCTCCGGGACCAATCAGCGCGCCTATCTTGGCCGGATTGATTTTCATAGTATCCATCTGAGGGGCGTTTTTGCTTATTTCAGGTCTCGGCGCGGGCATACAGGCTTCGATTATATCGAGAATCTGATTACGCGCTACAAGGTTCTGGTCCATAGCGGCGCAGAGCAGGTCTATTGGAATTCCGGGGAGTTTCAGATCAAGCTGAAATCCTGTAATTCCGGCACGTGTACCGCATACTTTGAAATCCATATCGCCGAAATGGTCTTCCGCTCCAAGTATGTCAGTAAGTATAACAGACTTGTTTTCATCAGTTACAAGCCCGCATGAAATCCCCGCGACAGGCGCTTTTATCGGAACGCCCGCGTCCATGAGGGACAGGATAGCTCCGCAAACGCTGGCCATGGAGGTTGAGCCATTGGAGGCAAGCACTTCTGAAACGCAACGGACGGTGTACGGGAAATCCTCCGGTATTACTTGGGCCACTGAACGTTCGGCCAAGTTTCCATGACCTATTTCACGCCTTCCGGGACCGGTTATTCTTCCTGCTTCACCAACGCTGAAATTAGGAAAGTTGTAATGCAGATAAAATTTCTTTTCGTTTTCTCCGCCTGTTATGGCATCGTTTTCCTGTGTGTCTTTAGGGCCGCCGAGGGTTGTCAGGACGAGGGCCTGAGTTTCTCCGCGTGAGAAGAGACCGCTTCCGTGCACAATCGGCAGGACAGCGACTTCAGCGCTTATCGGCCTCAAATCCTTTACCGAACGCCCATCAGGACGCAAGCCCTTGTTGAGTATCGCGTCCCTTACAGATTTTTTCACGAGGTCATCAAATGTTCTCTTTACATTTATCTCAAGTTCTTCCTGATTATCCTTGGGATTTTCATACGCCAGTATCTGTATCGCTTCCTTGCAGAGAGCGTCGAGAGCGGCATTTCTTTCTTCTTTGCCGTGTATGGAAGAAACTTTTTCAAGTTTATCCTTGGAGAAGTTAACGACAGCTGTTTTTATGTTTTCAGGAACAAGCTGCAAAGCAGGGGCTTTTTTCTGTTTCCCGGCCTTTGCCATCAGGTCCAACTGTACCGCAATCTGTTTCTTAATTATTTCATTTGCAAAAACCATAGCGTCTTTAAGAAGCTGATCCGGACATTCATGTGCTTCGCCCTCAATCATTATGACCTTGTCGGCGATACCCGCGTAAATCAGCTCTATTGAACTTTTTTTGATTTCCGAGTTTGTGGGGTTGGCCACGAACTTGCCGTCAATATAAGCGATTCTCACAGCACCGATAGGTCCCTGAAAGGGCAGATCTGAAAGGCAAAGCGCGACTGACGCGCCAAGCATACACAATACATCGGGCTCATTTTCGCCATCGGCACTCATAAGAAGCGCCTGTATAAGCACTTCGTCATAATATCCATCCGGAAAAAGAGGCCTTATCGGGCGGTCTGTAACTCTGCATGTGAGGATTTCCTTGTCATTCGGGCGACCTTCCCTCTTGATATATCCTCCGGGGAAACGGCCTACCGCGCTGTATCTTTCCCTGTAATCAACCTGAAGCGGGAAAAAGTCAGCCCCTTTCCTTGCAGGGCCGGAACAGGCAGCCGCCAGCACAATCGTGTCGCCCTGGCGTACCAGGCACGAACCGTTGGCAAGCTTTGCCATTTTTCCTGTTGAGATTTCAATACTGCGGCCATTGTCGATTTCGAAACTTATTTTTGTTTCTGACATTTTCATTCCTTTGTTAAAAAAAGTCATTTCGCGCGTTTTTCGTAATTAGAGAATACATCTTCGCGCATTGTTCACGGAATAATATGAATTTTGTATGGTAAAATCAAGCAGAAATTCTTACTTCGCGGAATAGCGGTATCAATCCCCGAACATTTTTTCAGATACTGATACCGACCGAATTCCACTGAAGCTCAAGTTTTCGCCTTCTTACCTCTAAATCCTGATATTATTTTATTATTTTATGAAAACCGCGACAAGCCGCGGTTTTCCTCTAAACCGATACTACTTACGTATATCAAGTTCCTGTGTAAGGGAAAGATAACGCTCGTGATTTGTTTTTTTCAGGTAACTGAGAAGACGGCGCCTGCGACTGACCATAGCAAGCAAACCATGTCTGGTGCTCTGGTCTTTTTTATTGGTCTGCAAGTGCGCTGTAAGTTCTGTAATCCTCTTAGTAAGCACAGCTATCTGTACTTCAGGCGAACCTGTGTCGCCTTCCTTGCGAGCGTATTTCTTTATTACTTCGCTTTTCTTTACTTTGTCCATAATCGTTTTAGTATTCCTTGTTTCTGTTAGAATATAAGCAAAATCAAAACAGCAAAAAGTAGTATATCCCTTTTCTGCCGCTTTGCAAATTTACCACCAAAAAAAATCCAAAGAAAAACTGAAACTGAACTCGGTTCAGCTTCTGAGACGGTCTATGCCTATTACCGAAAACTTATTCCCCGCACGGCGCAGGGTAAAAACAAAACGACCGTTTTCACCGGCGACACACTCCGCCTTTAAAATACTCTCATGTCCGGAAATAGACTTTACGTTCAGTACCACGGCAGTTCCGGGATTGGCGATATCCTGAAAAAGACTGTTCCATATCGCGGTTATCTGAGGGGATATTCCTGAAAGTTTCTCCGGACTGAATTTTTTACCTCCGGAAACATAGTCTTTCAAAGTCACTTCAATACAGGCTGAAATCTTTTTTATTTCAGTCTGGTCTTCAAGTGCCGTATAAACAGCGGGCGGACGCCTGTTCTCATCGTGGAAAACTTTATATGAGACAAAACCCATGCCGCTGAATACAGCCAGAAAAACAACTGTATTTACCACTGATTTCGAATAACGTTTTATCTGCCTGGTTTTTTCGCGCTTTCTCCGAAATTCCAGCTTTTTTTCCATAACCATTTCGCCTAAATTAACGAAAGTCTTTCTGAGATTCTGCATAAAAAGTCTCCTTTCTCAGCTTTCAGGTATATTGTCGTTCCACGGATCATAAAGCGAATTATCCTCAGGACCGAAATTCCCTATATTGACATTTTCGAGTTCCGCGATGGTGGAAATACCGGAAGTATGAGAAAAAGTCATTTTGCGGCTGTCGGCATGTCCGTCAACCCAGGAAATATTGGCTGAACGCCCGTGACGGAAATGTACAGTGGCAGTAGAATAACTGGAAGTAGGCTTTTTGGTCCTTAGCTTATCGGTCGTTGCCCCCCAAAGCGCAAAAGGGGCTTCAACGGAAGAATATTCTATTAAAACTCCCGAATTCAGGTATGCGGCATCCGCGAACATTACAGTTGATGCGGGGTTTTCGATTTTTTCGGGTTTCATGCCTGTTACCAGAGAATAATCAGGCCATGAAAAGCCTATGAGGTATTTTGTTGAACCAACGCCTGCCTCGTTATAGCCGTATCCCCCGCATCCGGCTTCAAAACCGCTGGCAAAATCCTGCATCCCGGGACAGGCTTTAACCTTGCCGCTTTCCCCAAGATAGGAAACAAGAGGGCCTTTTGAAGGGTCAAAATCAGAACCGCTGTCCTTTCTTACCCCATGCCATCTGGCGTCATTGCCACCGACAGGGCCGGGGTTGTATGAGACATAAGTGCTGAAATCATTTGAGTACTGAGTATTCGCCAAGGCCAGCTGTTTGAGGTTTGACATACAACTGGCGCTTTTCCCTTTGTCTTTGGACTTTACCAGTGCCGGCAGCAGAATTCCTGCCAGTATCACTATTATGCCTATCACAACCAGGAGCTCGACAATCGTAAAAAACATAACTCTGAAAATACTTCCTGCCTTTTTCCTTGAAAACATTATCAATCCCTTCTTTTAACTAGTTTATTCTGAATTCCTGAAAATTGGAGTCGGAACCATTTTTCAATACGGAATCTCTTATAGTCGAAATAATCATTTTAGCGAGCATTTCGCCAAAAATCACATGTTTTCCGCAATACTTCACATTCCGGCCTTCCCCTGTTATCACAGCTATGCTGTCTGTGCCGGTGCCTGTGGCAATTTTTCCGCTGGAATAACTTTTGACATCCAGCTCCTGCATGGCGGCAGTCTTGGCTTCGGTGATAATCATTACAGCCTCGGTCATGGCGGACGGGGAAAGTTTGGCATCTGTAATCGCGATGAGGTTTATAGTGCCGGCGGCGGGCGCGTAATCTTCCTCCTGGGCCATAAACCTGTATTCGGCGCTGTCTCCCGCCCGTTTAGCGTTGGCCAGTCCCGAGGTGCATATAACGGCTGTATGAATATCCTGTTCATTCGAAAGCGTCATTCTGAAAGACGCCATGAATGTCGATGTCATCATACCCACGGCAGTGCCCTGCCAGCCGTTGCGTCTGATGTAGTCAAGCAATGCTTCTTCGGGAGGGCCGCATTCCGTACGCACGCCGTTAAAATTTTGGTCAACTTTCATATTCACGAGATGTGAAGCACGGCAGACCCCGCCGTTCAGTACGGCGGAACTCAACGTCAGCCTTGGAGAACTGAAACAGACATGCACATGCCCGTCTGTTTTTTCAACCAGATACGTCCCGTCCTTATAAATAAGCATAATCACAAGCCTTTTGCGTATAGATTGCGGAACGGCACAAGGCAGACGGGAACCCGAAAACGGCTCAAAAAAAATCTGCCGATGCGCTCCTCACGAAGAACATCGGCAGTTGTTTATATAAAATCACTGTCACGTTCGTCCCTTGCGCGGAGACATACCGCAATCAGCTTAACAGAGGTCTGGCTCATGGGACTGTCCCATTCACAGTGGCGCGACCGCTTCCGGTTTACACGGAAATTCTCTATAAAGCAAATTATCTTTTAATTTTATACTATATTATGAACAATGTCAACAGAGAAAATTAAAAAAAGGTCCTTTGTTACATTATTCTGAACTTGAAAAATTTCAGCTGGAACGTTCTTTCTCCATTAGAGACTTGATAATATTTATAGTCTCCTGCCGCGGATTTTGGCGCAATTCCTGAAAGTCCCAGAGCTTTCTCATGCAGAGGAACTGTTTTTCCTTTTCACTTTCAGGGCTGATGAATCCCATATTGAAGGCTTTTTTCATGCCTGTAAATAAAATGTAGAGCCAGTCAAAGTCCTCACGGTTTTCATGCTCCATGACATAATCCATCATATTGAAAATATTATCCTTGTCAGGAGATCTGATGACCTTATAGTAGAGTACAGAGAGTTCGGACATAGGATAATCGCTTCTCACCCCGTCCCATTTTTCGCATCCGGGCCAGACTGCCCAGGGATCTGTATCTGAAGCACCATCCTCCAGATATGCTTTTTCAAAATTGTCTTTTTCATACACGGCATTGACGTTCCACATTGCGGCGGCTATTTTATCGAAACATTTCAAAAACGGCTTTATTCCAGGTTCAAAACATTCATAAACCACTCCGTCAACTCCAGCTTTCCTGAAAGTTTTCAGATCCTCAAGGTAAACGGAAGTATTGGGCCTGGGACAGCCGAGAATGCCTTGTATCATGAGATTTTCAAAGATATAAAGTTTACCGCTGAAAGACTTTCTCCAGTCTTTAATCCTGTCAAGCAGATAAAGATTTACCGGCCGTGCCGCCCGGGAGTCCATTTTTACTTCAACATCATAACCTTCTTTCATGAATTCATGAAAAACCCCGAGTGGAGTTCTCGGATAGCGGATATGTGTATCAAACATCACACTGTCGAGTTTGCTGATTCTTGATGTATCGGCAGGAACGCTGAAACGCTGTACATAGGATATCATTTCGAGTTTGCGTTTGCCGTAAGCGGTATCGAAAAACACATCGAATACAGGTTGCCATTGTTCTATCGCGTTTTTATTTCTGCAAGCCGGGCACAGACAAAGGGAGCGTCCGTCCGCCGTGGCAAAGAGCATCCGTTCGTAATCAGAATGTTCGCCGAGATATTTTTTAACGCCTTCAGCATATTTATTCAAAGCGTCTTTGTCGTTTACGCAGAGCCTTGTTTCACATTCCAGATTATCATAAAGGGGCTTTCCGTTTTCGTCTTTCGCGAAGTGTGTATTTTCAATACCGCGCATGAAGGAAAGGTTTGAATATGTGTAATGCGTCATTTCAATCCCTCTTTTTGCGCATTCCTCCACGATTGTATTTTTGTGGTTCACAAAACCGTAGTTTGAGTGGATAATAATAGTGTTCATCCGCCACCTGCCCATCCGGTCAATCAGCTTTATTATCTGTTCCTTTGTATGCCTTTTCAGGCTTTCGCAGGGGTTAAGGCCGCGGATTGAAAATTCAGGTTTTTCATTCCCCGATTTTTTTCCGTCCAGAGCATCATACACCGCATAAAGAACAGCTCTTTCCGTTCCGGCCTTTACGTCAAGTTTTCCATCGGGCGCTACTGAAAACTCGTACCAATCCGAAGCATCATTCCTTATATCGGCTTCAATTTCTTTTTCATATAATTTTTGGGCGAAAGAAAATACAGGGGAGGCCTTCATCTATTATCATCCTTTTTTAAAAAAACTACTGATTACTTATGCTTTCGGCATTTTTGATTAACTCCGTTATTTCAGCATTTGCGGCACATTGCAGGGCCGTTTTTCCGCCTTTATTTTTTACTTTTAAATCAGGCTTGTGCTCAAGCAGTATTTTCACTGTTTCCTTATGGCCTGCCGCCGCTGCCAACATCAACGCTGTAGATCCGGTACTGGTGTTTGCTATATTTATATCGGCTTTTTTATCGAGGAGTATTTTTACTATTTCGGGGTATGCGACTGCTCTCATTAAGGCGGTCTCTCCCTTGCCGCTGCTTTTAGCGTTGACGTCAGCGTCTTTTTCTATGAGCAGCTTAACCATGTCGGCATGTCCCGCGAACGCCGCCGCTATCAGAGGTGTCCAGCCCCTTCCATCCTGCGCCGGAGTGTTCACATTGCCGCTATATTCTCTGACCTTGTTCAGATTATTTTTCTGCGCCGCCTCAAAAATACTGAGATCCTGACTGTACGCCGTCATCCAGAGGAGAGACGTTATTGCCAATACTAAAATCTTTGTTCTCATTTCTACCTTTTTCCTTTTTTATTTATTTGATTTTGGTGTAAAAAATAATTCAGGATTTGTCGCGAAATAAGGCGGTATCTCCGCGTCTTTGCTTGAGAATTCCATAGTACAACCTTCAAAATCGCCTCTCAGCCCCCAAAGTTTTCCAGTTTGATCCGGTTTCGTTTTTACCTCAGTGATGGTTTCCTTTCCAGGCGTCGATGTTACCTTTGCAGCCAACTGACCGTCCGGGGTAAAGACAGCGAAATAACCATTCGATACGGTTTTAACAGTAAAAGATTTCACTTTCTCCGGGACCATGAAATAAAAACCAGCCCCGCTTCCATTCTTTGTGACAAAGACTTTATTTGTTACAGGAAAAACCGCTTTAAGAACGGGTTCTGTTTTTACTGGATTAGCAAGATACCAGTAACTTCCTTTGCGCGAAACAGTCACTTTGTATGCGCCTTTTTCGCCGTCAGGAGCGACTGCCAGAGAAAGATCGAAGGAACCTTTACCAGGAGTAAAGTCCTTTTCCGCCACTTTTTTCCCCGAAGGAGATACCACCGTTACTTTTATTGGACTTTTATCTGTATAAGTTACAATTCCGCCAAGGATAATTTTAAAATCAGCATCTTTTTCATCAAACAGGATAAAATCAATGTTCTGAGTTTTATTCTTATTTGAGAAAATAAGACTGAAAGGCAAAGAGAATTTATCAGATGTGCTCCAATCTTCCTTTATCGGTTCCTTTGCTTCGGAAAGAGCCTGCAGTAAATACGGAAGCCTCTGGGCCATATAACCATATCCGAGAGATACTTGACCACTGTGTGCAAAACCGTCCATCAGCGATCCCGGTGAATTCTCTATACTGCTGATAAAATTATTCATCAGTTTCATCCCGTATGAAAGATACTTCGGATCTTTGCTGACAAAGTACGCGTATGCCGGGATATTGACCTGTATTCCGCCGTACTGCGAACATGAATCGCCCCATCCGGCGATGTACGCGTCAGCCCATGCGACAATTCTCTGTCCTGTTTTTTCATCACCCGTCAGAAGCCAGTATTTCTCTATCCACGGGGCATAGTTTTCCCACTGGGGAAATGCGCCGTAGGGAAGTTCGCTGTTGCTTAAAGCCTTGTTATCAGAATTCTGTTTCGGCGCTGTTGCGTTCTGGTTTTTCTCTTCCATATTTTGCGTGGACAGCATGTATTCCATTTGTTTGTCTATGATTTTTTTGTATCCCTCATCCCAGGTTGCCTGATAGAGATCTATAAGAGACGAAGTAGTCCCGGCGCCTTCCCTGTGACCAAAAGGTTTGTTGTATCTTTTCTTTACAGATTCTCCCCATTGTACTGCGGCTTCCAGACCCTTTTTGTCGCCTGTCAGATAATAATAATAGAGCATGAAATCGGTCAGTGTATTATAATCGAAGAGCCTTGAGCCTGAATGCCAGTGCACAATACCTTTGTAATCATTCAAAGCGCCAAGAATTTTTCCGTCAGGATAGGGCTTCTTTTCCAATTCAGGTATTGTATAATTGCAGACATCTATATCCATGAGATGCCTGGCACTGCGTATGCCGAAATCAAGATATTTTCTGTCGCCGGAGCGGACGTACAATATCCAAGGCACCCTCGGAGCGCCGTGATGAAACGCTCTCCAGCAGCGATAAACGTCCGACCACCTGTTTCTCTTGAAGTCCCATCCGGTATGCCCGTCACCATAGTTGAACATCCCGTAATCCCTTGTGTGGTCTTCCAATCTCCTTTCGCAGTCGAACGCCCTTGAAAGGCCCTTTTCGACTTCAGGGAATTTCTGGATGTCATAAGGATGAAGCTTTCCAAAAACACCCGTCGAACACATGTATTCGGGAGATGCCAGGCACGAAGGCGTCCTGTCCCACAGCGCAAGTATCTTATCATCTTTTTTGCTGTCTGCGCTCTCAAAGGCAAAAAGCAGTTCATGGGTTTTCGCCAATCCCATGCAGTTGGCCTTTGCGCCAGAAGCCAGATATCTGTATTCATATTCAGAATGGCCCTCCTTGTGCTTTATATAGCTTTCAGGGACTTTGAAATCCAGGACTTTTCCTTCGTGAACAAACCAGAGATACTGGATCATCGCGTCTTCGATTTTTCTGTCGGTCTTTGCTATTCCGTGCGAGGGCCAGGCGTGAAAAACAAGTGACTTATCCGTGAATTCCAGCTCCTTCGGGAACTGCTGCCAGAAATCCCTTACAGACATCAGAACTGAACCGTTGTTTCCCGAAACCTTTATCCAGCCGGGGGCTTTTTTCCCATCGGGATTTTTGTCCCATTCAAGAGTTTCTCCGTCTTTGCGCACGGCAAATTTGTCGCAGTCGTACTGGAGGAGATATTGCGATTTGCCAGAGGACTGATACGCTTTTCCTTCAAGCCCGCCGAAAACGGCTTTCGCGCTTTCCACCGGGACGCTTAATCCTATGTCCTTGAATTTGGCGCGGTCGGTATCGCCGCTTATTATGAAAGTGTAAAGGACTTTGACAAACGGCTGGTCGGCGAAAATATGAGTCCTGACAAGGTAACGGCAGAATTTCTCGCCGTCTTTGGCATAATACCAACCTTTGGCGCAGACAACAACACGCAGAGGCCCGGCCTCTTCAATCTTCACTTCGTCAGGCTGGCCCCATGCCGCCATGTATGTCTTGCCCGAAGCGTCAATAATATAGGGGCCTGAATCCTTCGCTTCCTTGACCAGCACTTTGCCGTTTGCCGTAACGCTATCAAAGAGGTTGAAGGCGTCTTTGCGTACTGTCAGTTTCAAAAAATCGTTCTGAATTTCGTAACCTGAAAAAGGCTGTTCGATATTTTTTACAGTTATAGATTTACCGGGAGTAATGTTTTTTAAATCTTTCCCGTATTCAAAGGTGTAGTTTTGTTTTTCAGAGCCGTTCAGGTCAGCTGGAAAATCAATCAAAAGCCAGCGGGCGGGACCATTGAGACTCCATGTTGAAGTAATTTCAGTCTGTATCGGAATTTCTTTTCCAGATGAGTCTTTGAGGATGAATTTATCACCGGAACTTACGGCGTCCTTTGCGAAGGGAACACCAAAAGTAAGGGGCCAGTTTTTGTATTCAGTCTTTGAAGGGTTCTGCAAAGTCAGCGGAACAGTTTCAGCGTTAATAGTCAAAATACAGAGTGAGGAAACGAAAAGGCCGCTTAGTAATTTTCTCATCAACTATCTCCTTTTTAATTTGTAAAATTATTATCAGTTGAATTCACCGGAGAGCATTCCACTTTGAGTGAGGGCCCCAGTTACTGTGGGTTTATATTTTTTCCCATCCACATGCCCGTCAAGGAAAAGAGCACTGAGGGAATTGGAAGGATGCCTGTAAAAGACATGTCCGTCGAAATCAAACTGGGAGAATCTGAATGAGCCCTTGCCATCCGCGGCATATATAAATTTGGAAGGCTTGCTGAACATGGTTATTTTTACAGGACCTAGTTCAGAAGGGGACTGGCAAAAAGAATAAGTATTGGTAAGTTTCGCCTGATAGTCTATACAAGTCTGCTGCATCTGAGCCCCCGTAACCGTTGCGGCATATTCGTCCGCTTTCGCCGATGGACACCAGAACAGGGTTTTGATTTCAAAATTGTCAATGCGTTTATCCGGATATATTACCGGGAGCAGAAGTATCTGAGGATATACATTGCCCAGCGGCATTATATCTGCGCTTTCGCCTGTGTATTGGAAAAGCGCCACCCCGAATTGCTTCATGTTGTTTTTGCATGCGGTCTGCTTGACAGTATCTCTCGCTTTCTGCAAAGACGGCAGGAGCATTGCCGCTAAAATTGCTATAATCGCTATCACAACGAGGAGCTCGATAAGCGTAAATTTATATTTCCTGCCTTTTCTTTTTTTCATACAGCCTCCTGATATTTAAGGGAGTTTCCATTATTATTTTTAAAACGTAGAACAGTCCGCAGTGCGGCGGCCGCTTCACGGACGGCTTTTTCTATGTCGCAATCTGTTTCGAATATGCCTTCAAGGCCGCAACGCAACATTTCAGATATTTCAGGGGAAGCCAGATTGTAGTCGGCGGTCATATAAGGTATTTCATCAAGGAATATAGTGTCGCCGGGATGATCGAAATCGATGCTTTTGAAAGCGGAAGATTTGCGTACCGGTATCGCATAAAATCTGGACGCCATGAAGTCCTGCATTTCCTGAGACAGCATTAGTCTTACAAAATCCGAGGCCGTCTGAAAATCGGCAAGAGATTTTCTTACACATATCACGTCAGTGGCCTGACTGGTGAATTTTCTTCCGGGCATCGGGACGTTGCCCCATTTCCTGAAGTCCGAATTTTTGAGAAACGTCATAATCTGCCTGGGCGCTATGTGAAAAACCATCTCACCTTTAACAAAGCGTTCTCTGTCATAGGCAAAGTCCGATATTTTAGCGATATCTTTTATTTCCATTTCCTTTTTCAAGGCTGCATATTTCATGAGACCGTCTATTGTTTCGGGGCTGTCAATCCTGACAGGGTCTTTTTCCAAAGGACGCATGAGAGAGCCTCCGGACATAAATATGAAATTGCCCCATCCCTGAACTGTCCAGTTGAATATCTTTTCAGGGGGAAATGTCTTTTTCAGTATTCTTATGCTGTTTATAAAATCATCCCATGTCCAGGCGTCTGACGGTTCTTCACAGCCGCCTTCTGATAAAAGTTCCCTGTTGTAAAACATGACACGCGGCGAAAAAATAAAAGGTATGCCGAAAAGCTTGTTCCCCGAATAAAAACTGCGAAAAGGTTGCATGAAGAAGTCTGATTTGTCAGGATAAATCGTATCAAATATCCGGCTGAGGTCCATATATTCATTTTGCCTGCTTTGGGCATTTATAGTGGTATTTATTTCAAAAACACCATGCGTCAATTCGTTGCAGATAAGACATTTGGGCATTTCAGACTCCAGTAATTCCTTGAACTCTGAATACCATGGATACTTTGAATAGATAGTTTTAATGGAATCTCTGGGAATGGTATTTTGCCATTCTTTTGATACAAAGGTACCGACGCGTCCGGCGCTTTCAAGTATTCCATCCCTCACAAGGGTTTCAGTGCCCTGCTGAACTTTCAGGAAAGATACATCTATGAGTGATGCTATTTCGCGAGCGCCGGTAATCTTCTCACCTTTCCTGAAAGAACCGTTTTCAATCTGTTCCAGGATATAAGAACGGACTATTGATATTTTGTCTTTTTTCATCTCCAAAATCCCTTTTCATCCATTTAAATTTATTATATCACAAATCCTGACTAAGTCAATAGCTCCAAGTGATTATTTTGTATGTATTTTATTAAAAAAGATGATTTAATATTGAGAGAAAGACTTTATGATTAAGTCAGCAGATGATTTTCCGCAATATATCGTTGACCGGCAAGGATTTAAAGTTTAATATCGCCCCATACTCCGCCGATTTTGATTATTTCAGTCCCTTCCATTTTTCCGGGAGGATGCCTGATTATCAGAATGCTTGTCGCCGGGTATCTGGAGCATATTTCCCGGGCAAAGCTTTCACCGTTGATAAAAACGGATGTTGAAATGACATCCGCGTCAAGAGCAAGCGGAGTAATTACGGTAACAGAAAGAATATCGCTTACGGGCTTTCCCTTTTTAACATCCATGATATGGGTATAACGGATGCCGTCGATTATGACATAGCGCTCATAGTTTCCGCTGGTGGATATTGATGTACCAAGCAAATCTATTTTACCGCAGATTTCTTCTTTTTTGAGAGGGTTCCTTATTCCTATGGTAAATTCTTTTTTGCCGGGAGGGGGGACGGGAAAGCAATACATGTTGCCGGCAAGGTTTATGATGCCTGATTTGATGCCGAGTTTTTTCACGGCTTCCGCGGCTTTGTCAACGGCATAGCCTTTGGCGATTCCTCCGAGATCAAAGGAAAGGCCGGGGCGGGTGAATTTGACGGTATGGAGTTTTTCGTCAAAAATTACCTTGTCCAGTCCTACTTTTTCAAGGGTTTCGGAAATTTCCTTTTCAGAGGGAAGTTTGCCGGCCTTTCTGTAAAAGCCCCAGAGCTCCATAAGCGGCTTGACGGTGATATCAAAAGAGCCTCCCGATAAAGTATAAAACCTTTTTGACTGCATAAGGAGATCCCAGAGGAGTTCTCCGCATTTGAAGGGTTTTTCGTAAGCGGTTTTATTGAGCATGGATATTTCGCTGTCGGGATTAAAAATATTGCATACTTTTTCAACTTCCAGAAATGTATCCTGCACTATGTCGGCGGCTTTTTCGGCATCTGCCTTAGCGCCGTACAGGGTAAGCTCCGCCATCGTCCCCATTACCGGATAAGTCCGTTGTACCTTTGCGGGAATTTTATAGACAAATGATATGTAGAACCAGGAGGCAAATGTTATAATAAACAGCGTCAGAGGTATGGCAAGCTGCGGTAAGGAGAGTTTTTTTACTTTATATTTTTTCCCATTCATAAAGATAATCTTTCTTTTTTTCAGGCCCTCGGGTGAAAGCGCCTGTGAACATTTAAAAGTTTCTGCTGGTCTATGTGAGTATATATCTGAGTGGTACTTATATCGGCGTGGCCGAGCATTTCCTGTATTATTCTCAGGTCCGCGCCGTTTTCGAGAAGATGGCTGGCAAAGGAATGGCGCAGGGTGTGAGGGTGAATGTTTTTATGTATCCCGGCTATTCTGGCCGCGTCTTTGACAATGGCCCATATCCGTTCTCTGTCCAGGGGCTTTCCGGTGCGGGAAAGAAAGAGGGTGTTTTCTTCACCGGCAAGCAGTTGAGGCCTTATTTCGCTTATATATCTGCCGACAAGGTTAAGGGCGGGTTTTCCGGCAGGAACAATTCTTTCTTTGTCTCCTTTGCCGATTACCCTTATTATTCCTTCGGGAATATTGATTGAACCGAGTTTCAGGGTGGCTGTTTCTGAAACACGCAGCCCGCACGCGTACATCAGTTCAAGAATCGTTCTGTTGCGGAAAATCAGAGGGTCTTTGCCTGTTTTTTCAAACGCGTTGAGGAGGCTTTCGACTTCCTGTGTTGAAAGAAAATCCGGCAGGAGCCGCCAGAGCTTCGGGGAATCCATGACATCTGTTATGTCCGCCGGAATAAGCTTTTCCTGAAAAAGATACCTGAAAAGAACTTTCACCGAAACGAGCCGCCTGGCAAGGGTCGCGGTTTCCATGCCTCTGTCCTTGCAGTTGCCCAGATAGTCCAGAATATTGTTGCGGCATACATGCTCGAAACCCGCGATGCCTGTTTTCCTGAGAAAATCTATGAAATCGAAGAGGTCTGTACGATACGCGATGAGGGTATTTTCACTGAGCCCTTTCTCCAGAGTGAGAAAACCTGTAAAATGTTCAAGCGCCTTTTCCATGACGAATTTCCCGGATGATTAAGTTTTTCATTTTAAAATAGCCCTGAAAGAGTCTAATGTAAAAGGAAAAACAAAACTTAAAGCCCCTCTTATGAAAAAAGCATATCTTATAAAAGTATCGGGCCGTGTTACCGGAGTGGGTTTCCGCTACGGCGCCCTGCAGGAAGCGGAAAAATATCCTGGCTTGAAAGGATATGTGCGGAATGTGGGTTATGGAGAAGTCGAAGCCCTTTTGCAGGGCGATGCGGACGAAGTCAGTCTGATGCTTGACTGGTTTAAAAAAGGCCCGCGCTTCGCGCACGTAGAAGATATTACAGTAGAAGAACTTGCCCTTGATGATAAGCTTCAGGAATTCGATATAAAATAATATTGCTGTTACAAACTTGAAAAAGTAAATGGATTCACAGTTGCAATTGGAGGGAATATATGGGAAATTACTGTATAAATACAGAGAGGTCTTAAAAGATGGTCAAAAACAACGTTCATGTCATAGATGAAGTAAAGGGGCTTTATAAAATTATCGCCCTTAACCCGATGAGAAGAACTCCCAATGTGGCGTTTGATACAATCCCGGTGAATGCAATTCCCCGGATTGATTCCATACACAGGGTCATACACGGGAGCGGTGCCGTCTCTCCCGCGCCCATGCCGAACGTTGACAGGCCCTGGTACATGCACCCGTTTCAGGATGACAATCTGCTTGTCGTTCACGGAATAAGATATATAGAGATATATACCTCAAAAAATGGAACTGTCGAAAGTTTTACTGTTACTCCTCACCTGATAAAGAAGAATGGAAAACTCATTTTTGAAGGCCCCGCGATGCTCAGTTGGCCCTGCAATGTTTTCCACCGCGTACAGAGTTGCGACAAAACAGGTTCCGTCTCCCTGAATTTCGCGACACATTATGACGGTTTTGACAGTCTCTCTAATTTCAACATCTATGACCTTGACACCGATACCGGAAAATATAAAGTTGTCAGAGAAGGCAAATTGGATCAGCCTGAATAAAAACCTTTGAGTCTTATAAATTAGAGTCTTCAAAAAGGAGAGAAACAGAATGAAAAATAAATTGAAGTTTATCTGTGCGGCAGTCTCTGCTTTGATTTTGGCCGGAGGATGTTCCAACCCCGCTAAACCCGTTCCGGATTCAGGCTTCTTGGAACACCCGCAAATGATGAAACACTGTGATCTTCTGCCTATCCATGAGGTATGGAAAGATCCGAGTTTTAAAAACGCCAATTATGATAAGATCATGATTATGCCGGTATATACGAAAAAACAGCTTCCGAAATCATGGCTTGAAAGAAATAATATGAGGACCTGGCTCGACGTGGAAGACCAGGATACCGCCGATTTCGCAAAATACACCGAAGACGCTTTCAAAACCGCGCTGAAAGAGAATAAAAACAACCGATTCAAACTGGTTGACAAACCCGGCCCCGGCGTTCTGGTATTGGAACTGGCCCTCGTAAAAATAGTCCCGGGGAAACCCGCAATAGGCACATTGAAGAATTTATCAAATCTCACGCCAATAGGCTTCATCCTCGTGCCAATCAAAATGACTAAACAGGCCAATACCGAAAGCCCGATGGAGTCCTCTGTCGCAATCGAAGGCCGCATCCGCGACGGCGCGACCGGTAAAGTAATAGCCATGTTTAAGGACAGAAAAAAGCAGGAAACCGCGTTTTTTAATCTTGACGATTTCAGGGCCTATGGCAATTTGAAGGATATCATGGAAGAGTGGGCCAGGCAGTTTGTCATGGTCCTGAACAAAGCCCCTTTGGACAAAGGTGTCAAATATGAAAACGACAACATACCTGTAAAAGTTATTAATTACTGAGCGGATTTATCTGCCTTATGAAGATAAAACTGATAAAATATGCGAATAGAAACAGACGGAATATATGACCAAGCCCGTAATATTGATAATAGATGATGAGGAATCTATAAGGTTTATCCTCGAAAGGGCCCTTAAAAACGAGAGCTATGAAATATACTCCGCTAAAAACGGCAGGGACGGACTGGAGCTTTTCAATAAGCACAGGCCCAAAGTAGTAATACTTGACTTGTTCATGCCGATAATGGACGGTTTTGAATTTCTCTGGGAAGTTCAGCCGCAGCCTGATGACGAATTTGAGATAATCGCCGTTACCGTCCACGCAAACGATGAAGAAATAATACGCTGTTACGACATGGGCGTAAGCAGGCTCCTGAGAAAACCCCTCCTGCTCCCTGAAATAAGAAGGATTGTAAAGCAAAGCCTTGATAACAAGGCCAGGGAAATCGAACACAGAGAACTTGAGATAAAGATCGAAAAAAACGAATCCCTCTTCAGAAAAATAATTGAAAGCCAGACCGAACTGGTATGCCGTTTTCAGACCGACGGCATTCTGACATTCGTAAACCGGGCATATTCCATATTTAAAAACAAAACAAAAGATGAACTCATAGGCAAAGCTTTTCTCTCAGGACTGCCGGATAATGAAAGGACGCGGCTTCTGGACAGTCTGATTTCCCTTGCGCAGAGCGGTTCGGACGCCGTTCATGAACATCAGTTGAAACTGCCGGACGGAAGCTCTGTAACACTTCAGTGGACGGTTTCCGCCGATCCTGAAAATTCCCAGGAAATACAGGCGGTAGGCCGTATAATCCGCAGATAAGAATTATTCCACTACAGTAGCTATGCTCAAATCCCCGCCGAGTACTTTCGTGAGACTTCCGGGGTCAGAAAAGTTGAAGACTATTATGGGAAGTTTGTTCTCGCTGCACATTGAAAAAGCCGTCAGGTCCATCACCGCCAGTTTTTTTGAAATAGCTTCATCGAAAGAAAGTTTTTCATAACGTTTCGCGTCCGGGTTTTTCATGGGGTCGGCGGTATAAATGCCGTCAACCTTGGTGGCTTTGAGGACTGCTTCGCAGTTTGTTTCCAGCGCACGGAGCGATGCTGTCGTATCTGTCGTAAAATACGGGCTTCCGGTTCCCCCCGCGAAAATAACCACCCTGCCTTTTTCGAGATGTTTTATGGCTTTCAGGCGGTCAAAGGGTTCCGCTATCGGGGACATCGGGATGGAAGTCTGCACTACGGCCTGCACTCCTTTTGAATTAAGAGCGTCTCTCAGACAAAGCGCGTTCATGACAGTGGCAAGCATGCCCATGTAATCGGCGCTTACCCTGTCCATGCCCCAGTTTTTCCCGTTGACTCCGCGCCAGACATTTCCAGCGCCGACTACCAGCGCCATCTGGATTTTATTGTCCATCGCCGCTTTTATTCTGTCAACCACAGTGCTTACGGCTTCTGCGTTGTAGCCGTGTTCCTGTTTGCCTTTGAGGGCTTCTCCGCTTATTTTCAGGAGAACGCGTTTATATATGAATTTTTTTCCCATTTCAGATGCTCCGGGGTTAATTTTTATAAGAAAATAGCAATTTACTCTATGAAAATACATCCTTAAGATATAAAATCAATGGGATGGAGTCCCGTTGATTGTCTTCGCTCAACTTTGTTTGCAAAGGAGGACGGAGTCCTATTTATTATCTTCGCTCAACTTCGTTTGCGAAGGGAATGGGGCCCAGATAATATACAAGGTTTACAATGTTTTTAAGCGCAAGACAAATACGCAGGATAAGCGCGACGGTGATTTATACCGGGGCGCTTCCGGTGCTTTATTCAAACCTTATCTGCTGTGGTCTTTTCCTCTCGGTGCTCTGCATATTTCTGGATTTGAGCAACTTTCAGATAGGCCTGGTCAATTCGATACCCAATATAGTCCTGCCGTTCCAGCTGATTTCAGCTTTCCTTGCCGTTTACTGGGGCAGACGAAAGGGGATTTACATATCAGCGGCCCTGCTTTCGCGTTCGCTTCTCTTTCTACTCGGATTTATAATAATCATGAAAACAGGCGGCGCAAACTCTCTGATTAACACGATTTTCATAATCCTTTTTTTCATCACACATCTGTTTTCCTCATTGAGCGTACCTGTATGGTTCAGCTGGATAGGTGATTTAGTTCCGCAAAGGGAAAATGCGGGTTTCTGGGGCAAAAGAAACGCCATAACGTTCATAGCCGCCATATTCGTCAGTCTCTTTATAGGTTTCAGTCTGGATATCGGCAGAAACGGAAGTTTTGTCATCAGTGTGCTTCTCTTTGCGGGAGCGCTCATGTCTCTGGCCGAGATATTTTTTTATTTCGGCATTCCTAAGATGGAAGCGGAAATTACAGGAGAAAAAATCAGGCCGTTCAGGATGATAAGGGAAGCTCTTTCCGATTACAATTTCAGAAGCTTTATCAGCTATTACAGCTTTTTCACCTTTATCTGTTCTTTTTTCATAGCGTTCTTTTATATATATCTCCTGAAAAACCTGGGCTACTCCAACACGCTTATACAGATATACGCTGTTTTTTCATCGCTGGCTTCCTTTCTCGGCAGTTATTTCTGGTCCGCCATAGCCGCGCAGAAAGGCAACAAGCCGGTGATAATCATAACCACACTGCTGAAAACTTTCGAGTTTACAGGTTTTCTTTTCATAAGGGAAAGCACACCCCTGTGGATGCCGGTTTTTGTTTTCATTTACGGAGGCTTTCTCAATGCCGGGCTTATTACGGCGGTCTTTGCCATAC
Source organism: Lentisphaerae bacterium GWF2_44_16 (assembly GCA_001803225.1). GTDB lineage: Bacteria > Verrucomicrobiota > Lentisphaeria > Victivallales > GWF2-45-14 > GWF2-44-16. The sequence continues at coordinate 23,485 of MHBF01000077.1, read as the reverse complement.
TCACCGCTGAAACTCCGCAGAAAAACCGTTCCGTTTTCATGGCTCTTTTTTTCAGTATCGCGGGCCTCGCCGGTTTTCTCGGGGCCTTGTTTTCAGGCGTCTGCATGGACTTTTTCGCAAATTCCCAGATAGAGCTTCCCGGCGTCAAGTTCAGCGCTTACCATTTCATAATCATGATAAGCGCGCTGAGCATGCCTGTCTGCGCGCTGCTGCTTACCCCGTACAGAGCAGGTCCCGAAGGCTCGGCTTGGAGTACGGTAACGACTTTTCTTGAGGGAAACCCTCTCCGGACATTTTTCAGACTTGTGGATGTAACGGGAAAAATGTCGTTTCAGGACAGGCTCAACTTCATATCGAGAAACAGAAGCAGCCTTTTTCTGCCGGAAGTAATTGAAGCCCTGGACGACCCGGCCCCTCCGGTACGTTACAGCGCGGTAAACAGTCTCGGCTTCATCAAACACCCAGACAGTGAAAAAGCCCTGATGGAAAAACTTGAAGACGAAGAGAGCGGGCTCGCCACCGGGGCCGCTTATTCACTGGGACGCCTGAAAAGCGTAAAAGCAATACCATCCCTGCTGAAAGCGCTTAATTCACAGGAAAAAGGATTGAGGGGCGGCGCCGCTTTCGCGCTCGGGGAAATAAAAGCCATTGAAACACTGAACGAATTGAAGAACGCTTTTACAAAAGAGCAAAATCTTTTTCTGCTTGCCGCGATAGCTGACGCGCTCGGCAAATTCGATGATATTTCCGTCATTACCCTTATATTGCCCAAGTTCAGGGAAATAATGAAGCCATCCATAAGAATGCAGTTCTGCGTAGCCCTCGCCAATGTGGTCGGTACTGTCGGCGAATTCTATAATTTTCTCCTCAGAGAAAAAAAACAGCCGGGTTCCATCTCTGAAATATTTGTGGAAAGAATAAGAAAGAAGCTTCCCGATAAAAGCGAAGACATAAAAATCCTTGAAGATCTCCTCAATGAATTTGACGAAGCCGATTATGACGAGTTTATCAGAATATGTTTCAATCTGGGGTTCAAGTATTATTGTCCTGAAATCAAATATGACAAAATGAAATGCGTCAATATTTATGACTGGACTTACGATGATTTCAACAGGGCCGCCGATGACAAACTTCTCAATGAAAACCATACGCTCAATTATTCGCTATGGCTTCTCGCTATTTTGAGATATAGAAAATTTGAGGAGGAAAAGACCACCTGTGAAGAAGCCCTCCTCGCTCTCTACGTCCTCAGCAAAATATTCTGATTACCAGCCCCTGTTTTTATCAAGGCTTCCGGGGACTTTGCCGTCCTTCACGTATGCCTTGAAGTTTTTGATGAACTGAATTATTTTTCTCTCCTTCAGGCGTTCGCAGTACCCGGCACTGTGGGGGGTAAGAAGAAGCCTGGGAGCGTCCCACAAGGGCCCGTCCGCGGGATACGGTTCCTGTTCCGTAACATCAAGTCCGGCACCGGCAAGTTTGCCTTTCCGAAGCGCCCTGATGAGAGCGGCTTCGTCAACTACTCCTCCCCTGCTTATGTTCACAATATATGAACGGTCCGGCATCATCGCCATTTCATTATCGCTTATCATATTTTTTGTCTGCTGGGTCAATGGCAGAGAGCATATTACGGCATTACAGTTTTTTAGAAGAACAGGGAGTTCATCGAAACTATAGACTTTTTTGACGTAATCAGGTTTTTCCGGCACTTTTACGTCAAGCACGTGAAGTTCCTTTACGAATGCCGCGGCACGTACCGCCATGGCCATGCCTATCCTCCCGAAACCGAGTATTCCCAGGGAAAGGCCGCCTATCTCGACGCCGCAGTCTATTTCCCATTTGTGTTCATGCATGTAGTCTCTCTGTATATGCAGGTTGCGCGCCAGGGCAAAGAGCATCGCAAGGGCATGTTCGGCCACGATTGTGGTAATGGACGGCCCGGCATTGGTCAGAATGATATCGCTGTTTTTGAAGGCCGGATACATCATGTGTTCCACTCCTGTTGAATTGGTCTGTATCCAGCGGACGCTGGAGGCCTTTTCAAAATCCTTTTCGGGAATTGAACCGTAGAGCACCTCCACTCCCTCAAGCCTCTCGCCGATATTTTCTCCATCTCCGAGGAAGCTGATATCAGCGTAATCCTCTATTTCCGAGAGAAGTTTCATTATTTCAGGACGCGGCTCTATCATGCTTATGAGTGTCTTGATTTTTTTCATAACACTAAAATCCTTTATTTTATTTTTATTCCAATCCCAGCCTGGGTTTAAGCCATTCGTCAATCTGTTTCGAATATTCTCTTGAGATACCGTGTCCGGCCTGCACATCGGTGATGATTTTCTTTTCCGAGTTTATGGAATTATAAGCGGCATAAACAGAACCCGGCGAACATGTGATGTCCTTGAATCCGACAGCTACCAGAGCAGGCACTTTGATGCGTCCGGCAAAATTGACTCCGTCGAAATAAGCGGACATCTTCAGAATTTTATCTTTTTGCTCCTTATCGTCCGCGGCAGCCTGCATGTAAAGCAACGGCCAGCCGGAACTCCGTCCGGCCAGACAGCCGCCGTGATCGCACATGGCGCTTATTCTGGACACCACTGCCGTCAGATGTTTATTGATGCCTCCCATGAAAAGCGCGAAGCCGCCGCCCTGACTCGCTCCGTCGAAAACAAGGTGTTTTCCATCCCATCGCGGATATGACGTCATATAATTTATAACGGCGTTTACCGCAAGTATCGAATTGCGGTAATAGTATTTTTCACGGTCGGGCAAACCGGCGTAACGCAGGGGCCTGATGGCTTTTTTCTGCGCCTGCCATTCTTTCGGATCAGTTGAGGGGTCCAGCCTGTGTACATTCATCACCACGTAGATAATGCTTCCTTCAGGACGGAAAATAGGAGCGTTCACCAGTTTGCTGGCGCCGGGAACATTCACGATTACCGGAAACTTTCCGTCTTTGCGCGGCACTGTCATATATCCGTAGATTTTTTCATTGTCCGGAGTCGAAACTTCTATTTTGAACGCTTCGCATTTTTTATTGCCGGATTGCGGCATTGGAATCAACCTGACTGGATTCGGCACGGCCTCCTGACGTTTTACGCTGTCCGCCCAGAACTTATCGAAATCATCGGGACAGGGAAGGCCGGGAACGATTTTCTCAGGCTCAAAAGCGGCAGATGAGGCATCTGAGGCTTTGTCCATATCAACCTGGCATTTGAAAAAGCTCGGGGTGTTCATCGTTCCTGTAACTTTAAACGGATTGCCGTCGGCGAGATTGTACTTGTATTCTTTCAACAGAGTTCCCCCGTCATTTGAAAGGGCGACATTGCATTCGCCTTTTTTGAGAAGCTCTCCGTCTTTTCTGATTTCGACGCTGAATTCCGCCGTTTTTCCGCATTTCAGAATCGTTTCGCTGCAAGTATTTTCAACTTTAACTGATAAATCAGCACTATTTTTTGCCATCATATTTTGTCCTGTCGAGGTTATTAAAAGTATTGCGGTTAAAATTTTTATTTTCATTAAAAATCTTTCTGTTTGAATTTTGAAGCATTATCAAGGATTTCCTTTGCCTTGCCGAAAATCGAGCCGCAATCACTGGTAAGCGCTATCCATTGAATACCTCGTGCGACCCATATATCAAGAGGACCGCTCGCGGTGCCGAGCACCAGACCGGCACGGCGGGTTTTTCCGCAGATTTCATCTATAACACGGCAAACTTCCGGGTCGTTAAGCTGGTTGAGTTTGCCCATGGAACCGGAAAGATCAGTCGGCCCCACGCATATACTACCTATGCCCGGGACCTTCAGGATTTTGTCAAGATTTTTCACCGCATCGACATGTTCTATCTGGACAATCACCATTGGTTCATCTTCTGAAATTTTCAGATATTCCAGAAAAGGCGTCGCGCCGTAACGATTGCCGCGCCTGACACCGCATCCTCTGTTGCCGGTCGGCGGATAACGGCAGGCGGCTACAGCCGCTTCGGCCGCTTCTTTCGTATTTACCATAGGGATGATAACGGCCGCCGGGGCCATGTCCAGCACAGGCTTGATTATCCCGTGTTCATTCCACGGCACCCTGACGAATGGAGCGGCATCAGTACCTCTTAAAGCTCTTATGTGGTTTATTGCCGTTTCATGTGTGTGCGGCGCGTGTTCCATGTCTATCCATGTGAAGTCAAATCCGGCGTCGCCGGCAAGTTCGCTTACCGTGGGGTCTGAAAGCGTTATGACAGTGCCTATACAGACTTTTCCTGAATTGATTTTGAATTTGAATTTGTCCAGATTGCTGATGTTCATAAGTTTTCCTTTTTATAGTTTAATGAAATCCTCCTGCGAAAGTTTTTCCCGCGAAAATGCCTTTTCCATTTTTGCGGAATTTTTCTTTAGAGAAGCTATTATTTTCTTATCAGTATTGGCATTGGAGCGGGAGAGCGGTATGGTCAGGCCAAGCGATGCGCAGAGGCGCTTTTCATTATCAAAAACAGGTACGGCGAAAGCCTTTATTTCCTTTTCAATATTGCTCATTACTGAAATACCTTTTGAGCAAATTCCGGCACAGCTTTTTTCAAAACTTTTCAGATCATTTATCTTATCCCATTCGCTTCCAGGAAAGCCCGAGACTTCAACGATTTTTTCCAGTTGCCCGGCAGAGAGAAATGCCGTCAGGATACGTCCTGAAACACTGTGGTAAAGGGAGATATCCTTATAAACTGAAAAAGGATTTATCATCAGCGAACGCTGAAATTGCGCCTGCGCTATAATGTGTACACGGCCCGCGCGCAAGGTACATACAACGCCCGATTCCCCGGTTTCATCGGCAAGAAGTTTCGCATAAAGTTCAGCTGTCTCAGTTATGCGTTTTTCACGGGATGAGGTTTCGCCGAACTTCATGAATTTTGAGCTCAGGCGGTAATTCCCCGGCCCGTTTTTCTCAACATAGCCCAGCGCTACGAGAGTTTTAAGTATATTGCAGAGAGTGCCCTTATTCAATCCGGTGGCGGCAGTCAGCGCGTCAAGGGAAACTTCACGGTCGGGAGCAAGATGCTCCATTATATCAAAAGCTCTCTCTATTACCTGTATTGTCTTTGTCATAATTTTACATTGTTAAATATTTTACATTGTACAATATTATATATCATCCAAATGAAACTGTCAATACGCTGTTTGTATTTTTTTCACTTTCTTGCATTAATCCGATGATGGCATTAGCTTAGGGAGTAAGCTTTTTAACGGGAGGCTTGAAATGCGGGAAAAAAATGTAATAAACAGAATCCCCGTTGACTGGCGGTCAATAATTTACCGCGAAATAGAATCTGAAGAACTTGATTATAAAGCGGCGCAGAACTGGGGAAGGCTCAAGAGGGCGGAAAAGGCTAAATTCGCCCGTCACTGCATGGCCATGGCCAATACAAAAGGAGGCTACCTCGTAGTCGGGGTGGGAGAAGACAAAGCCGGGCGTCCCCGTTTATATACAGGCCTTACTGAAAAAGAAGCTAAATCATTTGACCCTACCGATGTCGGCAATTTCATCAACAGATATTCAGACCCGGAGGTCGATTTTGATATAGAAAAACCCGTGGTTGACAGAAAAAGATACGTTGTTTTCGTCATAAGGCGTTTTTCATCTCTTCCGCATGTATGCGGCTACAGTTGCGAAAATGAACTTCAGCAGGGTGTTTTTTATATACGAACGGCGGACGCTTCCAGCCGCCCGGCCTACAGGGCATCTGAAATCCACGGCATTGTCCAGAGGGCCCTCAGAAATCAGCGCGAATTCCTGGGCCGTATGCTCAGGGGCGTACTTTACGAGGGAAAACAATCCCCTGAACCGGGCGCTGAAAATTACTTTATCGAACAAATCAATCATTCAAAACAACTCTACGTCAAGAAAACTAAAAAATCCGTTCTCGCAAAAGGTGTACTCTGGGAAATCGCTGTTTTCCCCTCAGAATTTGAGCAGGAAAAGTTCAGCCTTTCCGAGATAAAACGGGCTGTGGAAAATTCAATTTACACTTTTGATGATTCATATTTTTTGAACCACGCCGATATAACGGACAGCTTCTTTACAAATGTCGCGCTGCGTTCATACACTGAAGAAGAGGAAAAATTCTGGCAGGCTTTTCAGTCAGGCCTTTTCTACTTTCTGAGGCTTATGAAAAAGAAAGGCGACGCCATCGACTATGAAGACATCATAAAATTCATTTCCGAAGCCGTTTATTTTCTCGGGCAGTTCTATTCGGAACTCGGATACTATGATGAACTTTTCACCATCAAGTTCATGCTTAGCGGGGTTGAAAATGTCTCGCTTGACGGGGCCTATCCCGAAATTCAGGAAAAGGGACGTTCCGGCAAATCCGATTATGTCTGCCTTATACCGGAAATAAAACTGAAGATTCAACGCACTGCCGCCGACCTCGCCAGCGGCGCCACCGTGCATACCGTGAGAATAATAAGGGAAATATGCGAACGCTTCAACATGCCGGACGGAAAACATCAGGACCTTGACAAGGTCATCAGCGGCTTCATCGAAAGAAGAAACGACTGAACAATCTGTTTCCCTTTGGAAATATTCCTGCAGGTGATATATTAGTCCCTCACAAATTTTACCCGGAAAAAACGCAGAAGTGGAAAATCCTGTTACACATTCAAAATCTGATTACGCAGTCGGCGTCTTCTGGTCTTTTGTCAGCGCTTTCCTATGGAGCACGACATTTGTAAGCGGACGCTTTCTCATAAGCAATAATCAGATAGACCCTGTCAGTCTTTCCTTTGTACGTTTCATCATAGGCGGCGCCATACTCATGCTCTACGGATATATCTTCATGCGCAAACAGCTTTTCGCGGTAAAGGTAAAGGACATTTTGCAGATGGGCGTCCTGGCGCTTTTCGGAGTTACCGGGATGAGCGCGCTGCTTTTTCTGGGACAGCGTTCGACGAGCGCCATAAACAGTTCGCTCATCATGCAGATAAATCCGGTAATCATATTTTTTCTCGGTGTTTTTATAGGAGAAAGAATTTCCATTCTTCAGATTACGGGCATACTCATAAGTCTTTTCGGCTGTCTCTTTGTGGTTGACGTAATAACGATGAAAGGCTTTGCCTATGAGATGAATCATCTTGCCGGAGATCTGCTTGTTTTTGCCTCTGCCTGCTGCTGGGCGATATATTCGGTCTTCGGCAAGTCGGTAGTGAAAAGAGTCGGAGGCTATGCCGCCACTACCTGGACAATGCTGCTCGGCGCTTTTGAATTGCTCATACTGCTTCTGATATTGCCTGTGGCGCATACAATGCCTGTTACATTTTCCGCATGGTCTATTGTTCTTTATCTCGCGGTTTTTCCGACGGCAGTGGCGTTTTTCGCGTGGTTCGAAGCAATGGACAAAATAGAGCTTTCCCTGCTTAATGTCATGCAGTATCTCACTCCGGTATCGACCATATTCCTGGCCTGGTTTTTCCTGGGCGAGAAAATTACGCTTTTCAATACACTGGGCATTATACTTGTGATAGGCGGGGTCATGCTCACGGGATACAGGAAAAAAGAAACGGCCCATAAAGTTTCAGCAGATTGAAACAGAGAACAAAAATTTCAAAATTTCAACGGTCAATAATTGCCTTGTTACGGTATATATAATATATTCCCGGCGATAAACCTCAAACAATTAAAAAGGTGCGCAAATGAAAAAAATTTTACTTCTCGCAGTAACCGCTATGTTTTTAGGTCTTGTTTCGGGATGCACAAGCGTTCCTGAAAGTAACAACCTCACCGGACAGTGGACTTATAAATACAGCAAGCAGAATAAAACCGGTTCCATGAAGCTTTATCAGGAAGGCTTCAAACTGACAGGCACAGCCAATGACGCCGAAGGCAGATTTAATCTCAACGGCAACGTAAAGGGCGAACTTGTTGTCCTGAACGGAGTATGTCCCGAGACTAACAGGACTTTCATGGCAAATCTTAAACTTGACGGCGAAAATTCCTTTGAAGGAACTTATACAACCAGCAGCGGCGAAGCAGGCAAAATAAAGGGCAAACGCTGACATATCCGCGTTAAGTTTTAATTCAGACGCTGACGGAAACTTTTCCGCCGGCGTTTTTTCTTATAAAATCAGAAAGCTGAGGCTATTCCCGAAAAGCATTTTTCCAGGTTTTCATATTTTAATTCGGCATACCTGTCCAGAGGGGTTTCCATATCGTTGATTATTATCAGCTTTCCACGGTTGTCAAGCGTATGAAGCGGAATAGAGGCGGCGGGCTGCACCTGCAGAGAAGAACCAAGCACCAGCATCAAATCAGCCCTTGAAGCCTCATGAACAGCCATCTCTATCGATGTCGCATTTAACGGCTCTTCAAAAAATATTATCTCAGGCTTGATTATTCCTCCGCAGTTTTCACAGCGCGGAACTTTATCATCATTGACGATTACCGATACTTCGTCAAACCCGTATTTTTTCCCGCAGGAAAGGCATTTATGACTGGAGGCCGAACCGTGCACCTCTATGACATTTTCAGAACCTGCCTTCTCATGAAGCATGTCAATGTTCTGTGTGATTAATGCTTTAAGAATGCCTTTCTTTTCAAGCCTGGCAAGTTCTTTATGAATTATATTGGGCCCCTTTGAATCAATATCATAAATGAAATTTTTTGAATTCGTATAAAAATATGACGGATCTTTCATGAAGTAAGACAGCGAAAATATCTTGTCCGCGTCAATATCTTTACTGTTGTAAAGCCCGTTTTTACCCCTGAAGTCCTTAATTCCTGAAAGCGTGGAAATTCCCGCCCCCGTAAACGCCACGAAATATTTCGATTCTTTTATTAAATCTATAAGCTCCCGCATAATAAATTAAACCTTAATTGTCAGAGAGACTGTTTGTTCATTTTTTACTTTCACAAGAGAACGCGGTTTTTGAAATTCCTTCCACCTTTCACCACATACAAACAGTTCCGGTGAAACAGCGGAATGGATTATTCTGTTATCAAGAAGTAAAAATTCAAGAGAAAGGCTTCCAAACGTGAAATCTCCTTTTTCAGGGAGTTTTACTCTTATTTTGTTTTCCTTCGAAATCGTTTTTAACACCTCAGGTGTAAATGTAATAAAACGCCTGGCCGCATAAGTGGTATTCGGAGGCAGTTCCCCTAATGAAATGTCGTTGACAGAAATTTCAGTATTCTTATTTTGATAAGAACCATAAATATAGAGGATACCCGATTTTATCTGTCTCATATCGATATCGCTCATTTTCTTTTCATATCTTCTGTATTCCGGCGCTGTGATTTCAGAAGGCCGCGAACGTCTCGTCTCTATGACAACAGAAGCTTTATCACTCTTGAATGAATGCCATTCAATGTTCATCCTGTCGTTATTATTTATTTCTATGAGATGAAATCCCGGCGAACTGTCTTCATGTATTCCCCATATCAATTTATCTTTCACTGTAAACCTGGCGGGTACGTGAAATTCGTCAAGCGCTCTCAAGTCCATATTGGGATAGCCTACGGATGAACCCGTTACCTGCATGAACCCTTTTCCTTTTCCGGTTTCATGATAACTCAAAACCTGATTGTGGGTATGTCCGCAGAGATATGCGTCAACCGGGTATTTGCGGCAAAGTCGCGTTATACGTCTGATGAATTCCGGCTCGTTGAAAAAATGACGGCCCCAGTTATAGAGAGGCGGATGAGCAACTATGAAAATGCGTTCCGCCTTTCCCGAAGCTTTTCTGAGCTCTGCCTCGAGCCAAATGTCCTGTTCATTGCCCAGATGATAATCAAGGTAATCAAGAATGAAAAAAACGCAGTTATTTTTTCTGAAAATAAAATATTCTTTCTGTCCTTCTACACCTTTCAATCCGGATATTTCAGGCATGACTGTTTTCCGGTAAGCCTCCGCTCCGATGGAAGTTCCAGAACCTTCATGCGTCCCTTTTGCAATTATAACAGGGCATTTGAGGGATTTTATGAGCCTCCAGCCTTCTTTCATTTCGCGGTATGTCTTATTCTTATCTTTCATGCCGCCTTCAACAAAATCGCCTGTCGATATGACAAAATCCGGCTTAAACGACCTTATTCTTGAGAACATGGGTTTGAGTACGCTTTCAACCATATCGGCATATCTTACGTAATCCGGAAGTTCAGCCAGGGAAGAATTTCCCTTATATCCGCCACGGATATCATGAGTACAGAAATGGGTATCTCCCAAAATAATAAACCGTTTCTTTTTCATACATTTTATCAAGCCCTGTTATTTTACTGCCAATTGAAATAATATCTTAAATTCCCCTTATTCTTCGAGAGCGTCTTTAATTTACAGTTACTTCTCCCATTTCATACCACCCACTGTTGATTTTGCCAGTTATTGCGAGTTTTACCATTGGCCTTTCTGTATCCTTGTCAATTATGCCTATCTGAATATTATATTTTTCTTTGGGAATACTGTCAGAGATAAAAAGTTCTGTATCGTAAATAATATCACCGGGCAACCAATTTCTTATATCTGCGTCTGTTTTAATAATATAACTTGAATTCTGATTTTTTAATCTGAACGCTAAGACATAGTTACGGTATATTGGAGCGACTCCTTTATTTTCCCACCATGTTTCGATTAAAAATTTTTTACCTGAAATAACATTTCCGGGATAACTCAATTTTCTGAGGACAAAACGATATCCCATTTTTTTCAGCCATTTATTTACTTTTGTCCAATATTTTCCCGGAATTGGCGAAGATTTGTTGTTGAATGCCGATATATGCCACTTCAATGACTGCTCTATTATATAGTCGATGTCCCATTTTTTTTCCAGCCAGTGTTTCATATTCCAAGCCGCTTCAAAATGAACGGGCGCTTTTTTCCATGCATTCTGAAGACCATATTTAATAATGGCCCTTGGATAATAATCCAACATATGGCTGTAATCGTCATCCCATCCGCCCATATCCCCCAAGCAATCAGCGCGCCAGCCGGCCGCATTTTTTGACATACTGTAACTTGTGGTTTTTTCATCAGAACATAACATGAGCAAAGGGGTTTTTACAAATGAATTAAGATAACTGTCAAGTAATGTTTCACGAGCTTTCCCGCTAAGATCAGCCGCTCCGCCGCCCTCTCCGCAACTCCCCGAAATTGAAAGATCAACGCTATCCAGATACGGGTGTCCATCATAACGTTCGCCAAGCGCCCTAATCATATTACCGTAATATTTTACATAGCACGGATCTTCTGTAGGGATGGGATATTTTTTTGTAAGTTTTTCCCAACCTCCTACCTTTTCCAGATACCAGTCAGGATACTCATAGACGCGTTTATTTCTGCCGGGTATTCTCAATACCAGTGACTGTTTACGAAATTTCGCTGTTTCCAAAAGGTAATCAATCAATTCCCAATTGTATTTTTTGGGAGAAGGTTCAATAAAACGCCAATAAGTACGAAAATATGCCAGGGAACTAAGCGGATAATCCTTATTCTCAGCTATAACGCCATTGGATTCAGGATCAGGCGATTTGATAACCAGCTCACAAGGATTGATGTCTCCATTAAAGCGATTGAACGTAGTAAATCCCATGCCCGGATTGATTAACACTTTATTTGTTTCAAGCGGCCGGACAACAATTAATTTTGTGGTTAATTTCTGCATTTTTTCTATATAGGATTATTATTATTTATGGACAGGAATAACCTGTCTTATTGGGACATGCTGTTGCTTGTGGCATTTTCAATAAAGCTTCCGGCGTTATAAGATATAATTTTACCTGCATCGGCTTTAAAGTTATAGAAAGCCTATCTGTAAAATCTATCACGTTTCCGTTATCAAAAGCCAAAATTTTATAACTGTCCGTCACTGGGATAGAAAGTTTGAGAACAAAATCAGTTTCTTTTTGTGACGGGTTATAAACGCCAAGCAGATATTCATTTCCGTTTTTGAGTATGCTTGATTCAATTTCCTGTCCGTCAGCTATTTGCATGGGAAGGGGTTCAGACAAAAACCCTATAATTTTCTCCATGAATTTTGTTTTATTGCCTAAAGATGGTATTCCGTCAGTAAGAATAAACGGGGAATATAATACTTTTCCTTTTCCGTATTTACTTAAAAGCAGAGCCGGATTATTTTTCTGATCTGTTGCGAGGATTTCGACAGGTTTCATGGGGACAACTGAAACCCTTTTTTCTGCTTCTATTTGTGTAATGCCGGAAGCTAAAACAGAAGATGTTTTAATTATTCCCTTTTTTTTCACTTCTCCCGTTTTTTTCACTCCGGCAATATCCGCTATCACATGATTATTTATGGTTTCACCTTCTGTCAAAAGGATACCGCCTTCTTTTACATATTCGTCTACAGCGGCAGCCGATTTTTCAGAAAGGCACTGATCATTCGGAATTATCAAAAGTTTGTATTTTTTCAATTCCTGTGGAGAGAAAAAACGATTGACTATTATGTCCATTGGGATATTGCGGATACCCATAAGTCCTCTGGCCCTGTATTCATGGATACTCATGCCAGCTTCGATATTTCCCTTTACGATATCATCCAAATAAGCATTTCTGTCTCTGAACACTGCCGTAAATTTCAACGGGGCAGCGCCCTGTAAAAACTTGTCAATCCCGGTAAAATTCAAAAACTTATAAAAAGCTTGTGTACCTTCAAAGAATTTCGGGTCCATCAATTCATAATCGATCGTCTCATGGCAAAAGGATTTTATACCAAAGATTAAGGGAAGTTCCATTTCGACTGTTTTCATTCTCTCTGATGGTTTTTCAAAATAAAAATGATGTTGAACTGATTTCCCTCTGTTACCGAGCGCGCCCAATGGGAACCTGATGCCATATTTCAAATGCGCCAGATCAGGAGCTTCGTCATTTAAAACGAGCTCAGTATCAATTGTATCCAAGTACCGGGCTTTTTCTTCAATGTCAACGTCTCTTTTCAACGCCCCTGAACCACTGCAGAGAATACCTAGAGGGACATTAGGTACGGCTGTCCTGATTGCTTCTGATAATTCTTTTGTAAACTGATTATATTGGATTTCCATATATAGAAACGGGTAACAATCAGGAGCTCCTTTTGTCCTCATTTCAAAATCTTGTTTTTTGCTTTTTATTTCAGGGAATTCTATGCCATATGTATTTTTAAACCCTTCCCGGAATTCTTTGATAAGTTGCATACGCATAAGATGATGATTTTCATCCCCTGTTTTCAGATAAACCATGTCAATGCCGGCTTTTGCCATCTCTATGAAATCTTCTATAATCCGCTGTTTTATTTTCTGGTCGCAGAAACTCTCCAGAACACCTTTTTCTTTATATTTTTTCAGGTAATTTCCCCATAAGCGGACAGCTACTCCCCGTTTGTGGGCGGCATCGGTAAATTCAACCAGATAATCTGTCCTGCCCGGATCTTTCATGGCGGCTTCATGCGATGTCGGCCAGACGATTTCATGGATTCCAAGTTTTATTGAATTCGCCCCCATGCTTTGCATTTTGTCCACCCATGCCTCAGCCGTTTTGCTGTTTTCACGGGCGCCGCGCCTGGTAGTATCAATGAGAATTTCTCTGACATTGTCAATATCATAACGAGGGGCTTTAAAAGTTTTTCCGTTGTTTTTCTGGACGGCAGCAACGCTTATAACCGGAGGATGCCTCCATGACAAGTAATTATCACGAAATGCTTCTCCATTTCCAATAATTGCCGACAACGCGCCTGTTATCGGAGATGAGGATTTAAAAGTCAAATGTACATTCCCCCCTCCGAGCAGGTGGTGTATCCAGACAGAACATTTAAAACATTTTTCCAGGCTGAAAAATTCTCCGACAGTTTCGCCTCTTTTATCAGATAAGGCTATCCATCCTTCAGTAAGGGAGGGACGCAAATTACTGTATTCCGGATAAGAGCTTGTACTTCCCGTAACCTCGCCTGTACATCCCGGAAGCGACTTAAGCCCCTTGGAGTCCTCATATAAAACAATATCGTTCTTCAAGTCTCCATAAGGGGCCCAACCCGTATGCGTATTTACCTGTGTTGTTTCCGCGAGGGGTTTTATTTTGTAATCAAGTCTGTTTGATTGATTATAAAGGGTATAACTCAGCAGAACAGAATTACTTTTAAATAGAATTGTTTTTTTGACAGGCCCGTCTTCAATTAATTCTGCCGTATCGAAAGTAAGATTTTTAAGCACATGGCCGGCCCATGCCCTGTCCGGCTCCCTCGGACATAACTCATTATCAACAGCCGAACCCATAATATGAATTCTTTTTATAAATGAAGGGCCTTGCCTGGGCCAATGTTTTTCTCCCGGTTTTTTCAGTATTTCCACTTTCAGAAAATTATTGCTTATTTCATAGTATTCTTTTTTATCCCTGATGGAAAGGTCAGTTTCATAAACGGCCGGTTTAATTTCCGTATTTTTGCTGAAATATATGAAAAGCGGGACATTCTCATGTTTCTCAAGGGTAATGGAAAAAGAAATTTCCACTCCGTTTTCCTTTTTAACATTTATCTGCGATGGCAATTCTTTCCCGGAAACTGTCAGTACCCGGATAGAGTTCGGATTAGTATTGACAGGAAATTCCAGATCAATGCATATCGGGTCAGCATACCGCTTCAGCCCGGCCGTCTCCGTTATCAAAATGGGAATTCTATTTTCATATTCATTTCTCCACCACGGTTCATCGGGCATACCTCTAAGAAATGAAAGATTTGCCTTTTCAGATTTTTCCTCGCAGTAAGCACAAATGAATGAAACCGCAAAGAACATGACCGCCAATATTTTTTTATTAAACATAATTCCCTCCGTTTATAGATCAGTACCTGTCCAAAAACGTCCTTTTCCCAGTGTTATATCTGGTATTTTCAAAGCGCTATACCATCTAATATGTCCATCAGAGAAGAGAACATTTTTCCCTTGATTGTGAAGCTGTGTTGACATGCCGACATCTTCATAGTTATAACGTCTCATAAATGGTCCTTCTCCTGGAGCATCCATAACAAGCATTGCTTCAGAAGGGTATATGATTCTGCTGAGATTTTTATAATCAGTATATGTTGAGTCATAAGTTCCTGCCGAACTGCATAGTTGCTGGCTCATGACATATGAAAGTTTCCAGGCGCCGGAATATTCAGGCTTAATAGGGCACAGTAATGGAGTACCATTTTCTCCCCGGCCGTAATCGATATAGTTTCGATAAGTGACATATCCCCAGGGATCAGTTCCCAGAGTGACAAGTCCCTTATTGCTTAAATATAAACTGTAGATGATATTGCTCCAGTAATTTCCGGTTTCAGAGAGGAGAGGGGCGGGATAATTACTGTTAAAATCAACAGCATATTCTTCAAATCCTATCTTTATCTGTTTCAAGTTTCCGGTACACAATGTCTTTTTGGCAGAGTCTTTCGCTCTCTGCAAAGCCGGTAAAAGTAGACCCGCAAGGATTACTATTATGGAAATCACTATGAGCAATTCGATGAGCGTGAAAAATCTCCCCCTTTTCATCTCCTTTACCAGGATTGTCTGTTGACAAATAAGAGAACCTGACCGTGAGTACGCTATAATTAAACATTTCTTTTTCATAATTTTATTAAATCCTGCATATACTCAGTTACCATTCTACATCCTCGGGAACCCATTCAATATAACTTGTATCATAAAACGCTCTTGACACATTTTTCCCATGACCATCTGCAAACAGGACATTTGTTTTATCATTATGACGGTATATCAGATTTTTCAGATAACCGTAACGATCTACCATAGCTGCATGAGTGGGTTTGCAAAAGGTCCAATATTCAAGGTCGTTAAGGCTTCCGGCAGAATCCGCAATAATTAGTTTTTTACTGGTAGAACTGATATTATTTAACTTGGATGCTGTTGAATACGTAAGATTGTGATTGTAAGAATACCCGCGACTTCTGAATTTTGAAGCTACTTGAGTAGTGGGCATCCCCGAGGGGCAATGAAATATACTGTATCCGCTTTTTCCCCCGGCCGCGGCGCTATCCTGAGGATAATCCATATACGGCATAAGCAAATAATCCCATAATTGATAATCCGTTACGCTATATGGAAGGTATTCGGAAGCATCAGAGACATAACTCATGTTGGCGATACCTAATTGTTTCAGATTGCCGAGGCATGCTATTTCTCCGGCTTTGAGCTTTACGCTTCTCAGGGCCGGCAGTAAAAGGCCGGCAAGAATCGCTATTACAGCAATAACTATTAGAAGTTCGACTAAAGTAAAATACCATAGCCTGCTCATAAAAGTTTTCTTTTCAGTATTGCTGATCATAACTATTTAAACTCCAGTGTTGAGAAGCGCACAGGATAATGAAATGCTTTCCGAATAAGCATAGAATAACTGCTGAATTCTTCAGGTTTTGTATGCTTATCCCGGCATATATTAAAATTCCAGCAATCTCCAGACTTGATTTTATCAATATCAAATTGTTTGACCGGGATTTTCATTTCAAGAACCCATGAATCATCATTTATCTTCGTTTTTATAGAATAATTGCCATCCCAATTTTTATGATAAGTCTTGGCATCATAGAAATTTCCGATAGTATTGACTACAATATGAAAATAATTTTTTTTATCCTGCCTGGTATCCAGGAAAAGTTCCAGAGAATCATCTTCATAAACCTGAGCGTCAGGCTTAGTATGTTTTGCTTTTATATTTTTGACATCCGGTTCATGGCAAATAACAGCGATATAAACATTATCGTCATCATACATCAGTTTTCCTGAAGTTTGTACAGTTGCCTGAGCATTGGTTTTTATGTTTATAAATTTGTCAAGGACTGTACATTCTTTCCAATCGGGTTCATCAAGTTTTCCATCAATTGTTATTTCCCCCGTCTTTCTTTTTACATATACAGGAAATTCCCTTTGTTGCAAGTCTTCAATAATCATGTTCAAGTCTTTAAGATTGTTATCGATTCTTGAAAGTTCCTGCTTCAAAAGACGTTCAGGAAGTATGCTTTTAAGAGTCTGTCTTAAATCAGGGTTATTCAGAAAATCTTTTTCAGCTTGAATAATATTCACTTTTTCTTTTCGGGTATTGCCGGATGGAAAATCAAAGAGAGCTATACGTTCGGCCCTGTCTATATAGTCAGCCAATTTACGGATATTATCCCTGTTTCCCAGCATCTGCAATACTGCCCTCTTAAAAGAAGCTTCAGGATTATATCGTTCTGGAGACCAGAGATAATCCGCGGCAGTTATCCTGCTTACTTGTGACGCGTCTTCTGAACGGGGCGGAAGAGGTAAAATCATATAGCCTGATATATTCTCATCGCTAAGTCTATTATCTCCATCAAACGGAGGAATAAAAGCAGGAGCGCCTACTCTCTCCCATCCGGCAAAAAAATTGTCCCATATAACAGCTTTTCTTTTAATGAAATCATTATACTTCCCGGAAATTAAATCATTCCCATTGACACAAGCTATGAATTTGATTTTCTGATTTAAATCAGATACTTTCTCCAAATAATTTTTATCTTTGTCATTCATATACTGGAAACGGCCGTAGGCCATAGGCAGAAAATAAAATGTAAAGTCTGCTTTGCCTGTAATCTTAGCAAGGCGTTTATAAATTTCTTCTGTAAAATAAGAATGCGCTTTCCCAATATCATTGCCAAACAACTCAATGTCTTTAGGGTTCGACATACCTTCACTTCCTGAGTTTGACAAGTCGTCAAAATTGATTCCTAAAGTTCGAAATCCCAGTTTATAAAGAGAATTCATTTTGTTGACGATTATATCAATATCCTCATCGGAAGAATAACAGGTTGCCGGGCACCCTCTAGGTGAAAATGTTACAGGGACATCAATAAAGCGTTTACCGGCTTCTTCCAAAATGCTTTTAAGCTGCATAATTTCATTCTCAGAGAATGGTTTTCTCCAATTTGTTCCAAATTTCGGATTACCTCCAAGTTTATTATCCAGGCACGTTCCTCCAATATAAAGAAAATTTAATTTGTATTTTTCACAATATTTTATGAGCTCAAGAGCTTTTCCCTGCCTGAGCCATATACCCATGACCATACCGCGAAGAGACAGGGTCGGTTTATCAGCTATCTGCAATTGGGGGATATGATAAGTTTTATTTTTATCGTCAAATAAAATAATCTGTTTCAATGTCTGAAAAGCATAGAACAAGCCGCGGTCTGTATTTGCCGTTAAATATATGTTTTTGTCTCCGTCTCCCTTCTCATCAGTAATTAAAAAATATCCTTCTTCTCCTAAATCCTTAAGTGAAAGAGATGGAAAAATGCTTTTAATTTTGTTGTGGTTCGTGTCAGAAGTAGCGCCTTTGATGAAATATATGTTCAGACTTTCGTTCTTTTTTTCATTTGCCATACTGCAACTTATATTTTTGCTCTTAAAAAAATCTTTTACATTTTCAGATATGTCCTTATTGAGATTCGAAAAACTGACGGCAACATCCTTAAAAACAATGTTCCCCTCTCCTTTTATACGTTTCCATGGATTTGGTATTATTACTGGTTCATCAATTTCAAAATTACCCCTCAGCATCTTACTGGCGGATGGCGGAAGCTCGCTGACTGTAACCTGAACATCATCTACCCAGACTTTGCCGGTGCTGTTAGTAAGCCAGCATCCTACTTTAAGTAAATCCGTCCCTTTGGGAACACACATTGTGCCGGAAAAAATTTTCCAATCAAAAGAGCCGTCTGTACATACAATTTCATGATGTGATATTTTATTCTTGTTTTCATCCAAAGCATACACCGTTAGCCTTAATTTATGATAAGACGCCTGCCCCTGCCTGACATTTTCAGCTTTCAGCCAGGCTGAAATGTTGATTTTGGAAAGAGCGGGCGGAGAGGGAAATTCATTTGTTGAAATGCCCACATTGACTACTTTATTCAAATTTACCTTGTTATTCTCAATAAGGACTGAGAAATTTCCGCTCTTTGCTGTATCAGAGCAACGCGATACCTTTGCTCCTTCAGTACTCCCTGCCGTCTTCCAGCCGGATATATTTTCTTTATTGTCCTGCTCTTCTTCAAAACTGCCGTTTTTAACTAAACTGCTTGCAGTTAATATGGCGGATAAGAAGATATTAATTAGAAAAATTTGAATTTTAAGAGAAAAATTTGACATAAATACTCCTTCGTAATAGAATTACCCATTGACAAATAAGAAAACATAATGTATATATTATAGTGTACATATGAACATTTGTCAAGGGTTTGGTAAAAATATTTATGAAAAGAAGAGAAATACTATATAAAAAAGTCCGGGATGAAATCCGCGAAATACTTGCAAACCATGACAAGTCGGATGCTCCTTTGCCTACTGAAAAAGAAATTTGTCAGCTTTTTAAAATCAGTCGTGGAACTGTAAGAAAGGCTTTCGAAGAACTTGAACATGACAAACTTATCCAGCGGATACCGGGAAAAGGTACATTTGCCGCGTCTCCCGCCCTTTCTGCTGACCATAATTTTTCACGAAAAGAACTTGTCATTATTTTCATACCGAAAGCGGAGGATTTAGAACGTGATCCTTTAAGCACATTTGTCTTTTTCGATATGTTGAGGGGGGTGGCGAGAGGATGTGAAATTTTCGGATATCAGACGCATATTATTGAAAAACTCCCCGGTTTTTCCCAGCTTTCTTTCGACGCCTATATCAATGAAGTTAAAAAAAACAGCGCAAAAGGGGTCATATTCCTGGGATATTCTAAAGATGACGAATTTACATGTACCCATTTCGAAAAAAACAGTATTCCGTCTGTTATAGCGATGGGACATTTCCGCAATATAAAAGTTAATTTTGTCGCTCCCGACACCCAAAATGGTGTTAAAAATGCAGTCAATAAGCTTATTGCCCTGGGGCATAGAAAAATAGCTTTTATCAGCGGCCCCCTTGATTTATTGACATTTCAACTCAGGCTCAATGGATATCGTGACGCTCTGGATGCCAACGGCATTGATTTTTCCCGGGACATGCTGATAGAGTGCATTGACGGTTCTGCTGAAAGCGCAAAAATGGCAACTAAAACTTTATTAGCCGCAAGAAAAGATATTACAGCTATCTTTTCTGCAAACGACATGAGGGCGCTGGGCGCAATGCAAGCTATTAAAGAACAAGGCCTGAAGATACCGGATGATATTTCAATTATCGGGTTTGATAATATTAAAGAATCAACGCTGTCTGAACCGCCATTGACAACGGTCGATCACCCCAGGTTTGACTTGGGATTTAAAACAGTTGAATTATTAAATAAAATCATATTAAAGGAAATATCGACACCAGCCTGCCAGTTGCTGGAAACAAACTTAATCGAAAGAGCATCTTGCTCCATCTGCAAGACTTCTCCTGATCCCATCATACAGAAATAGACTGATGTGAAAAAACATTTCCACACAAGCCATTAACTTATCTTTTTCAACCTTGGGCCTTTGGCTGTATCTTCAAGTACCCAGCCTTTCCTTTTCAGTTCATCCCTGATGGCGTCGGCTTCCGCAAAGTTTTTGCTTTTCCTCGCGGCCTGACGTCTTCCGGCAAGTTCCTCTATCTCCTCTGGAATTTTTTCTTCCTGACCATCAACGTTCAATACCCCCAGCACCTTGTCGAAATCCTTGAACTGTTCAAGTATCAATGAGGCTTCTTCTTTTGTGATTTCTCCGGAATCCATAAGCTTGTTGGCTTCGCGCTCAAGTCCGAAAAGCGCGGCAACAGCCTCTGAAATGTTCAAGTCATCGCCTATAGCGTCCTTAAAAGAGTTCTGCGCGGATTTTACAATTTCAGACATTTTGTCAGATATCTTTCCGGCCTTTTCCACAGTTTTGAGACGGAGGAAAAAATCGGCGAATTTCTTCAGAAGCGCCTTTGCCTTTTCACAGTCTTCAAAAGTAAAATTCAACTTTTTCCTGTAATGCGCACTCAAAAGTATCCAACGTATTTCCGGCCCCGTAAAGTTTTTTTCCTTCAGATCTTTCAGAGTAAAAAAATTGCCCAGCGATTTGGACATTTTTTCGCCGTTGACTATGAGGTGCGCGCAATGAAGCCAGTAATTTACGTATCTGCATCCGTTCGCGGCTTCGCTCTGCGCTATTTCATCCTCATGGTGCGGAAACATATTGTCAATGCCGCCCGTATGAATGTCAAAGGTGTTTCCCAGATATTTCATGCTCATGGCGCTGCATTCGATATGCCATCCGGGACGTCCCTTGCCCCAGGGGCTTTCCCATGCGACATCGCCGTCTTTTTCATCCCAGGCCTTCCAGAGCGCGAAATCGGCTACAGCGTCCTTGGCATATTCATCGGTTTTAACCCTTACGCCTGATTTCTGGTTTTCCATATCTATTTTAGCGAGCTTTCCATATTCCGGGAACTTTGCGATGGAATAATAAATCGAGCCGTCCTCCGCCTTATAGGCAAAGCCCTTTTCCTGGAGCATCTGAATAAGCTTTATCATTTCAGGTATATGGTCAGTGGCAGCGGGATAATGTTCGGCGGGCTCGACATTGAGAAAAGCCAAATCCTCAAAAAATGCCTTTTTGTATTTTGCGGTATATTCGTTCAGGGAAATCCCCGCTTTCTGTGAATCGCGTATAGTTTTGTCATCCACGTCCGTCAGGTTCATCACCTGAATTACCTTGTACCCGAAATATTTGAGCGTTCTCCTCAAAAGGTCCTCAAATATATACGCCCGGAAATTCCCTATATGGGCAAAGTTGTAAACAGTAGGCCCGCAAGTATACATCCCTGCCTCATTTTCCTTGAGAGGTCTGAATTCCTCACGGCTTCTGTTCATAGTATTGAAAAAATATAACGGCATAGTCAAAACCTTTGTTTATTTCATGAGTTCCTATAACAATATGTCCATATTCCCAGAATTTTAAATTTTTTTTTGAGATTATGCTTTAAAAAATCATTTTTTGAAGCACTTTTCCTTTCTGCCATCTATTTAAAAAACGTTTTTTGCGGAGAGGTGCCGGAGCGGTCGAACGGGGTGGTCTCGAAAACCATTGTCGGAGCAATCTGACCCAGGGTTCGAATCCCTGCCTCTCCGCCAATTGATATGAGAACAACTTTTTCAACAATCAAAGTGGAATTTCCAATTTGAACGCAGTTTTCCCCCGATAGTCACCCCCGGTCAGGAACTTGTCTTTCATGCTTCAGACTGGTCGGGAGACCGGATTATTCCGGCGTTCATAGAACCCGCCGTTTTTCGGTGCGCCTCGGAATTCAATTTTCTTCTCATCGGTCAACTTTTTCAGATAGCGTTGAGCCGTCCGAGTCGCAAGATTCAGATCCGAGATGATTTTGGGCGTATTGCATCCTGGATTGGCCCTGATGTAATCCAGTAGTCTGATCTCAGTATTTACACCGCCAATATCCGGCTTGACGTCGAAAAGGCGAAGTAAATCCTTTTCCGTCTCAATCACCCGTTGCGCGATAAAAGTACAAAAGTCTTTCGTCGAGCGATGGGCCGTCTCGAGTGCGGCGATATATTCCCGACGGAGGACTGGCGGAATGATGGCGATCGGGTATCCGGCGCGCAACAGGGCCAGGTTCATCAGGAGACGCGCCACCCGCCCGTTGCCGTCGACAAACGGATGGATAAATACAAATTTCTGGTGAACCAGCGCCGCGAATTCGACCGGATGCAGAAGACGTTCCGACCTTTGAAACCAATCGATGAAGTTCGTCAACTGTTTCGGAAGATCAGCTGGTTTCGGCAGTTTGTAACGGTTTCCACTGATGAAAACCTGTCCAGTTCGGATTTTTCCGGCCTGCTCGAAATTGGTTCGGCGATAAAACAGATTGTGGATTTTCAGGACATCATCCAGAGTGACGTTTCGATGTTTCACCAGAGTATATAGATAAAGTCATAGGCGTCCGCATGGCCCAGCGCTTCGTACACATGAGACAACGGTTTCCCATCGACGGTCAGGCTGTCTTCGATGACGATTTTCGTTTCCAACTCTGTCAGACTGTTTCCCTCTAACGCATTGCTTGAGTAGGTCAGTCCAACCCGATAATATTCCTTCAGCGAGTCCAAGGTTTTCTGGGGAAAAGGGCGTAATGCGTCCACCTGCTCTTTCAGCCGTTCACAAATTGCATAATCGGAATTGACCGTCATTTTTACTCCGCCAATTTATACCGCAAAATCAATTTTAGAACAGTTCCAAGTGCTGTCCAATTTCCATTTTTAAGCTACTTTGATTCATCTTCAATCACTTATGAACTGATTGAAGTAAATCTCCTCAAATTAACAGGGTGTTAATATTCCATTCTTTTCTATGTGGTCGCTTCTCATTGAATAAGGTAGCATGGCATACTACAGGAAAATATGCAACAAAAGTCACTCATGTTTATGTTTTCATGAAAGGAAGCACTATATCGACGCCACCGCCAAAAGTCTCTGGACGCAGGGAAAACGAATTAGCGGTTGTTTTTGCGGAGATATTTTTTCATGGGTTCACTCGTTTTAAGCGGCCATTTGGATTTCAAGAGGGCA
>MHBF01000076.1 GCA_001803225.1 Lentisphaerae bacterium GWF2_44_16 | reverse complement strand
GAACAAATACAGATACCATGTTGCTTTCTTCCGCTCTATATAGCCTTTATACAGGAAAAACATTGAAAGTGTGAAAAAAACGCAGAGTATAATGTCAATCCTGGCTGTTCTTCCCAAATTCGCGAAAGATATCATCGAAGCCAGAATAAAACCTGCCAGAAAACCTGTTTTCTCTCCATAAATTTTCCGCCCCAGATACGCGGTAAGAAGCACCGCGATTATCGCGGCTGTCGCGGAAGGAAGCCTCAGTCCTATTTCACTTATTCCCAAGAACATACAAGACAAAACACAAAGCCAGTAGCTTAATACGGGTTTTTCAGTATTATGCGCGTCCTTTATGTAAACACTCAGGTAATTCCCGGAGTCTATCATATTTCTCGTTATTATCGCGGCATTGCCCTCTTGTGTGGAATAAAGCCCGGGCTCCGATAGATTCAACGTGAAAATTATCAGCGCGAAAAGAAAAAGCAGACTCCATTTAATATAATTATCAGTAGCAATCCTCGTCCAGAATTTCAAGATATAATTCCCCCATTTTTCTTTAAACTATAGTCTTCCCCAAAAAAATCAAATCAGTTCAACGGCATCATTAGGATTCAATCGAATAAAAACTTTTGTAGGCTCGAAGAAAATTCTGAGAATTTCTGTAACCGCACTGAAACGCTATTTCCTTCAACTTGAACTCTTTCGCCTCTATCAAATTCCTGGCGTAAGTCATTTTGGCCTTCATATGGTAATCAAACACCGACATGCCGGTACTTTCGCGGAAAAATTTAGTAAAACTCCTTCGACACATATTCACGGACGCGGACAATTCATCAATCCCGGGAAATACGAACGGTGGACTTTGAAGCCTTGAGAAAATGTTTGAGATTTCCTTCTTTACCGCATACGGGCTCTTTTCCCCACCTTCCCCTCCATAATAAATATCGAAAAGGTCAGCCAGTACGGTGCATAATAAAGCTGCCTTTCTTATTTCTCTGCCTGGACTCTTGTCGTTATGACACAAGTCCGTCAATTCCTTTAATAATTTCTCAAAACCTTTTTTGTTTATTCTTACAAAACGCGGAAATTCCGGCAACTGTCCCATCCAGTTTATATGAATGAAATATACTTTATAAGGATTTTCACGGTCAACGATATATCTGTGCGCTTCATTCGGATACACCACATGCAGCATCCCCGGGACAAAAACATATTTTTTCCCTTCAAGAAGGCAAATACCTTTTCCTCCGACAATGTAAACAATATGCAGCAAATCAGGGTGAATATGCAGATTCGTCGAAATGCCGGGTGAAGCCTCCAGATAATTCACGCTCTGCAGGCGTATCTCAGTTCCCAGTCTCTTGATTATGCTTTCAATATTTTCCGCGTTCATATTTTTTATGCCCGATACGAGAACTTATATGCCCGATTTGATTACTTAATATTATTGCCTTTTTCTTAATTTCAAATTAAAATTGAATACAGCAACAAATTAAGGATATGCCTGAAATGATTATAGATTCTCACACACACTATCCCTTCGGCGAATTCAAGGAAATGAAAAACATCGTCGAAATAATAAGGCTGGCCAGGAAATTTGGCATTTCAAAACTCTGCCTCCTCGGCGATGTTTTCCATTACGGGTCTTATCCGAACGAAGAACAGATAAAGGAAACAAACGACCTGACAATCGAACTCACACGAAAACACCCTGATTTCCTCGTCGGCTTCTGTTATCTGAACGCCTCGAATGACACGGATTTCTGCCTCAGGGAAATTGAAAGGTGCGTAGTTCAGAACGGATTCAAAGGCGTGAAATTTGAAATTTCCCTTAACTGCCGCAGCAGAAAAATGGACGCTATAATGAAAAAAGTGACGGAACTCGGCTGCGTCGCATTTCATCATACATGGTACAAGTCCACAGGCAAACATGAGGAGGAGTCAGATCCCTCCGACATAGCGGATCTCGCCGCCCGTTTTCCTGACGCAAAAATCGTAATGCCTCATCTGGCGGGATGCGGGATGCGTGGAGTACTGGACATAATGAAACATAAAAACGTTTATATTGATACTTCAGGCGCCCAGCCTGTTTCGGGCATTATCGAATATGCCGTTGAAAAACTCGGGGCGGACAGAATCCTTTACGGTTCGGACGTTGTGGGCAGGGATTTTTCCGCACAACTCGGCAGGATATACGGCGCAGGAATATCTGAAAAAGACAGAAAAAAAATCCTCGGCCTGAACGCTCAAAAACTTTTTAAACTCAACTAAAGGAACCCTCAATCATGATAGACGTAAATGTATCTTTCGGCAATTGGCCTTTCCAGTATTTTTCTCAGGATACCCCGGCCAAGCTTTCAAAACACCTGAAGAAAAACGGCATAGACCGCGCCCTTGTTTCCTCAAGCGAAGCTGCTTTCTTTCCAGATCCCGATGTCTGCAACAAGAAACTTGAAGCTTCTCTGAAAAACTTTAAGGATTTAATCCCTGTCCCGGCAGTAAATCCCCTCCTCGAAAACTGGGAAAACATCATTGATGAGAGCAATTCCAAAACAGTAAAAATCTTTCCCGGCTATCATAATTATTCACTTTCTTCGGAATGCGTTGAAAAGATGATTGAAAAACTTCTAAAAAATAAAATGCCGTTAATGATTCAAATGCGTATTGAGGATGAACGCTCCCATCACCCCCTTTGCAGAATTCCCCCTGTTCCTGCGGATGACGTAATTAAATTGTCACTGAAATATCCAAATCTTCCGATTATATGCCTCTGCGCGTATTTTGCTGAAACTGTAAAACTGTTGAAGGCATCTCCCAATATTTACGCGGATATTTCATTTGCCGAAACGACGAATTTTCTCGCAAGGCTTCTCAGGGATGTCCCGGCTGAACAGCTCCTCTTCGGCTCACATACTCCTTTCCTTTACACTAAAGCCGCAGTCATGAAGATTGAATATGCCGAAGCCGGAACTGATATTGTTGAGAAAATTACAAAAACAAACGCTGAAAAATTATTTCTGAATTGAAAAAGGTTAATATATGAAAATCAGAATTGACGACATCGCGCAGCCTTCATGCAGAATGCCTGTTATAAACAACCCCACAATCTACATGCCCGATAAGGGATTGCTGGCGGCGGTAAATTATTCCGACGCGAAAAAGGATACAAATCTTTTCCTGATAGATGTGGAAAAAATGGAAAGCAGAAAATATCCGGTACCCGATGAACAGTATGGGCCCTATGGCTTCACACGGGGCTCGGACGGAAAACTCTATACGGGTTTTTTCGGAGGCAGAATTTATTCCTTTGATTTTGAAACCGGAAAATTTACCATGAGGGCAAAACCTTTTGGCGATGATAAACTGATATGGGGCGGAGGGGCATCTTCAAAAGAAAAAATTTATATGGGCGTATATCCCACCGGGGAATTCTGCGAATACGATATTCAATCCGGCAACTGCAATGTTTACGCTCCAATGCCGAAAGAAAATCTCGGCTTTTACGCACAGGATTACCTCGAACTGCCGGACGATAAAATGCTCGTTTTCATATCCGGCGCAAAACCCGCGTTTATCATTTACAATCCCGCGGAAAAACAGATTGAGAAAATCTGCAATGTCGCGATGGAAGATAAAAATTGTGGAAGATTTTTCTCTCTTCTCGATAATGAAAGAGTCATATACAGCGCTAAAAATTCAATTAAGGTTTTCAACTTCGCCAAAGCTGCTCTTGAAGGAGATTTTATTACTGACATACCTGAAACTTTCAGTTACATAAGACGCTTTAAAGATTCATTTTTCGCGGTTGGATTATATTTGGGTAAAATTTATAAATTCGATAAAAACGGTTTCTCTGTTGTAAAAGAAAATTTAAAAAACGGCAATATCGCCAACGGCGGCATTCATCATTTGCGTAATAACGAATTTGTCTGTCTCGGCGACAACGGGCTTTTTACCAAATTCGACACCAAAACCGGAAAAGAAGAATGCCTGCAAATACAGAACGAAAGCAGCACCGGAATGAAACTCCAGATGTTCCGCAAAAATCCCCGGAGCAATACCGTCGTCGGCTCGCATTTCATCAATTCACAGATTTTCAGTCTTGATCTCAACAGTGGAAAAAGCAAAGCATCCCTCAGTAAAATCGTAACACCACCAGGACAGATCAACTGCGCTACGTTCCTTAACAACGCATGTTACATGGGGATTTACGGTCGCGCGATAATATATAAATACAATCCCGGCGATGATTTTGTTTTCGACGTCAATCCCCGCCCCGTCGCCGTTACAGGCAATGAACAGAACCGCCCCGTAAATATTGTAAATGACGGCAAACTCGTTTATATGGCCTCCAAAGCCAATTACAACGCCCTCGGCGGCGCGATAACCGTTTTTGACCCGGCAACAGAAAAATTTGACGTTCACCGCGACTTCGTTAAAACACACAATCCCACGAGTATGTTTTATTACGGCAAAGGTTTTCTGGTAGGCACTACTCAAACATTTGGAGATATGAGAACACATGTCCCCATTGATAAAAACGCCGTAGTTTTCGTATGGGACATGAAGCGGAGAAAAACAATTCACACTTCGTTTCCATGGGAAACTGAATCGTTGTCCGCATGCGCCTTTTCAGATGAAGGGATTCTCATCGGTTTCGGCAAAAATAAATATTTCCTTTTCAACGCCAATGATTTTTCACATACCATAAATAATTTTGAAATGGACTACCCTTCCGGCGGAATATTTCTATCCCCTGAATTATTTCTAGGCTCTTCACAAAATATTTTATTTACTCTGGACATCAAAAAAAATATTCTGACCGAATTAGGAAAAACAAAAGGCACACGGCTTTTTGAAAAAATATCTGCAAACGAAATCCTCATAGACTATGAGGAGCATTCAATAAAAAAACTTATAATAGAAAGTTAAGGGATTGGCATTATGGCTCATTCGGTAAAAAAGTCCTGGAAAATCTTCAAAAATTCCACAAATTATCTGGCCTGCGGAAGCTCTACGGGTTCCAAGATACCCGCTATCGAAGATGCTGAACCGGCGGCAATTGTCAGAGGCAAAGGCTGCCGCGTATGGGATGCGGACGGCAACGAATACATAGACTACAGAAACGGCCTCGGCCCCGTTACATTGGGTTACGCCATCTCTGAAATAAACGATGCTATCAAGGCCCAGCTTGATAATGGAATTATTTACGGACATCCGCATATTCTCGAAGGCAAAGCGGCAGAAGCCCTCACGGAAGTCATACCATGCGCCGAAAGAGTGCGCTTCCTGAAAACAGGCGGCGAAGCGATAGCCGCCTGCATCAAAATCGCCCGCGCCGCCACCGGAAGAAATAAAATAGTCCAATGCGGATATAACGGCTGGCTCAACACATTGAGCGCCCCCGGCGGAACTGTCCCGGCCGGAATCGCCAACAGCCAGCCGCTGAAAGGAATCCCGAAAGCCATCAGCGATCTGCACAAAAGCCTTCCCTGGGCCGACAACGCCGCATGGGAAAAACTCTTCGCCGAAGAAGGAAAAGAAATCGCCGCAATTGTCGTGGCGTCGAATTACACCGATATGGAAAAAGGCAAAAATTTTTTCCCGTTCCTCCGGAAGCTCACTCAGAAATACGGCAGCCTTATGATAGTTGACGAAATAGTTACGGGATTCCGTCTTGCCATGGGCGGGGCTCACGAATATTTTAATTTCATGCCTGACATGGCTGTCTTCGCAAAAGGCTGCGCCAACGGTATGCCGATATCCGCGTATCTCGGCAAAGCCGAACTTATAGAATCCGCCAGAAGCATAGGCATATCCTCGACTTACGGAGGTGAAACTCTCTCACTCGCGTCTCTCAAAGCCACTGTCGCCTTCTACAAAAAAAACAATGTAATCGCTCATATCTGGAAAAACAGCGGCAGGCTATGGCCCGAAGTAAACAAACTTTTTGAAAACTATAAAATCAGCGCGTCCTTCAAAGGCCTCTCTGTCTGTCCTCAACTTGTGTTCGAAGGAGACGCCGCAAAACTTTCCGTCCCTTTTTTCAAAAACTGTTATCTTAACGGTATTTCCCTCTACAATGTCTCCTATGTAAACTATTCTCACAAAGATAAAGATATTGATGAAACCATCGAAAAAATCGGAAGGTCTATTGAGTCATGTTTAAAATAGATGAGAAGATCGAACGCCTCCTTTCGGCAGAAACTCCATCATGGTGGGAAGCTTCAGGATATGGAAAAGAATTTTATGTAAAACTCTCCGAGCCGATTGTCCGGCAGGCTGTCGAATGGCAGGATAAAGACGGCAGAATTATCGACCCTTTCGTTCATAAGGAAACCTCGACGGTAACGCCGCGTTTTGTCGGGGCATTGAGTTTTCTGATACGCGCCGGAAAATGTCTCGACCTGATTGATGTCTGCATCAAATCCATGAGCGCCGGCTGTGCAGACCTGTACAATGCAAAGAATATTAAGGCTATAAGTGGACCTGAATTTTATGTCAAGGAGTTGATGTCCGGATACATGGCCCTCGAAAAATATGCCGACGCATCTCTAATTAAGCAATGGCGGAAAGATCTGGGGGAATACAACGCCGAAGAGACTTATGCCGCGACGCTAGCTAAAAAGAAAGCTGAAGACATTCACAATTTCTGCACCTTCGCGATGGCTGGAGAGGCTTTCAAGAAAAAATACGGCATTTCCGGGGATGATGATTTTATAGACAGATATATGGAAATTCAGAAATGCAGATTTACCGAGCTGGGGATGTACCGCGACCCGAATAATCCGATGACTTACGATGGTGTTTCGCGCATGAACATGGCGCTTATGCTGCATTTCGGTTATAACGGCAGGCATTATGCCTTTGCGGATGAAATGCTCAGGCGCGGCGCGTTGACGATGCTCCTTTACATGTCCCCTGCCGGAGAATGCCCTTACGGCGGCAGAAGCAATCAGCAGAATTTCAACGAAGCCATGATATCGCTTCTCTGCGAATACGAAGCGTCAAGATATAAAAAACTCGGCAATATGAAACTTGCCGGGACCTTCAAACGCATGGCAAAACTATCCGCTCTTTCCGTTGAGAGATGGCTCTCCATGAGTCCGGTCAGATTCACAAAAAACAGTTTTCCGGCGGACTCTCAGCACGGAAGACAGAAAGGTTATGGATTTTACGGGGCATATTCTCTTCTCATAGCAAGCCAGTTTGGATTTGCGCATCTGCTTGCCGACGACACCATTGAGGAACAACCTGCCCCATGTGAAAACGGCTCTTACATTCTGCATCTGGATAAAGATTTTCATAAAGTCTTCGCGACATGCCGTGGATATCATTTGGAAATCGACACAAACGCCGATTTCCATTATGATTCGTCAGGCCTCGGACGCATACACCGTAAAGACGTTCCTACGGAACTCGCCCTCTCCTGTCCCATAACGGCAAGTCCGGGATATCTCGTTTCATGCGATACGGCGCCTAGAAATGTTTCGACAGGTCCAGGCTGGCTTGCAGATGACGGAACGATGCGTTGGCTCGCAGATTTTTCAAATGAAAAAGACAGCGCCAGCATGGAGATTATCGAAGAAAATCCGGACACTGTCGCCTTCAAACTGGAATATAAAAACCTTAAGAACTGCGACGGAATTATTGAGGAATACCGGATAGATAAAGACGGCATTCAGATTACGGAAAGCATCGAGAATTACGACAAGGAATTCTTTGTGCAGATACCGCTTCTAGACACTGACGGGATGAACAAATCCGAAATAAAAATAGATGGCAACGCCTTTCTTGTGAAATACAAGAATTGCGCTTACAGGGTTGAGTGCGTTTATCCTGAAAATGTGAAACTGCTGATTGAGGATTTTGATGCTCCGAACAGAAATGGAATTTATAAAGTCGGTCTTTTAAAAGCCAAATCAAAGACTATCAAATATAAAATCACTCTCATATCTTAAAAAACGGCATCGTCACCTCAACCGACGGAAGAGCCGCTCGGGAAATCGCCGCCGTCAACGGTTATCAGCTTCAGGGATTTGCCGTCTTTAGCGGCGAGAAGCATCCCCTGAGATTCTATGCCACGTATTTTAGCCGGCTTCAGGTTTGAAACGACTACAATTGTTTTGCCGATAATGTCAGAGGGCTGATAGAATTGGGCTATCCCCGCGACAAGCTGGCGTTTTTCGCCGCCAATATCAATCTGAAGTTTCAGGAGTTTGTCAGCGCCATCGACTTTTTCGGCTTCGAGAATTTTAGCCGTCTTCAACTGGGTTTTGAAAAATTCATCTATCGTAACAATTCCTGTTTCAGAGGCTGGGGCCGGGGCTTTGTCTTTCGGTTTTTCATTCTTCTTTTCAGGAACGGCTTCTTCGGCTTTAAATCTCATGAAAAGGCCGTCTATATCGGTGATTTCAGTACCCGCCGAAAGTGCGCCCCATTTCTGAAGAGCGGCAAAACTGATATTTTCTATTTCATCTTTTTTCAGTCCAAGGGTTTTCCTGAGTTCGCTCATTTTCGAAGGCATCACGGCGAAAAGCGCGCCTGAAATAATCCTCAGAGCTTCGGCGGAAGTATAAAGCACAGTGCCGAGCTTTTCCAGATTCCCGTTTTTGGCAAGCGTCCAGGGAGCGGTTTTCTCCATGTACCTGTTCCCTGCCCTTACCGCGTTCATTACGGCGTCAAGGCCCTGATTGAGCTTCATGTTCTTTATGGAGTTTTCCATCTGTGAAACGGCATTGAGGACGGTTTCCTTCAACTCGTTTTCATTTTCCGAAAGTTCACCGCATGGCGGGAGCTTGCCGTTGAACTGCTTAATAACCATTTTCACGACGCGGCTAAGGAGATTGCCGAGGTCGTTGGCGAGATCGCTGTTATATTTGGAGACGAAAGCCTCCTCTGAAAATGAAGCGTCCTGCCCGAGTGACATTTCAGCCATCAGGAAATAACGGAAAGCGTCAATTCCGTATTTTTCTATCATGTCCATGGGGTTCACGACATTGCCTACGGACTTGCTCATTTTGTCCTGTCCGATAAGCCACCAGCCGTGAGCAAAAATGGTTTTCGGCGGCTCAACGCCCATTGCCTTGAGCATTGTCGGCCAGTAAACGCTGTGCGTGGTGAGAATGTCTTTACCGATGAGATGATAATTCACGGGCCACCACTTTTTGAATTTCGCCTCATCACTGCCGTAGCCGATTGCGGATATGTAGTTTATCAAAGCGTCAAACCACACATAACAGACATAGTCGCTGTCAAAGGGAAGCTCTATCCCCCAGGCAAGCCTTGACTTGGGACGTGAAATACAGAGGTCGCCCAGCGGCTTCTGCAAAAAACCCAGCGTCTCATTGGCCCTGAATGAAGGCTGGATAAAATCAGGGTGCGTCTTGATATAATCTATCAGCCAATCCTGATACTTGCTCATTCTGAAAAAATAATTCGACTCTACGATTTCCTGAGTCTCGCGCGAACACTCCGGACAGAGATTTCCATCCGCTATGTCTTTGTCGGTAAAAAACCTCTCGCACGGCACACAATAACGGCCCTTGTATTCGGACTTGTAAATTTCGCCCTTGTCGTAAAGGTCCTGAAGTATTTTTCTGACTATTTTTTTATGGCGTTCTTCGGTCGTCCTGATGAAGTCGTCATTGGTCATCCCGAGCTTTTTCCAGAGTTCCTGAAAGCGCAGGACAGTGGTATCGCACTGTTCCTGAGGAGACATTTTGTGTTCTGTGGCGGCCTTCTGGACTTTCTGCCCGTGCTCGTCGGTGCCGGTCAGGAAAAAAGTCGGCACGCCGAGTTCCCTGTGATACCGCGAAAGCACATCGGCAAGTATCGTAGTATAGGCATGCCCTATATGGGGCTTGTCGTTGACATAATATATCGGTGTCGTTACATAAAAAGTATTTTCAGACATTTTTTACCTCTCAATAATAATAAGCGGGTAAAATAGCATTGCTTTTCCCTAAACGCCAGTTAAACGTTTGAAAGAACGTATTCAGAGAGCCGGCACAAAGTTTTTTCAAAATTTCAGAAAGAAAGAGGTTATCAGAAGAACAACGACAACAGTTGAAGTAATCACGCCTGTCAATGCAAGAGGATAAGCATGCCTTGGTAAATTGCCTTTTTTTATGTAACGCATTGATATCATTCCCAAAGTCAATCCAGTGATGCTGAAAAAAACACACGTAATCATATTTGCCATTGGGAAAAGAGAAAAATGCAACAAAGGAGTATGATCAAAAGATAAAAGGCCGAATATTATGGAGCCAGTGGGCCAATACCAGGCAGAAGGCACAATACCATTTGTATAAAGTTCACTGTCGATGGCTTTCACTGGTTTGGACATTCCTTTATGGAATACCAATGTATCGGGCCTGATTGCTCCAGAGGCAATGAGCCTCTGTATCTTCAGTTCATCAAAGGGGCCTTCCCGCCTTCCGTCAATCTCATAATACCAGTCAGCCATTTACTCACCGAATTTTGAACTTAACCGGCTTTGCCGGGGCTTTAAGACGGTTGCGACGAAGCGCAACCCTCCACGATTATACGTTAATATATCTATCCCGTGGAGGCCCGCGAAGCGGGATTCATAATGGCGCTTCGCGCCCTTCGTCAAATCCGTTCCCCCGGATAACAATTTTCTATACGATCAAATTAACTGGCAATAACTTAAATCCAATCTTTCTCCTTTTCAATGCCGGGAGGTTTACATTGTCGGCCTCTTTCTGTATATTACGGGATAACAATTTAAAGAAGGCATCTGATCATGAGCGAAAAAACAAAAGCGATAATAGAACGTTCTGAAATACCACTGGAAAAGACATGGGATTTATCAAAACTGTATGCGGATATGCAAAGCTGGGAAAATGATTTCAAAAAAATTGACGCTCTGCTGGCGGATTTCCAAACTCTAAAGGGAAAACTCGGTGAAAGCCCTTCCGTTCTGAAAAAGGCGTTCGAATCGGAAGACCGCCTGGACAGGGCATTGGAAAAACTCTACGTTTATTCTCATCTTAAATCAGATGAGGACACAGGCAACTCCACAAACCGCGCGCTTCAGGACAGAATCTCCGCCAAAGCCGCCGAGATAGAAGGTGAAACAGCATGGGTTGAACCGGAAGTAATGGCAATTCCGGAAAAGAAAATCAATGAGTATCTGGCATCCCCTGAACTCTCCTTTTACAAACGTTCGCTGGAAGAGCTCCTGCGCGGACGCAAACATACGCTTTCGGAAAAAGAAGAACGCATACTCGGCATGGCTTCCGATATCTTCGCGTCCCCTCACAAAACATTTTCAGTCCTCAATGACGCCGACCTGAAATTCCCTGAAGTCAGTGACGGTAAAGGCGGCAAAGCCAGGCTAACTCACGGCAGTTACAGAAAGTTTCTCGAAAACCCTGACAGGGCCGTGCGCAAAGAAGCTTTCGACGCCATGTATGACACTTATACGGGCTTCAAAAATACATTTTCAAGCACCCTTGACGCGATGGTAAAAACACATGCTTTCGACGCGGAACTCAGAAATTTCCCGTCAGCGCTGGAAGCGTCTCTTCACCCGGACAATATACCTGTATCCGTTTATGAAAACCTGATATCGGCGGTAAGAAAAAACCTCGGAGCTCTCTACAAATATTTTGAATTGAGAACAAAAGTTTTCGGTTTGGAAAAACTCGACATGTACGATATATACAACCCTCTTTTGCCGGAATGCAAAATGGAAGTCTCCTGGGAGGAAGCGTGTGAATGGGTAAAAGAAGCCCTGAAACCGCTCGGCGCAGAGTATTGTGAAATACTGGAAAAAGCGTTTTCCGAAAGATGGATAGACGTGCTTGAATCAAAGGGCAAACGCTCGGGCGCTTATTCGAGCGGCTGTTACGATTCGCCACCGTATATTCTCTTGAATTTCAACGGCACTCTGAATGATGCTTTCACTCTCGCGCACGAACTGGGGCACTCCATGCATTCGTATTACTCTGACCATGCGCAAGACTATCATTATGCCGATTACAGGATATTCGTGGCGGAAGTGGCTTCGACAACAAATGAACTCCTCCTGCACAATTATCTGATGAATAAAAAAGATGATAAAAACTTCAGGCTCTATCTGCTTAATCATCTCGCGGATGAAATCAGAGGCACTGTTTACAGGCAGACAATGTTCGCGGAGTTTGAAAAGAAGCTTCATGAAGAAGCAGAAAACTCTGTTCCGCTCACGCCGGACAAGCTCTCAGCAATGTATTCACAACTGAACAGCGAATACCACGGGCCTTTTGTGAACCCGGACAAGAAAATAGAAATGGAATGGACCCGGATACCGCATTTCTACTATAATTTTTATGTTTACAAATACGCCACCGGGCTCTCCGCTGCGGTAGCCCTTTCAAAAAATATCCTGAGCGGCGACAAAAAGAAACTCGACGCGTATCTGGGCTTCCTGAAAGCGGGTGATTCCAAAGACCCGCTGGACATCATGAGAGACGCCGGAGTTGACCTGAACGCGAGCGGGCCTGTCGATACGGCGTTGAAAGAATTCAGCGATACGGTTGAGACCCTGGCAAAAGGCCTTCTCCCGTAAAAAAAATTGCGCAGGGGATAAAAAATTGCGCAGGGGATGAAGTCCTAATCTTCTGTCTGGAAATAAACCTATGGAAAAAAAAGGGTCGGAGGAGAGTCCAGACCAGTATGCCAGCGATCCGCAAGTAGGGGCGCCCTTTCGCTCTCCTCCTTCCCCGAAAAAATAAAGCGGAAACCTTCCGCTTTCATTCCTGGAAGCGTTGCAATTCGAAGAACGTTTCAGGTGAGGAGTCAAGCCTATAAGAAAAAAGGCGCAATTCCACCTGCATTCTAGTGAGGTACTGGTATACCCTAGAGAAATACAGAAGAATCGCGCCCAGCAATACATGCAGGGCACATGGTTGTTGCTTTCGCAATTTTTTCAGAACTTTACTTTATCAGAAGTTCGGCGATTTGGACGGCATTCAATGCCGCGCCTTTCAGAAGCTGGTCGCCGCTTATGAACATGCAGAGGCCCTTTTTGTCATTGCGGGAAATATCCTGACGGATACGCCCGACAAGGACATCATACATGCTGGTGGCGTCAATCGGCATCGGATAGTATTTGTCCGCAGGCTTGTCTCTGAGTTCAACTCCCGGAGCAGAAGCAAGAAGCTTTCTGGCTTCGTCAGGAGTGATGTCGTTTTCAAATTCCATCGTAAGCGATTCGGAATGCGCCCTCATCACGGGAACTCTGACGCAGGTGCAGTTGACCATGAGTTCGGGAATGTGCATGATTTTGCGAGTTTCATGAAGCATCTTCATTTCCTCTTTCGTATAGTCGTTATCAAGGAATACGTCTATATGAGGAATAAGATTGAAACCAATTCTGTGAGCAAAAGTTTTCGGGGTAACTTTTTCGTCTCCGCCGAGAAGCTGCTTTGCCTGGTCTATGAGTTCCTGCATTCCCATAGCGCCAGCGCCGCTCGCCGCCTGATAAGTCGAGGCTATAAGACGTTTGAGCCCTTTAGCCTTGTGCAAGGGGTTTACGGCAACAACCATAATTATAGTGGAACAGTTGGGATTGGCGATAATGCCTTTATGCTTTTTAGCGTCTTCGGGATTAACTTCGGGAACAACGAGCGGAACGCCGTCATCCATTCTGAACGCGCTGGAGTTATCAATCATCACCGCGCCCGCGTCAACCGCGGCTTTGGCAAATTCAACCGAACGAGAAGCGCCCGCGCTGAAAAGCGCGAAATCAATGCCTTTGAAAGAATCTTTTGTGAGTTCCTCGACAGCTACTTCGGTACCCTTGAATTTCAGTTTTTTACCGACGGAACGGGAGGAAGCCAGAAGACGGATGTCCTTAACCGGGAAATTCCTCTTTTCAAGGGTTTCAATCATTTCAATACCGACCGCGCCAGTCGCGCCTGCCACAGCTATGCTATAGCTTTTACTCATTTTTTTCTCCATTGCCTTTCAAAAAACACGTTCAGATTTTGAGAGCCTGTAAACTATCTGAATTTATAATACTTTCAAGAAAAAATATATAAAAACCTTGAAATTCAGGCATTTTTCAAAAATCAGGATACTGTCAACGTTATCGTCTCGGATGCCTTCATATCAATTGGAGACGGCAGGCTGATATCAGAACTCCCGCTCTTCCTGATAAGCCGCATACGCGGACAATCAGGGACGGAAATATTTATTCTGCCGCCTTTCAGACTTTTTATGACAATCTCTTCCGTCACACCGTTTTTTCTGACCGCGCTTACAAGGAAAGCCCCGGGGGCGCGAATATTTTTAAAGGATACGTCTTTCCATTTGGCCGAAACCGCCGGGAA
Organism: Lentisphaerae bacterium GWF2_44_16; assembly: GCA_001803225.1. GTDB lineage: Bacteria > Verrucomicrobiota > Lentisphaeria > Victivallales > GWF2-45-14 > GWF2-44-16. The sequence continues at coordinate 21,676 of MHBF01000076.1, read as the reverse complement.
AATATATGTTGTGTTGTTTTTTGTATGAAGCAGCATTTCATATATAGCTGTCGCGCCGCCCATACTGCCGTCAAGCTGCATTACTTCATTGCTTTCTCTGGGTTTCATTATGTCTTCCCTGCGCCGGGCCGAAAAGCCCCTGAATTTCGGAAGATAGACAGTGATGAACCCCTCATTGACAAAAACTTCCTTCCATATTTCCAGCAGCAGCAAAGAGCTGTCCTTTAAGCCAAGCCGCGAATGAATAATCGAAGCCCAAGGCATACACCATTCGCTCCACTGCCCCATCCCTTTCAGTATCCAATGATCTATGGAATTGTCTATAATCTCCTTCTGTTCCTCCGTCCAGTCCCCAAGACTGTCAAAAGGATAAATACACGCAAGATGAGAATGATGCCTGTGGCAAATATCCAAATCCTGCCCTTCCCATATCGCGATTTTCTTTTCCCCGCCTTTTTCTATCAAAGTATATGGAGGGACTTTTTCCTTTATAGTTTTCCATATCTGCCTGGGAGCGATATCGAGAATTTCGGAACTTTCCAGAAGCGCGTCGGCAAGCATGTGCATGCAGGCCAGCTGATAAGACGGATCGCGTCCGGCGTTCTGCGCCCTGCCCCCGTCAAAGGTGGCCCCGTACTCGGCGGAAATACTGACAGGTATCGAAAGACGTCCGTCATGCTCTTCAAGCATCTCCTCATATACGCGCATAATCCCGTACATAAAAGGATATGCCCTCTTTTTCAGAAATTCTTTGTCCAAAGTATATTTGTAATAAAGCCAGTAGAGTTGCGCGGTCCAGCCGCCCACGGCATGGTCCAGCGTAGAACCCGCCGAAATCCACCCGCACTGATATCCGCGATCATCCACGGCGTGTGTCAATAACAAGCCATCGTCTATTCCGAAAAGCACTTTCGCGTTATTCTTCATTACTTTCTGATATGATTCCCCGTCCAGCATATTGAAGAGCGGAATAAGGTGTTCAAGGTTATTGGAGGCGAAAGCCAATGTGTATATCTGCTGAATGTTTACATTGAAATGATAATCCCCTGACCATTGGCCGCGCTGGTACTCCTCTATCCACGGACCCTGCAACCCGCAACCTATGGGACTGAAAGGATGTGTCGCGCACGCAAACCTGAAAAGCGCGTACTTCACAAATTTATTGAAAAACTCGGACGGAAGATTTATTTCAGGAGCTTTTTTCCAATAGCTCTTCCACCATTTTTCGATGCCGGATTTAAAAGCCGGAACAGCACTCTGAAGAGTTTCAATGCTTTTCAAGGAAGCATTTAAGGCTTCCATATTATTATTTCCCAATTCGAGAGATATTACGGCGGCATTCGGCGTTTTTCTGCATATCGAAGCAAGGGAAGGGTCTTCGGGACAAGCCTGTATCCAGCCGGAAATATCATCGCGCCTGACAATTTCAGGAGGATTGAATTTAAGTTTTGAGAGATGCTCCACAACTGCCGGAAATTCCCATGACGGCTTCGTTATCACCGCGTCTATCAGGTCGGCTTTGTCATCAATATATATGAGGTTCTCCCGCAAACCGACAGTAATAATGATTTCACCGGATGTTTTATCAGAATTACCGATTTTGATTATCAGACTGCCCGTTCCGTAATCCAGTACCCCTTTAAGCGGACGCATCTTATTTTTAAATGAAAATTCAAAACGCCCAACGGGGATGCGCGAAGGTTTCCATACGCCGTCGGGCATCTCTTCCCTTACAAATTGAGTTTCAAGTTTTGACCTGTCACCGGGGTCATAGGCCCTTTTGAGTTTATCATAAGTGGTGTCAGGGAGAAGGCATTCCCCTCCCCTGTGGTCCCAGAAGTCAGCGCGGTTAACTGTAATGTGCAATTTTTCCGCGCCCCATACCATCGCGCCGAGATTGCCGTTTCCCATGGCGAAACCGCAGTGCGTGCGCGGCACAGGAAAATCCTGTTCAAATGTCTTAATCTTTTTCATCTGTTCTCCTAACATTTTATGAATATTTTTACTAAACTCCTGCCCCTAAATAACTCAGTAGATGTTTTCTTGAGCCTCTCTGTTTCCATCATCCCTAACTGAAAAATCTCCAGCTACTTATTTATGGATAAGCTCTTAGAGTTTCGTGATGTTTGTTTCTATTCAAACCATATTGGGCTTGAATATGCTATATGGTTATCAACCTGTGTTGCTCTTATGTACCAGTTGTCAGGTGTGTCATCATCGATTTTTATTTCAGTCTTAAACATTTTTTCATCGGGAAGAAAACGTTTGTAAAAGTCTCCATTTCTGAATAATTCAACTTTCTTAAGTTTATTCTCCGCCTGTATGTCAATGAGAAAAATCTTCTCGTTTCCAAGAGGCACTGTTCCCCCCATGAGTTCACCGTTTCCAGTGAAAACAAGCCTTATTCTCGCATTGGTAGTCGCATAAACATGCCGTTTATGGTATGCCTCAAAAATCGATTCTTTTGTCAGTTCTTTTGAAAATACGGCAGTAAGGCCGTTCATTCCGGCATGTCCTTTGTGGTCATCGGAGTTTGCGACAAAGCCATACTTAAATCCACTTTTTATAAAAAATTCCGCACACCTGTCTTTTCGAAATGTTTTGCACCATGCTCTGCCGTTCTCAAAAACTTTTTCACGTTCATAACTCCCATGGTCGGAATATATTTCAAGAACAGGAGATATCTCAGCAATTCCCTGCCGCCATATACCCTCTGTGGAAGGATTTCCGGGGGCATGGAGGTGTGGAATTGCAAGCATGTCTTTTCCAAATAACTTATAAAAATCTGAAACTTCTTCAATGTGTTGCGAAGTTATTTTTTCGTAGTCGGGAAGACCTCTGAAAATTAAGCATATATCTCCAAACAGATCGGTAAACTCAATTCCTGAAAACACAACAAACTCATGTTCCTTATGCTTTTCAGAAATGTCATTTAATGTTGCTGTCCATTTTTCCTGGCCGATGTGCTGTATTGGCTCTTTGTAAGGAATATGATGATCGGTAACCGCAAAAAAATCCAGTCCCGCTCTATATCTGGCAGAATCCATAAGATCGGCAGGTGTCATATCCATTCCGGAGCGTTGCGCGCAGTCTATGGAATATGCGGAGTGGACATGCATATCGCCCCAAAAAATATTCATACCGTCAAAGACATCCTCCATAAGTGGACTTTCCGTCATTGGCAAATTTCTAGGTTTTACTGTTACATTCTTGTTGATAAACTCAAATACGCCATATTCATTTTTTTCCGGTTTTGAATTACTTTCAAATATTTCAGCAGGATTGTCAATTTCGGGGACATTCCAGAACATGTCATAGGGTACAATCAATGTATGACTTAATTTTTTCAGCATGCGTAAACACCGAGTTTCTCTAGGACGTATCTTATAATGAAGTCTTAACATGGCATCTGGTTCCGGTCTTTTATATCCCATGTAATCTCGCCCATAATCAGGCATACCTTTATCCTGTGCATCGAAATAGCGCACATCTATTCTGGCTTTATAATTCGGTCGCGGGACAAGACTACTGACTTTTGCCCCAGGGCCAAATCCTCCAAAGGTTTCACCCCATTTCAATTCAATTTTGTCGCCTTCTTTTAAGCCTCCGGAAAGATCAAGGACAATCATCCTCATCGCTTCTCTTGATGGAGCATGTTCTCTATCTACAAAATGTTTATAATCCAAGTCCCAGCATTTTATTTCATATTCGACATCGGGATTATCCACATATGTTTCGACATAGCCGTTGCATTCATTGATTTGCCTTGTCGGACAAGAAGTTCCGAGCGTACAAGAAAAGTCAAAGACAATTCTAGAAGCCTTATCAGTATATCCCGGGCCTAGAATCAGTTTAATTGAAAACTCAGTCGAATCGGCAGCAAAAACCTCTTCCGGGACAAGCGTTGCCGACGTAAAGATTTCCGTTTCCATATCACAGCTCCATATAATATATTAAAGGCTTTCTGGCTACACCACGCTTGAAAAATAGATATTGCGTTGATACCCAATGTTTTCGAAGTAGAAACTCATTTTTTTCCTGTTCAAATGTCTTAATTTTTTTCATCTGATACAATACCTTTATTATTTTCTACACGTTTCACGTTCTATAATGCCGGAGGATATTTTAATATTGAGGATATTCCCCTCTTCTTTAGGAAAAGAATTGAGGCACACAAACTGAACAAAACTCTTGCCGAGTTTTTCCAGAGGCGGGGCTACAGTCGTCAGATTATAAGTCCTGAATTCAGGATTATTGTCAAAAGAAATCACGGAAAAATCATCAGGGGCCCTGAGATTATATTTTCCCGCGCAGTCAATCAGGGAGGCCGCATAAGCGTCATTCAGCGCGGCAAAAGCCGGATATATGCGTGACGATTTTATCTTTTTACAGATAAGTTCCAGATTTTTCGGTTCATGAATGTTCATTATCTCCGGTTCCAGTGAAGATTTAGACGCGCGGCAGAGCCCCGCCTGCAATCCCCTCAGACGTTCGGAAACCCACGAAGAAGTATCCATAGTATCGGTTTTCCATGAGATTATTTTCCTGAAACCTTTTCCATAGAGATATTCCACCGCCATAATACCTTCGCTGAAAGGATCAAGGCTGAGCATGTGAAAAGGAAATCCTGAAAATACAGCCCCGCTGCGATTGAAAACATAAATGTTCCACTGATATCTGTAAAGAAGCTCAATGTTTTCAAAATATAAATTCATTTCCTCCTGTTCCGGTATCAGAACAAGAGCGGCGGAACCGCCTTTCGAGATTTTTTCCAGAAGCTTTTCGAGCTCTTTCGTGCCGGCATTCAAAGGAAGTTCAGACTGAGACATGCTGAAGCCGTTTTCGGCAAAATGTTTTTCCATTTCATAGAGCGTAGTTTCATTCCAGTGAAAAATATTCCGCGACTTTTTTGGGGACGCGATAACATTTACACGCCTGGAAAATTTCCCCTCAAGCTCCCGCGCACAACCCGTATCCGGTTTTTTCAGCAGAAAGCGCCCGCCTTTTTTATTACTCTTTACAAGGCCTTTTTCTTCAAGAAGCTTTATGGCGTAATGCGCGCTCATGCGGCTTGTATTGAATTTCTCTGCCAGCTCTGTTTCAGTAGGCAGTTTTCCGCCCGGCTTAATCGCGCCTTTTAATATGGCATCCAGAAGCGCTTCATAAATACATTGTTTTGAATTGTTCATCTGTAAAATAATGTTTTAATGTTTATTAATTATTAAACATTATATCATAATTCAAATATGAAGGCAATAGGGAAGACAAAAAAAACTGCATTGTCCAGTATGGAACCGAGGATACTCTGAGTGTTTTTTATATGAACTTAATTTCCATTTTTTATAATCTCATCGGAATATTGGCATCCTATATGCTAATTCAGAAAAACAGCCATTGGCTGAAAAAAAGGAAAGTATGGGAAATATATTTACATGCCCTTATTGCAGGAATAAATATACCGTCAATAAAATCGGCAGCTATATATGTGAATGCGGCATGAGGTTTGATTATCCTGAACTGGTTTCCCTTATTTCTGAACATCATACTCCTGTGGCCCCCCAGTATATTGATACCTCCAGCAAGAGCGTTACAAAAAATGTTTCTTTCGATGTAAACTGCATTTTGAATACGAAAAAGCTTAATCCTCGGCAAGACAGGGAATGTCCTCTCGCCCATCTCTCTCTTATTTACAGTTTATGGGGCCTCTTTCTTTTCGGCATATTGAGTCTGCCGGCTCTATTTATGGGAATTTCCGCCTTTATAATCACGGCATTTTCAGGAAACAGATATAGAGGATACATGAAATCCCTTGCGGGATCTCTTATCGCAGTTGCCGGATGTTTTGTATGGGGTTTTGCTATTTTCTGGTTTTTGCAGAAATAAGAAAAAGTTTATCATATTTAAGAAAAGCAGCCTATTGTCAACTATCAGCCGTCCTCCTGATACCCCCAAAGGCTGCTTTTCTTTTTTTCAGACTCCGGGATATTCAGAAAAAAAACTCCGATTGCTCAGACGGCCATATTCGCCCCACTGGAAACATCAAGTACAGCAGCTTTAAGAGCTTCTTCTATTTTGAAGATATATTCGCGGTTGGGCATACTTGTTTCGAGAATATTAAGCGTCCTCGTGCCCAGTGAGATTTTGAGAACAGTATAAGTTTTGTAAATCATTCTCAGCCAAAAAGCGCCGGCTATCAGAAGGATAATTCCCCAGCATCCGTACGGCCCGTAAAAATAACACAAAAGCGGAATCAAAAGCAATACCAGCATAAAAAGGGATACCGACACGGTCATAGTCGCGACTTTGAAATCGACAATCACGTTTTCTATTTTTTCTATCGGCACCGTCACATGGTTGCAGGTTATCCGCAAATCGGTAACTTTTACCCGGTCATCCTTATAATAAATTTTTTCTTCCATTTAAATTCCATTTCCTATTTCTACTGTCATGACATATTTGTAGTATATTAATAAAGCGTTAAAGTAGCACACAAATATCAGATTGTCAAAAACATGCCTATGCAAATAAGAGCTTTTCCCCATGTCTCCGCCAACTCAGGCACTGAAGAATTTCAATTAATCGGAAAAAGCTTCAATCATCACTCTTGACTAATTACTTGCATACTCCTATATTTGAAAATCACGGACGTTTGCGGACAAATTTATGTTTGCGATGAGGACAATTAAACATTCACTCTCTTTTCGGAGAAAATCAGGCCTATGAAAAAAATATTTAAAAATGTACCGTCAATCATTGATGCCAATGAAGAGCATATCAGGGAAACAATCCATCATGATGAGAGCGCTATTTCCTTTTACCGTAATTCAATACATAAAAAAGACAATGCCATTATCGCCATGGCCAGGGATCATATCCAGAAGTTCATCATGCTTATCTCCGTCAGCGAAAACGGCATTATCGGAAAATTCTCAGGCGAGCAGATAGGCGATGACGGCGTTTACGCAAAAAAATGTCCCCTGAACGCAAATAACGCCGAAGTCCTCAGAGAACTCTTCCCATGGACAGCCCCCGTATCATTGCGCAACAGAAAAACAACCATAGGCTGCGGCGACCGCCTCGGCCTGGCCTCCCCAGGACACATAGCGGCTGTGAAAGAATATGACGTAACCCCTGTTCTGGCCCAGCAATCCATGAGAGAATTGACCCTCACGGGAAGGACCTACAGAAATGTAGTGGATGACGCGGCTTTTCTAGTTTATCAGTGCGGCTATAAAGATGGTTACGGCGCCGACGGCGACCACCTCAAAAAAATATCTGATATTGATGTGGCGCTTTCCGCCGGAATGCCCATGATTACTCTGGACCTTTCGGAAGTCATGCTCGCCGCCGCCGGAGACTGGAGCGACTCGGAAATAGAAACCGCCTTCAATTCCCTGCCGCAGGATGTTATTTCCAGAATTAAGAAAACATATTTTGACAAGACTTTCGACATTGGCGCTCTTACAATAAAAATTGACGTTCCGACTGCTAAACGCTGCGCGGTGATGTATGTCAAGGCAATGGATTTCGCCGCTGAAGTACATGAGCATCTGAAAGAAAAACGCGGCAAGGAATTTGATCTTGAAATCTCTATTGATGAGACCACTTCGCCGACACTTCCCGAGCATCACCTCTTCATAGTGAAGGAACTTCTCTATAGAAAGGTTGTCTTCACCTCTCTTGCTCCGCGCTTCATCGGGGAATTTCAGAAAGGCATCGACTACATAGGCAACCTCAACGAATTCAGCAAACAGTTCGCCGTACATGCCGAAATAGCAAAGGCCTGCGGCAATTACAAAGTTTCCATCCATTCAGGAAGCGATAAATTCATGGTTTTCCCGACTATCGGCAAAATGACCGATATGCGCCTCCACCTGAAAACCGCCGGAACAAGCTGGCTTGAGGCTGTAAGAGTTATCGCCGAAAAAGACCCCGTCCTCTACAGGGTAATGCATACATGCGCGCTCAATCATCTCGATGAAGTCATAAAGCTTTATCATATAACATCGGACATGTCCAAAATACCCGCGATTGACAGCCTTTATGATGAAGACCTTCCGAAGCTCATGGAAATGAACGAGGCAAGACAGCTCCTTCACATAACATACGGCCCGATATTGAGAGACCCTGCCATAAGGCCCCTCTTCTTCGCGGCCCTCCATGCACATGAAAAATATTATTACGAAAAACTCAAGTATCATTTTGAAAAACACCTGAGTCTTCTCGGCGCAATCAAAAAGTAGATAATTTTTTCAGAAGATTGATGCTTATTTTACGTTCTCTTGATTTATGCAAATCCAAAGTACAACTTTAGATCTGCATAATTCCAAGAAAATAATATCTTCTACGCCTGACAAAGCTTTCTGAATTTTTCAAGCGCGCCGTTCCATGTGACTGCGTTGCCTGAGGAGGGCTTGAACTCTTCCACATCGAAAGAGGAACGGACTATTTCGCGTGCGTCAGCAAGGTTTGAAAGAGTTCCGTCAGCCATGGCCTGCCCTATGATATTCCCTATTGAAGTCGCTTCGACAGGACCAGCCGCGACAGCTATTCCCAGGCAGTCGGAGGCAAGCTGCATCAAGGTGCGGTCTTTCGTTCCGCCTCCCACAATGTTAAGGCATTCATATTTTACGCCCAGAAGCGCCTGAAGTTCTTCGAGTTTCATGCGGAAATAAAGCGCCAGAGAATCATAAACACATCTCAGAACGGCATTGTCATCGGGAATTTTCCCCTGCCCTGTTTCCATGCAGTAATCCCTTATATTCCCTGGCATATCGCCGGGTGAAAGAAATTTCTTGTCATTGGGGTTTATAAGGAATTTCAGGGGCTCGGCCTTCATCGCCATCGCTCCCATTTCCGGATATGATATTTTTCTGCCCTTCTCCTCCCATACCCTTTTTGTCTCCTGGAGGAGCCAGGTACCCATGATATTGGTAAGGAAACGTATTTTGCCGTCAAGCCCCCCCTCGTTGGTGAAACCCGCAAGACGGGCTTTTTCCGAAAGTATGGGCTGGTCAAGTTCCGCTCCGAGAAGCGCCCAGGTACCACAGCTGACATAAGCCCATTTTTTGCCGTGCGGCGCGGGAACGGAAGCCACCGCCGAAGCAGTATCATGACTGCCTATTCTCATTACGGAAATCGCCGGGCATGAAAGCTCCTTCTGAAGTTCAGGCGTAAGCTTGCCCGCCGCTGTGCAGGGCATCGCGATCCGGGGGAAAACTGAAGACGGCAGTCCCAGCCTTTCTATCAGTTCCAAGTCCCAGTTCTTTTGCTTTGCGTCAATAAGGTTGCTGGTGGAGGCTTCGGTATATTCGCATGCCCTGTCTCCGCAAAGCATATATGTCAAAGCGTCCGGTATCAGCAGAAGTGTAGAGCCCTCAAAATCTTCCGGGTGTGTTTTTTCATGTTCAAAAAGTTGATAAAGAGTATTGAGCTGCATATACTGTATGCCTGTTTTCTCATAGATATGAGCGGCTGGAACGATTGAAAAAACTTTTTCGGAAGTCTTGTCTGTCCTGGCGTCCCTGTAATGATAGGGAAGTCGCGCCGCATTTCCGTCTTTTTTCAGAAGAATATAGTCCACGCCCCAAGTGTCCACGGCTATGCTTGATATGTCATTTGTTTTAAGCAGGGCCTTTTTCAGTCCGGTTTTTATTTCACGGCAGATGGCGTCAAAGTCCCAGAAAAGAGAGCCGTCCTTTTCAAGAGGCCCGTTAGTGAAGCGGTGTATTTCAGAAAGCGAAAGTCTTCCGTCCGAAAGTTCACCCAAAATAGCGCGCCCGCTGGAAGCGCCCAGATCAAAAGCAAGATAATTTTTTTTCAACTCAATGCCTCCATGATATTCTGAAATTTATTCATATTCATTTTGTCATAAGAACAACCGCTGAAGCCGCAATCCCTTCGCCCCTGCCGCAAAAACCCAGTTTTTCCGTGGTAGTGGCCTTTACCGAAACCCTGTCAATGCCGCATTTGAAAATCTCAGCCAGATTGCGCCTCATCTCGTCCATGAAAGGAGCGAACTTCGGCTCCTGAGCGATAATTATAATATCAATATTGTTAAGTTTCCAGTCTTTTATTTCGGGACTTGAGAGCAGCGAAGCAAGGAGTTTCATGCTGTCGGCGCCTTTGTATTTTTCATCCGTATCAGGAAACCATTTTCCAATATCGCCCAAGGCCAACGCGCCAAGCACCGCGTCCATTACGGCATGTGCGGCAACATCCGCGTCACTGTGTCCGTCCAAGCCCAGCTTATATGGGATTTCAACTCCGCACAATATCAGTTTACGGCCTTCCGTCAGCCGGTGTACATCAAAGCCCTGCCCTGCCCGGATATTATTCACCTGTTTTATTCCCCGATGTTTTCAGTTTTTTGAACTGATTTTTCGCCAGACTGTATATTCCGTAAAAGAGAGAGAGCGCAATCGTCCAGGCAATGGCGGGCAGGATGAAATATATTAGAACAGACCCTGAGGGCGGAGGCAGTTTTGACAGATAATCCATAATATGAAAAAACGGAGGACAGATTTCTCCCGCCCAGAAAAAAGGCATTATAGTCAGAAGACCTCCTATGCGTGCTACCCCAGAAGGGCCTAACGCGTTCCATCCTCCTGCCATCAACAGTAACGAACCTAAAGCCGCTATCAATATCCCGCCCAAGGCGAGACAAATAATTTTCTTCAAAGATTTCATCATTTCCTTTGTTATTTGTATTCAATTAAACCTGAATAAGATTGCAAATAATATTGAAAAATCCAGCTCTCACTGCGAAAAATCCGTTTTTTTACTTATATTCTTCTAGTAGGAGGCCTGTCTTTCGGTGATTGGAGTGAGACTGGAAACATCATCCTTTGAAATCACTCCGCGGCTGTAAAGCTCTTTCAGGGCTTTTTCCATAGTTACCATGCCGTCCCTGGCGGCTGTTTCCATAGTGGACTGTATCAGGTGGGTTTTACCTTCTCTTATGAGGGCTTTCGCTCCGGAATTACCGATAAGTACTTCAAAGGCGGCGACTCTGCCCTTTCCGCTTTTAAGAGGAATAAGGCGCTGGGCTATTATGCCGAGAAGAGTTCCCGCGAGCTGGACTTTTATTTGATTCTGCTGATGTGCCGGAAAGGAATCGATTATTCTGTCAATACTCTGCGGCGCGTCGTTTGTGTGCAGAGTTGCCATTACCAGATGTCCTGTTTCAGCGGCCGTGAGCGCCGCGGCTATTGTTTCCGTATCGCGCATCTCTCCTATCAGTATTACATCCGGGTCCTGCCGCAGAACATATTTAAGCGCGTTGGAAAAACTGAGAGTGTCGGCGTGTACTTCTCTTTGTTCGACTATGGCTTTTTTATTGCCGTGCACATATTCTATGGGATCTTCAACAGTAATTATATGGCATGCCCGTTTTTCATTTATTCTGTCGATCATGCTGGCGAGGGTCGTGCTTTTTCCGTGCCCGGTGGGACCCGTAACAAGAATAAGGCCGTGTTTTTTGTCGGTAAGATTCACGATACATTGCGGTATGCCGAGGGTGACGGGATCGGGTATTGTTTGAGATATCACTCTCACGGCGGCAGTAACGTTGCCGCGCTGGAAAAATGCGTTCACTCTGAAGCGGTAAGGTATTTCTTTCTGTTTCCCGTCTTTTGCCTTTCCGACATCAAGGGTCATAGCAAAATCAAGTTCCCTCTGTTCTTCAAAAATCGCCCTCTGCCTGGGGGTTATGATACTGAAAAGAAGACGTTTGGTATCTTGCCCCGTCAAGGGTTCGGCTTCAAGGGGACATAAATCGCCGTTGACCCTGAGAGAAGGAGGGCTTCCGGCACTGAGTATGAGATCACTGGCATTGTTGGCAACTGCCGAATAAAGGAGACGTTTCATATTGATTTCGTCTTCGGAGGCACCGCCGACCTTGAAATCATCCCTGAAAGTCTCAATGCCGCTTTCCATGCCCTCAGCCAGAAGGAGGAATTCATCGGGGTTTGTAGATGCGGCAATACCGTCTTTGAGCGATATTTTATCATTTTTATAGAGCTCGGAAATGGCACGGGTAAAAGTTACCATGCCTTCTTCGGAGCCTCGCTTTATAGCCTCTTCGAGTTCCTTGTATTTTCTGGCGGAGATAAGGTTTTTCATGTGCGGAGTGGATTTCAATACTTCAACAGCTGGCATCATCCCCGTTCCGTCTTTTGTCTTTATGAGCCGCTGGGCAATTATCCCTCTTATCGCAAGCGAAAGATCATCCGCGGCCTGTGCCCGCAAGTGTTCGGGAAAATGATTGATTATTCTTTCAACCGCCTGCACAGTATCGGCAGTGTGCACTGTGGATATTACCAGATGCCCCGTGAGCGCCGCTGTTATGGCGGTCTGCATCGTTTCCAAGTCGCGCATTTCTCCTATTATTATAACGTCCGGGCTTTCCCGCACCACATTTTTCAACGCCTCCCCGAAACTTGAAGTGTCAGAACCGATTTCTCTCTGAGTTATAAGGCTCTTTCTGTCTGTGTGAATGAATTCGATAGGGTCTTCAATGCTTACTATATGTTTTTCGTAGTTTGAATTTATGTGGTTCATAATGGCGGCCATGGTGGTGGACTTGCCGCTTCCCGCTGAACCCGCTATCAGAATAAGCCCGCGCAGGCTGTCGGCGAATTCCTCAATTACAGAAGGCAGATTGAGTTCTTTGAATTTCAGGTCCAACCCTGACGGTATCGGACGCGCTACAAATGACGGCATTCCCTGTCTGACCAGAAAATTTATACGGAAACGCAGACCCTCACGCAAAGTTAACCCTACATCGTAACTGCCTTTTTCCCTGTAACACTTTTCTGAAATCTGGGACAATATGCCCTGCCTGAACGAGTCTATGATAGAAGCTTCCGCTATTTCAGTTCCCATCCGCTGAAGTTTACCGTTCCGGCGGCAGGATGGAGGCTTTCCGGCGCTTATAAAAAGGTCCGACGCACCGGAGCGCGCGGTTTCGACGAGAAGTTCTGTTATTTGCATGTTCCCGGCATTTCCAGATTTGTAAAGATACAAACCCTTGATATTATTTACAGATTATATTCTTACTGGTAATATATCATTGAAATACAAGGAGACCAAATGCAGACGAAAGTAACTGTCCGTTTTACCATGCAGGAGGGTTGCGAAGACCTTCAACCTAAAAAAGCCCATCATGATGATGCCGCCTTTGACCTGAGATCACGCGTTGATATGGAACTCCCTCCCGGCAAACCCTGCCTCGTTCCCACCGGGCTCTTCATCGAACTGCCCATAGGCTTTGAAGCCCAGGTAAGGCCGCGCAGTGGACTTGCCATAAAACACGCTTTGACTGTCTTGAACTCTCCGGGAACCATAGACGCCGGATACAGAGGCGAAGTCTGCGTCATTATAATGAATGCCGGACATGAAAACTTCAAAGTGGTGAGAGGCGACCGCATAGCACAGATGGTGATAAACGAACTTCCCGACGTGGAATTCGTCGCCGTGGAAAAACTTTCCGACACAAAACGCGGCGCCGGCGGTTTCGGCAGCACCGGCAAATCCTAAGCACTTAAAAAGTAGGCAGACGAAACTTACTTGCAAGTAAGCAGCTGGAAAATACTAATTTTAGAAAGCAAATCCCTCCGGGAAATTGCTCTGCCTGCTTGCGCCTCCTGTGGCATATAAAATGCTTTTATAAATTTAAGGTATCGGGGAAAATATACCCTTTTTGTCTTTTTGAGTTCATTTTAACGGAATAGTTATAGCTGGAGGTTCTCATGAGTGAGAATTATATTTCTCAAATTCAAGAACAGGAAGAATTTGATACAGACCAAAAACATGTGGCCCTTGTAATTGATGATTACTTTCTTATAAGGCACAACTTCAAACTGCTTCTTGAAAAGATGGGGTTGAAAGTCAATGAAGCCAAAAACGGACAGGAAGCGCTGGACCTGCTTGCGGCTTATGGCGCGGAGAAATTTTCTCTGATAATCGTAGATCTTTCAATGCCTGTCATGAACGGCACCGAGTTTCTGGAAAAGGCAAAGAGCGTTTTCAATGATAAACTCCCCCCCGTACTCGTATGCTCAAGCAATACCGACGTGCCGGTGATAAAGGAAGTTATATCTCTCGGAATAAACGGCTACATTCTCAAGCCCATTGATTTCAAGGCGCTCATGGATAAAGTACATGAACTGATCCCGTCTCTTAACAGATAAAGCACTTAAATCTTCCGGGAATACTCATCGAAAATACGTAGATAGAGTTTGTAATCTTCAAGAGATACTTCAGGCGGCGTCTGATGATCACAGCTTATGATGAAACCGCCTTTGCGCGCCGCAGGAAGAAGCCGCTCAAATTCATCTCTTAAAGCTTTTTCACCAAGATGCATAACTGTTTTGTCAAAAGCCCCTATAAAAATTTTGCCGGGATATTTCTCCTTCAATGAATTAATATCGCATCCGGCATTTTTTTCAAGAGGTAGAAAACCGTCAACCCCCGTATCCGAAAACCATCCGCATAATTCTTCGATATAGCCATCCGAATCAACTATCACTTTAATTCCTTTTTCGTGTAGGAGAGGAACAAGTTTTTCATAATATGGTTTTATGAATACGTCAAAAAGTTCCTTTGATATCATAGAGCCATTGTTATAGCTCATATCCTCAGCGAATGTCATGAAATCAGGAATGCAGAAAGAACATATTCGTTCAATTACGCTTATATGAAATTTCAAGATGTCATCAGATATCATATGCAAAAGTTCGGGAGCATCATAAAAGGAATACAAATGTCTTTCAATTCCGAGAAGCACCCGGGGAAACCAGAAAAAACCTTCCAATGAGAACCATACCGCGGCATTTCCTGAACTCTGTTCCAGAGCCAATTTTCTCCATAGATCCTCTTTTACCGCGATATTTGGATACAAATGTTTTTTAATTGCCAGGTAATCATCCGCAGATTCAATAATCCCTTTTCCGCTTTCCTGAGTCTTGGGCAAAGATGCCGCTGCCGGCCTTATCCAGTCCTGATAATGCAGATCAAGATTGAAATATTTCATCGTGTCTCGGTTTTCCATTGCAGGAAGCCCCTCGGATTGCCACCTTTCAAGAGTTTTACTCCACCAGGAAGCCCATTCGATTACGGGAAGCCTGTCCACTGATTTAAAATTCAGCACATTCTGAAATCTTTCACGGGTATTCATAAATAAAGCTCCTTTTTATTAATAATACACTAAATTTTTTATAAAAAGTGGACTATATTAACCTGAAATAAGGACAGGATTAATTTTTATGCATGGAATTGCAAGAAAGAAACATTTTGCGCCTGTTGACAAAATAGGGTTTGCCGTAGAGTATTTTCCACATTATGTGAACTTGAAAGCGCGGATGCATTCTGTCGACCTTGTTCTTATAAGTGTTATTTTCAGGGGAAAAGGCTTTCACCAGATGGAAACTTCCCGTTTTAAGGAAGCTGGAAAATCGGCGGCAATTACATATTGCGGAGAGAAACACAGCATCGTGACCGACAGTGACGACATGGAAATAATGAATATATATATTGACCCGGAAAAATTCACTCTCCCGCCGCTTCCTCCTGAAATTCAGAACGCCCTGATGAATTTCATTCCGCTCCACGGCATACTCAAAAATCATTTTAACAGACTGCTTCGCATAGAATTTGAAGACATGGAGCATCTCAGAGCTCAACTTTTTGCGATTGAAAGAGAATTAAAAGAGAAAAAGGCCGGGGCTTACGAGGCAGCCGCCGGTTATTTCAGAATTTTTCTGATAGAATGTGCCAGGCGGATAATGAGTTCCGGACTCATCAGCGCCTCGGCAGACGCTAATCCTGTGATGGAAAAAATTAAAAAATACATTGATAAAAATTACAGGGAGGCACTGAGTCTTGAAAAGGTGGCGAAACACGCGGGTCTCTGCCCGAATTATTTCTGCCGTTTTTTCAAATTGCGTACAGGAAAAACTCTTTATGAATATCTGATACAGAAAAGGATGCAGGCGGCCCTCTGGAAACTTCGGAATTCCGATGATAAAATTTTTTCGATAGCATACGAATCTGGTTTCAATGATCTGAGTTATTTCAACAGGCTCTTCAAAAAAATGATTGGCTGCCCGCCCGGCGAATACCGGAAAAAATGCACAAAACCTGAATAAGCAGATTTCCGCCCATTACACAAACGAATGTCCGGTGAAAATGCCAAAGAGAAATTTGCAAAGAATCTTTATTCCGAAGAATTCCTCAAATATGCTGTTTTTTTGCAGGAACTCAAAAGCGACATCAAAAGTATCAATGAATGAATTTAAAACTCATTCTGCATTATGTCTTATATGCAGTGAACGTAAATCTCCCTGAAAGAATTTAAGATTTTTCCCAGTGATATCAGTGTCTTTAGAAGAGAAGCCGCCAAAAATTGAAGCCGTCATTTTCGCCGCCCGTAGATTGAATGGAATTTTTTGTATTTTCCCATCCACTTCGAAAGTCAAAGTTTGCAAATTGTAGCTTATCTTCACCTTTACCCATTTTCCCAACGGAAAATCAAGTTTCACATTCAGTTTATTGAGTTTCTCACTGTAATTTCTTCCCATGCTCGCAAATTCAACATGAAGTTTTCCATCAATTATATACAGCAAAATAGAACCCGGCCTGTAACTGTAATGCCTGAATAACACCTGGTTCTCTTTCGAGTCAGTTTTACACTCGAACTCCAGAGTGAAAGAACCATTGGGAATTGTTCCGGGCGGAAAAACCAGATAATTACCCTTCCCGTCAAAGTTCAGTATCCACTCTGCGCCGGATTTAATCCATTTGGGCGAGGTATTAGTGACATTTTCCGGCAGGTTTCCTATTCTAAAGGGGTCAAGATATTTAAACCCTCCCCCGAGTTTAGCGTCAAAAAAGGAATTTTTCAAATCACGCAGGATATTACCATATTCCGGAGTAAAAGCATAATTTATGTCAACGATTTCCTTCACCGACACATCTACAGGGACTGAACGTCCTGATGTACATGAAAAAATATTGACTTTTTGCTTTTCCTCACTGAGTTTAACAGGGAAGAGAGGCTTTGAACGGTATATTTTGCCGGATCCGCTAATCGCCCGCATCTGAAAACACGGAACGGGAGATTCTGAATTTACTTCAGCAGAAAATTTTAAATTGTTACATTTAAGCAGAAATGGATGGTCCGCAAGTTTGTTCATAAGCTCAATTTGAAAGGATGTGAACTCCGGCAATTCAAGTCCCATTTTCCTTTTTGCCGTTATATCGCCAATAGAGAATTTAAATTTTCCCAGCCCCTCAACATCAAATTTGATTTCTGCGTTTTTCTGATGATTTTTCGGAATGACCAGCAGAAATTTAATTCCATCACCAAAGAAGATAAACTTTCCCTTGACTGTATTATTTTTATTTTCCCAACTGCCGAAACCGGCATAGGGATAACTCCACGCCTTGAAGTCAAAATCATTAACGCCGTCAATTTCTATTTTTAAATTTCTCTGTCCTGTTTTCTTCGTCGAAAAACCAGCCAGAAATAAATAGTTATCCTGAGTATTGTATTCATTGCAAGGATCAACTGCAAAAACTTCGTCTTCATTATCAAGTATTTCTACTGAGTTCAGAACTTCAGGAGAAACAATAGCCCCATTTAGATTAACAAGACCATCCGCCTCCATATTTACGAGCTCAAAGCTACTTTTTTCAGGAAACAGCAAATCCCTGAGCGGTTGCCGTACTTCCTTGAAATTCAGACAAAATGATGGAACGAGACGTGTGTATTGCAAACTTGTAAATTGAGTTTTCACACCGGTTTCATTTATAATCGTCAGTTCAGGAAGCACCGCCATCAATCCCGTGAACTGTTCTGAAGGCAAAGTATATGTTATAGCAGTCAGTTTTTTTGACATGAAGGCATCAGGTTCAAAACTTCTGATAATTTTCCCGTTTTCATCTCTGAGCGTCAATTGAACTGTATAAGATTTTTCATTTTCACAATCCGGAACGTTAAGCAGTTCAATCCTATATTTTTCACCTAACTGCAACACTTGACGGCTTGATACAATTAAGTTGGGAATGTTCAGATTATCGCCTTCATTCGGGCTCAACTGTACATTTTTCATTTTGCATGCATAGAATTTTATAATGCGTTGCAAGGATTTTGAATTATAAACCGTAGGTTGGAAACTCGTATTTTCATTGGCTTCGTTCCACTCAACCAGAGATATTATATCAGGATTGAACAACAACGCCGTATCCATCGCCTGTCTCAACTGCTCCGTACCATGTTCAGCCTCGTTGGTACCGGCCATATGATTCAAATATCCGTGACGCACATTAAAGCCCAGTAGTTTTTCCTTATTTTTTTCTTCGTCATAAACTTTTTCGAGCAAAGGCGCAACATAATTTTTATCCATCTCAAAATAAAATTTTTTGGAGAGAGTATAATCGCCCAGAGGATTCCGGTGCATATGATAATTAGTCAGAATAACCCCATCAACAACATCAAGTTTTTCCCTAAGTCCTGCCTCCATTGTTGAAACAGTCTCATTGGAAAGCTTCTTTTCATTGTTGTATTCAGAGAACGCGTTGAACCAGATATCGCAGAAGAGAAGAATTTCTTTACAGCCGTCTTCTGCAAGTTTTTCTCGAATCTTGAGGATCTCAGGAAGAGGCATGTTGCTGTATGAAAAAAATGGAACTTTGCCGTTTATGCGTGGTGAATATTTACTTTGAAGGCCCAGTTTTGCATTTTCCAGAAATCGTTCATAGGATATCCCTCCCCAGGCCAGGCCAGGCATAAAGCTGAAATTTTCAGGCCGTTTTCTCTCAAGTATTTTCAGATAATTCTGAAATCTATTTTTATAGGCATTTCCAAGCATTGTAAAACCATCAACACCGTATTCTTTTGCTATTTGTATATCTTTCAAGAACCCACTATCTCTGCCTTCCTGCGTTTCACGCCATTCCCTGTTAATGAAAAGCGGACGGTCAATCCATTTGTGCAGGTAATTACTGTAAAGGTCATAGGGCTGTATTCGTGCGTAGATAAGCGGTTCCTTTGTCGCTCTATGACGTTTTCCTATTTCCAATGAAGAAATTACTTCAGTGCGCTGAAATTTTATTTCAGGTGCTTGCTCAATTGTATTGGCGGCCCCGGACGCGATAATAACACCGGCGGTTAAAACAGATGCCATAATTTTTTCAAGCATTCTCATCTCCATGAATTTTTATTTCAGTTTCTATCAAAATACTGCCTGGCGGTAGCATTATTGGGCCCCCAGCACAAGTTATACCGTGCCTGTTTACGCGAATTAACATGTCCGTCAACCCACAGCACATTAGCGCTGTCCGAGTGTACATCAAGAATGTTTGAATAACTTGACGATACTGTAGGGACACCGAGTCTGTAGACAGCATCAGTATCAGCAGAGAGAATTGTTTCTGACGGTTTGGCAATTTGGTTTATTTTCGCAGGTAAATAATCTGGCAATGTTCCTGCTGACACACTTGAACCTATATAATACATGTTATAACCATAACAGACATATTGATATCGTGAATTTATATTGGGGTACTTTATCAGATCAGAAAGATACCCCTTTCTGGTTTCAGTTGTCTGCTTCTGAACAGCCGGACAAACATATATCTTATTATTCTTAACATAAAGGCCATCGCGAAAACCGACTCCCCATGTCCATACGCCCTCAAGAACACCAGGCTCCCAGCCTAGACCTGCCAGATAAGATACAGGTATGAAAGATGAATTATTGTCCGTTGTATATTCCAGCATCGCCCATGAGACATTTTTCAGATTTCCAGCACAACTGGTTCTATAGGCAACAGCTTTAGCTTTACCTAATGCCGGAAGCAGGATACTTACAAGAATGACGATTATTGAAATCACAACCAAGAGTTCAATTATCGTAAAAATTCTGCATATCCCTGCAATATATCCATCATCCTTGTATTTTTTCCTTTTCATCCCATCTCCTCATTTGTGCTTGTAATTTTCTCCATCATTCAAAAGCTATAGCTTTTACTAAATATTCCCCTTTGAATTTTGTTTTATGCCGCAAAGCTTCCAGAAAAAACTCCGCACCCGCAATATAAGTATTTCTTTCAAAAGCCGCCCAAAGAATATTTCCTCCGAAAAAAGCTCTTTGATAATTGTCTTCCGGGTTTCCAATTACCGCAAGCTTTTTATCCGGTGTCACTCCCAATTCCCAGCATAATGCTAAAAAGGGCAGATATAAACCAAGCTCCATAACGATAGAATCAAGTTTAGGAACTTGTTCGATGATGAATTTTTTAACTTTTTCGTAATAATTCTCTTTTTCTACCCAGATTACCATGTCATTATCAAGCTCCAATCCGGCCTTGAGAAGTTCTCCCCTGTACCCTTCATAAATAAGTGATGACGGATAATATCGCTGCGCTGCATTCAGCAAACCGATACGTTTAGCATTCCGCTGAATCAATTTTCCCGTTAATATCGAACTTGCTCCTTTCCAGTCATAACTTACAAACGGCAAGATATCTGAATATTTATGTGAGCCGATCGCAATCATTGGCTTATTCAATAATTGCAAATTTTTAATCCAATTTTCGTCTATCCAGCCTGTTATTAAAACTGCAAAACATTTCTCCAACACCTTAATCAATTCATCATCAAAGCGTATCACCGGAATATATTCAATATCAATACCACGTTCATTCAAATACAATTCAAGCGCTCTCATATTTGGCAGGACTTCTTCAAATTCAATACGTTTGATATAAATCAAAGCTATTTTATTTCGTTCTCCGCCATTTTTTATACTTTTCAGCAAAGTGTTCCCGCTTCCCTGATGTTTTTCAATGATCCCTTGCACTTCCAACTCTCCAAGTGCCCTGCGCAAAGTTCCCATACTTATGCCGAATTCCGAAGCCATTCGTCTTTCCGTCGGTAAGGCATCGCCAACTTGCAGGCTCAAATCAGCAATTTGATGAAGTATATTCAACTTAGTCTGATTGTATCGAAGCATCTTAAGCATTGGTATATCCAGTAAATTGTTACACATAATTATAACACTATAACAATTTGCTGTCAATATTCTTTTGAGGAATTTACTGTTTTTTTTTATTAATCCTGAACATTGACAGTAGAGGTCAAATTGCGCAGATCTATTTTAGCAGTTTTGTGTCATCAGGCACAAAAAAAGACGGACAATTGATAACAATTGTCCGTCTTAAAAAAAATCCCGGCACCGTGCTACTCTCCCACAGTCAAATATGCAGTACCATCGCCGCTGAGGCGCTTAACGGCCGTGTTCGGGATGGGAACGGGTGTTTCAGCCTCGCTATGGGCACCGGAAATATAAAGATAAAGAAGAATAGACAACAACCAACTTTTGATTATAATTTTCCAACTTTTTTCCAAACGCCCTTTAGAGGTATCTGGAAAAAAAGGCGGTTAAGCCGCACGGCTTATTAGTACTGGTAAGCTGAATACATTACTGTACTTACACTTCCAGCCTATCAACGTTGTAGTCTTCAACGAGCCTTCAGTCTTCTTACGAAGAGGGATATATAATCTCAGGGGGGGCTTGGCACTTAGATGCTTTCAGCGCTTATCCTTTCCC
The DNA here is from genome assembly GCA_001803225.1 of Lentisphaerae bacterium GWF2_44_16. GTDB lineage: Bacteria > Verrucomicrobiota > Lentisphaeria > Victivallales > GWF2-45-14 > GWF2-44-16. The sequence goes on along the minus strand of MHBF01000076.1, from coordinate 62 downwards.
AACATAGCTACCCAACACTGCATCTGACGACACAATTGGAACACCAGAGGTTAGTCATTCCC
>MHBF01000075.1:58134-69716 GCA_001803225.1 Lentisphaerae bacterium GWF2_44_16 | reverse complement strand
GTTTTATACCATAAAAAGAAAAATCCATCCCTTTTTTACCCGTTTGTCAAACTAAATGCACTCCTTTTCCGAGGTTACGTGCGTTTAACCTGACAAACGTGCGTTTACTTTTTCAATTGACCAATTTTTTATTTTTTATTTTTTATTTTTTTATTTTCCCTCACAGGCAGATAATGCGGTAAAAACTATTTTTTTACAAAATTGATGAGGACTATTTCCGGCTGGCAGAATAATCTTATATTTTTCCAGGTGAAGCCTATTCCCGATGATATTATCATTTCGGTTCCGCTTATCTTGTTCATAAAACGTCCGTATTCGAACTTTTTCCAGTAACCGGATGAGGTTTTGAGCGCGCCGAAAAATGGTATCCTTATCTGCCCCCCGTGGGTGTGTCCGGAAATGATAAGGTTTATTTTTTTGAGGTCATTATCTGTCAGTATGTCCAGAGTATCGGGGTTATGCGCTATCAGGATTCTGAAGAGTTCGGTTTCATCAGCTTTGAATTCAGATATGCCGACTTTATAATCGTCAGTGCCGTAAAAGTGTATTCCATCTGAATTGTATTCCTCATTTATCAGGAGCCTGAAGCCGGCGTTGCCGTAGAAGTCCTGCCATACTGAGTTTGGAGTCCATCTTTTCCTTTTCTTGTCCCAGTTTCCGTAAACCGCTATTTTAGCGGAACCGGCCTCCAGAGATGCCAGGAATTTCCCGGCCGAGTCCATGAAACATGAATACGAGATAAGGTCTCCTCCTATAATAATCCAATCGGGTTTCAGCGCGTTTATCTGTTCTGTCAAAGCTTTTGCGGGGGATATTCTGTAGTCCCAGTGCAAGTCGCTGAGAAAAACTATTTTTTTGTCATGGAGTTTTTTGCAGGGGATCTGCAGATTATATTCGATTGTCGCGATTGGCGCGTGACTGTTCAGTATATTCCTGTTGGAATAGCCTGATATTTTTCTCCAGTCCCTCAGGGTTTTCAGGTATTTTGGAAAATTATTTTTCATCCGAATATTTTTTGAGGATTTTTTCAGGCAGGGCGCTTACTTCAGCAACTTTGCATTCTGAATCATCAAGCAGTGTAAGCGTTTCGCCGACTCTGGCGCCGAGGAGTATCTCACCCAGGCGCGTTTTATATGAAATACATCCGTTGTCCGGATCTCCGTCCCATGCGCCCAGAAGGTAAAATGTTTCGGTCTTCCCGTTTTTCATTTCGAGTTTAACGGTGGAGCCTATTACAATCGTGTCTTCCGGTTTGACTGTCCTGAAGTCTATTTTATGTACGTAATTTACATTTTGTTCCAGTTCAGCGCGCCTGCTTGCCAGATAGTTTCTGCGTTCTTTAGCGGCGTCATATTCGGCGTTTTCACGGAAATCCCCATGGGCCCTTGCCGTTTTGAGTGATTCCCTGTTTTCGGGGGTATGTATCTTTATGATGTCATCAAGTTCTTTGAGCCGCACGTTGTAAGAGTACGCGGATGTTACGGGCGTAAGGGGTGCATGTACAGTCCGTTCCGGAGTTTTAGCGGCGAGCTTTTTGCCTTCTCCCTCCAGGGCGCCGCGCAATTCAGTGGAATGGCGCGACAGTTTCACCAGAATGCTTTGCTGTTCGCCCGAATGAATTGATTTGGATTTGTGCATTGCCGTTACTATTGACTGTATATCGCCGTCGGCGTTCTTTATAACGAGTTTCTGGAAATCGTCTTTCTCTATTAAGAGTCTCTTGAGCTCTCTTTGTGACGCGCCCCAGGTTTTGGGCAGGTCTGTCACAGACAAGGCCGATACAATATTTTCCATGTTTATGAGGAATTGCATGGAGGCCGAGGACTTGGAACGGTTTTTCCATATCCAGAGGAGTACGTCTGAACCGTATGTTTTTGTGGCCTTGAGCGTTTCAAGGATAAGACTTTCATCAAGTTTCGCGGTGATGTTCGAGAGACAGCGCTGGGGAAGGATGAGGAGCATTTCCGCCAGATAATTACGGTCGAAGAGCAGAGCTGTCGCGTCGGTCAGTACCGGAAGATATTTTGCGGGTACCAGTCCCCATGTGTCAAGAGTTTCAAGTCTTGCGCTGCTGATCGCTTCCGGCCAGAAAAGTGTTTTGCCTTTCAACGGCACGATAAGTTTGGCAAATTCGTCTTTTCCAGTGAAAAGGGATATCATTGCCAGCGCCTCTGCCAGCAGAAGGTCATCTTTCAGAGCCTTCACCGGTTTCATGGAGCTGAAAAACTCTATGAACCTGTCGGTATCGCTTATGTCAAGGGTTTCTTTTCCTTCCTTGACCATCGCGGAAAGTATTATGTGCATTTCCTGAATGCTTCTGGCTTCTGAGGCGCTTCTGGGAGCGCCTTCGGGTCTCGCGACAGAACCTTTTCCTTGGAGCCCATCAGTTTTTTCCCACCATCTTTCAAACTCATAGGGATTCATAATTTCCGGAACATGCGAATAAAACGCTATTTCTTTTATCATTTCGTCCGAGATTTTTGTATATGCGAACTCCTTCATGAGCTTTCTGTATTTTGAGGAAGACAGGAGTTCTTTTTTTTCCGGCTTTGCGAGTTTCAGGGTTTCGGGAACGGGATTAAAGAAATAAAACTCCGACAGTACTGTTGCCAGCGGGACCGCGTAAGAACTTGTTCCCGAGATGGACGCCGCCGCTATGGATGAAGTAAACTCGTCTATATTGCTTATTTTTGCCCACTTTTTAGTATCGTACTGATATATCATGACGCCGTTTTTCAGTTTCAGGATATTATTGAAGCGGTGGATTATTTCATTTATGGGGACTGAATTGTCTCTTATTCCGAGAGCTCTGAAGAAAGCTGCCTTGGCGAGGTACGGCGGGAGCATGCTTTTTATCGCTTCTCCGAGTGAATTGCGGAAGAGCGGAGTATCCGGCGCGCCTATTTCAGCGAGGGAGACGCAGAAAGACGCCCTTGTGCCCGATGTCGCTACCGTCTCGCCCCAGCTTTCGAGGACAAACTCAATATGTTTGGGTATTTCAGGGTTGTCCTGTTTTCTGCATTCAATTATTTCCTTTAAAAGGCTGTTCAGAAGTTCTTCCGAATCTGTCTCGGACGCGTTTATGAAAAGTTCTTCGATATTGCTCTGGTTTTCCATTTTTATTCCTGATTGGCTTCCTATTTTTTTGAACTCTGTTTATCAACCGCGAAATATTCAATTGTTACTACCGATTTCACAAATTTTTCTATTGATGACGTGTCGTACTGGCCCGAGTCGGATATATCCATGGAGTAGGGGGCCGTGATCTGAAGAACGCCCTGTCTTGCCCATACGACCGGGCCTGTTTCGGCCCCGCTGTTCCCGGCAATCTGAGCTGCCCTCATTCTGGCGTTTTTAGTGGCTTCTCCAAGTATTTCTATTTTGATATCGTCAAGCTTCGTATAATAGTACTGGGGGTATGAGGAGCAGAGTTCTATTCCTTTTTTTATTAACGACGCGGATTCGCCGGAGAGCCTGTAAATGAGCCTCACATCTCCTGACGTTATCTTAATGCGGCTGTCCAGGGAGTATCTTTCTATTTTATTTGTAGCGTTTCCTTTTTCATTTTTCATGTAAACGGTATTGGTCTGTACGGGGAAAACGTTTATTTCTTCTTTTTTAATTCCGTTTTCGGCGAGATATTTCGATACTGCTTCCATATCTCTGCTGAGTTTTTCGTATGCTTCCGCGAGGGCAGGGGCGCTGACTCTGACGGAAAGCTCCCATGTCGCGATATCTGAAACTATTTTTCGTTCCGCGTAACCTTTTACTTCTATGGTCCTTTGCGGAGCTTTGATTGTTTCCACTGTTTTTCCGGCTATTGCCGCGCTTATTATTATGGCTACCGCTACAGGCAGGCTCAGCCAGAGCATCGCGGTACGGTTTGATGTGATGTTTTCATTCATTTCTGCAAAATCCCGTATTTTTTCCCTTTAACTGAAGACGAGCCGGGAAAGGTATTCTATTATAGCATAAAATTCAAATCGGAAATGAATTAAAAACCAATGTTCATGGATAAGAAAATCATTGTGAGTTTCCGCGCTGTTTTGATTTGCATAAAAATGGACAACACATACAGGCTATTTTTTTCTCATGTTTTGCCAGCTGGTAATCCTCGTCTATGCTGTAGATGCAGTGCTGCATTTTCTGAAGCGTGTATTCATAAATCCGCATCCGCTCAAGGAGATTATCACATTTCAAATCCAGCAGTTTAATGCTCGGGATATCGTTTCCGTTGTAAATGTGTGTTTCTCTTACCGGATAGATAGTTTTGTTTTCCTTTTTTCCCTGATTGTTTTTCTTTTCGTCCGACATTTTGCTTCCTCCTTGATTCTTGCCGTTGGTTTTATCGAGGCTTTTTTCAGGAGCGCAACCACAAAATAAAAGGCGCACTCCAATTACATTTGCCAGAGGTCCACCAAGACCCGGACGACCATATAAAAGGAATGCGCCAAAGCACATTCGATGGTCGTCCTTAAAAATTGGTGGTTTCTGGCAAAACGACACTATCGAAAGCTTGTGAAAAAGCCTTCAGTTATAAAATTTTAATTATGCTAATCTAAATATTTCTCCTGTTTTGGTTAAGGAAATATAATCTGCAAGTCGAAAATCGCAACTGCGAAAGAACTCCTAGCGTTTTTCATTCGGCATCAGGTGCGGGTTGTCGGTCATGATGCCTTTCATGCCCATTTTGATGTATTCACCGGCTTCGTCGGCGCTGTTGGCAAAAAACATATTGGCACATAGTCCCAGCCTGTTTATCTGTTCGCAGAAATTTTTATTGACAAGGTTTCTGGTAGGTTGGATATAGTCAACGCCGAAATCCTTACGGCATCCGGTGTTATGCGGGCCTTTCCAGAAAGAGGCGTTCAGTTTCCGCAGTTCCGAAATGCTGAAAGACGAAACCGGGCCGCTGCCGTCAGTTGTCCTGTCAAGGGCAGCGTCATGTAGTATGACGGGAACGCCGTCGCCGCTGAGGCGCACATCGAATTCCACGATGTCAACGCCGAATTCAACGGCTTTTTCAAATGCCATCATGGTGTTTTCAGGATAAAGCCCTGACATGCCGCGGTGTGCTGTTATAACGGTTTTTCCGGGAATTTTATACAGGTTCTGCATTCTTCATTCTGCATTCTGCATTTTTAAGTCATGTACTTTCGGAATACAACGCGCGGTGGCGGATGAAATAGCCGACACCTGAAAGGACTGTGATTAGAACAACTCCCCATAAGGAAATATTCCAGATGAGTTTTACTTTTGCGAGACTGATGAGGTTTATCCATGAAGCGCCGCCTATCAGCAGTACCATCATTTGCAGGAATGTTTTCAGCTTGCCCCATTTGTCGGCGGAGATTACTTGGCCTTTGTTTGTGGCAAGGAGGCGGAGGCCTGTAACCAGGAATTCCCTTGATATGATAACCACCGGTATCCAGCCCGCGATAATTCCGTAATCAGCCATCATTATGAATGTGGCGACTATGAATATTTTATCTGCCAGAGGGTCCATAAGCGCGCCGAAATCACTTATCCAGTTATATTTCCTGGCAAGATATCCATCGAGAAAATCGGTAATCCCGGCGAGTATCGCCACTATGTAGGCGGTGACGTGGCCCCAATAAACGAAGCCGGCGTTAAAAACGGAATTTTCCTGGATATTGGCGAGCAACAGAAAAATGAATATCATCACAATCCGGCTGATTGTTATACGGTTCGGCAGATTTTTAGAAAAAATACACATGCTTACATCAAGTCTCCCGTCAAATCGTATCTGGATGAATTTTTTATCCTGACCTTGACAAAATCCCCGGCTTTGACCCCGCCTTTGCATGTGAAGCTCACTGTATTGTCAATTTCAGGAGCATCCATATAAGTGCGGCCTGTTCCGGATTTGTTATCGACACTATCAACAATAACATCAAAAACTTTTCCCGCAAGCTTCCGGTTTCTGTTTAAGGAGATTTTTGCCTGAAGACGCATTATGAAGGAAGCGCGCTCCTCGGCGGTTTCCGGGGATACCTGATTTTTCATGGAAGCCGCCGGAGTGAATTTCTCGGGGTAATACGGGAATACTCCCAACCTTTCAAATGACTGTTCCCGGACAAACGCGCAGAGTTCTTCAAAGTCTTCTTCAGTTTCCCCCGGAAAGCCTGTCAGAAAAGTGGTCCTGATGGCGATGTCGGGTATTTTTGTTCTCAAGAGCGCAAGGGCGTCAGAGATTTCTTGCCGCCCGATTTTTCTGTTCATTGAACTGAGTATCCTGTCAGAAATATGTTGTAAAGGAATATCGAGGTAATGGATTATGTGTTTTGCCCGGACAAGCGTTTCAACGAGTTTTTCAGTGATGCCTTCGGGGTGAAGATAAAGCAGGCGCAGCCAGAAATTACCCTTCAGTGAATCAAGCGTTTTCAGAAGAGAGGCAAGATTTTCATCTGCCTCTTTTGTGTCATTTCCAAATGCCGTGATGTCCTGAGCGATGAGAATGAGTTCCTTTACTCCGTTGTTGAGCAGGTTTTCCGCTTCCTTGACGGTGGATTGGGTCGTTCTGCTGCGCAGGCGTCCTCTTATAGAGGGTATGGCGCAGTAACTGCAATGGTTGTCGCAGCCCTCGGCTATTTTTATATATGCGTAATGGTCCGGTGTAAGCTGGAGGCGCGGGGTCAGTTCATCGTAGAGGAAGGATGGTTTTTCCCTGTGTACCAGTATCTGACGTTTGTTGAGGAAAAGCCTGCTGATATGGTTGCCGAGTTTTGCCACCTCATTTATGCCGAGCCAGAGATTGACTTCCGGGTATTTGTCCATGAAGGAACTTTTTCTGTCCCACTGTACGATGCAGCCGGAGACGATGACTTTTCTGTCTCTGTTCTTTTTTGATTTTTTCCATTTGAGGGCCTGCTCTATGACTGTTTCGGCTTCTTTTCTGGCGGGGGGTATGAACGCGCATGTGTTTATGAGGAATATATCGGCGTCGTCAAGACAGGCGGAGATACCGAAATTATAAGATATCAGGGCAGCGGCCATGATTTCGGTATCAACGAAATTCTTTGAACAGCCCAGGCTGACGATATAAACGTATTTGTTTATTTCAGTGTCCATGATATGGAATATGCTCAGAACCCTCTTCGGGTATTTTGTTTTATCTGATATTTAGGCTCTTCCAATTTCAGCGCGTACCACTCTTCACCGATCGCGGCATTGGAGAATTTTTTGATTTTTCCGTTCTGGAGGTGGTTCAGGTTTTGATGTATGGTTTCGTTGTCTGTCTGGTCCTTTGCCATGTTGAGGACTTTTATAGCCGCGTCGATTTCATTTTTCTGTACGAGTATCCAGGAATAGAGCGCATAGAGGATTATGCCTTTATCGCCCTTGAATTTTCTGATTTTCTTTTTGAACGTTACGTCAAGTTCGGGACTGTTGTTTTTGTATTGTCTTACCATTTTTATTGCCACGGAAACCGGTTCCATGTACATGGCTTTCGGTATGAATTGATCCACTTTTGAGTATTCACCGATTTGGAAATAGAACTGCATACGCATGGTATCGAGCTGTTTCTTCAGAAGAAAATTCCACTTGCAGTATTTATCCATCGTATCAACAACTTCGATAGCCTGGGATATTATTTCCTTCTGGTCTTTCTCCACCAGCTTCTGCATCATCTTGACATTGCCGGCCAGTTTCTGTTGAGAGCTCATAATCTTCCTGTTTATCCGCTTTGAGCCTTCGGATATAATGTCCTGTATCCTGAGAGTGAGCGCCATAACTTTTTTGCGTATGAAAAGAGCTATGAGTACCTGCATGATCAGCATTGCGGTAACGCCCCAGAATACACTCCAGCCCACGCCTATATGGGCCAGCGAGTTACAAGCAAACGTCAGAAGGGCGCCTAAAATAAAAACGAGAATAACAGCAAACATGTTTAAAAACCTTATCTTTCAGTGTTCTTTAAAATATTCCGCAAACGTTACGGAAATAAATATATCCGGGTAATATACATTGATTTTGTGTTCAAGGCAAAGCTTGTTTCCACAAGGATTGGATAAAATCGCGTAAAAAAGTCTTCTCCTGACGATTTCCGATTTGACAATGGGAAGCTGATTTAAAGCAAAATGACAGGACTATCCGTCAATCATTTTTCTTTGCGGAATAAACGCAAATGCCCTTAAGTACTTCCACCGCGCGCTGCAACTGGACGTCCCTTACGGCATTGGAGATATTGGGCGCTATTTCTCCCGGATGATTTGAACGCTGAACGGCCAGTTTCATTTCATCGGCTTCGGGGATTTTTACTTTTATATCAGGCTGAATGCCTATGCCGTGTATGAGTTTCTTGTCCGGAGTGAAATATTTGCCTGTTGTCAGTCTGACCGCGCTCTTGTCGCCGAGGGGGACCAATGATTGTATTGAGGCTTTGCCGAAGGTTTTTTCACCAAGCAGCACGGCCCTTTTGTGGTCCTGAAGGCAGCCCGCGACTATTTCGGCGGCGCTTGCGCTGTTGCCGTCAACGAGCACCAGCATTGGAATATCCAGTGTTTTGTCACAATAAAGAGAACGGAAATCCTGTTTTTCACTTTCTTTTCTGCCTGCGGTTGAGACCACGACTTTTCCTTCTTCGATAAAACGGCTGCAGACCTGAATGGCCGCGCCCATGAGTCCGCCTGGATTGCCTCTCAAATCAAGAATAAGCGCGCGCATATTTTTCTTTTTAAGGGAAGCCAGCGCCTCGTCAAGCTTTTCAGGAAGAGGCACGGAGAATTGAGTGAGCCTTATATAGCCTATGCCGCTGTCGATGATTTTAGGGCCTTTCACCGGGGAGACTTCAATTACGGCACGCTCAATGGTGACCTTTTTGAACTTGTTTTCCGCTTTTCTGTAAATGGTCATATTAACTTTAGTTCCGGGAGGTCCCTTGAGGAGATTTACAGTTTCAAAGAGGTCCATGCCGCGTGTCTGTTTGCCGTCTATTTCGGTGATGATGTCTCCGGCTATGATGCCTGCCTTGAAGCCGGGAGTGTCTTCCATGGGGGCCACGACTTCGAGAATATTGTTTCTGTTTGTTACGACTATGCCCAGTCCGCCGAATTCGCCTTTAGTGTCCTCAACGGTCTTGCTGTAATGGTCGGGCGTTTCATAGGCGCTGTAAGGGTCAAGTTCTCCAAGCATTCCCTTTAACGCGCCTTTGATAAGCCTGTCGTATGAGACCATGTCCTTATCAACGTAATTTTCACGCACCAGTTGGAGGACATTCATCATAAGGGCTATTGACCTGTAGCCGTCGCTGTCTGGGGCTTGATTGTTTTTATTTGTCGCGGGAAGGGGTGTTTCACTTCCCCAAAGCGACGGAAGAATAAGCGCTACGCATATCGCGCAGAATAAATAATGTTTGATTTTCAGCATAAAAAAAGACCTTAATATTATATAGAGTATTATACCACGCTATGATCGGAATTCCTAGTTGTTTTCCTTAAAATTGCCATTTCTGACGCCTTTGAAAAATTCCCGCATTATCTCACGGCACTCCTCTTCGAGTACGCCGGAACAGACTTCCACCTTGTGAAGCATACCGGGAAACGCGGTTATGTCAAGGGCTGAGCCCGCGGCGCCGGAACGAGGGTCCGGCATTCCGAAAACGAGCCTTTTCACTCTTGCGTTTACCATGGCCCCGGCACACATCGCACAGGGTTCCTTCGTAACATATACAGTTACGTCGTCAAGTCTCCAGTTGCCTTTTGACGCGGATGCCTGAGTCATCACCAGTATTTCGGCATGAGCGGTGGCGTCCTTGAGCTTTTCAACCTGATTATATGCCTTGCCTATAACCGTTCCGTCGCGTACTGCAACGGCGCCGACGGGGACTTCACCTTCAGCCGCCGCCGTTTCCGCCTGCCTCAGGGCCGTCCTCATAAAATATTCATCATCAAAAACCAGCATATTAGACCATCCCTGAAGAACAAATGTTCCATTGTTTATTTTTTCAGCTCACGTTTCCGCAGTTCTTCGATCGCGCTTTCGCCGTAAAGGGACTTCATCAGCTTTACGTTTACTTCAAAGAAAATCTGTGAATCGGGCCTGGCTATGACCTGGTCCCGGGAGAGTTCAAGGACGCGTTTTCTTTTTGCCGGGTCGTTTTCGTATTTTTCAAGATAACGTATCAGAGTCCTGGGGCTGAGCTCCTCAAACAGCTTCTGACCGAACGCCTCGACATAATCCGCGGCTATTACTGAAACAAGTTCGGAAGACGGCTTTTTCATGCCCATAAAGAGAAGGTAGTCGAATATCATTTCCTGACATTTGATTTCGTCAAACATGGGAAATACAAACACTCTGCCTCTGCTTGAAATGTTTGCCGGAAACTCGAAATTGGACGCTATGACAATGGTGATGTTTCCGGGAAGCGCGAAACTTCCGCCGACATTTGTCCTGAAATAATACCAGTCGATTTTGCCGGTATTGACATCGTCAAAAAAAAGTACGAATTTATGATTTTTGCGGGCTGCCAGTTTTCTTATGAGTGCTTCAAGCTGTCTTTCGAGGTCGGAAGGCTCCGGCAGTATCAATGTTAGCTCAGGGAAGAGAAAGGTGTGGGAAATAGTGAAATGTGTTTTTCCCAGTCCGGGAAGGCTGGTGATTAAAAGGGGCAAATTATTTTTCCCCTGTGAAAACGCTTCAAAGTGTCTCCTGAAATTTATTCTGGCCTGTTCGTAACCGAAGAAACGGTCCGCCGGTCTGATGGAGTTCAGTTCTGATTTGTAGAATTCCCCGTTTATGTAGCGGAAGGCCTTTCCTGATTTGAATATGTCATGGCGGACAGATTTTTCTCTGAGTGAATTTATGGTTTTTTCGTCAAGGGAACAATCATTAAAATCGAAAGTGTTCCCGCACATGAAAAGCCCGCGGGCATCAGGCCTTATCCTTGTCAGTCCTGAAGCTTTGCCGTCAAGGGCGTCCAGCAGATCCAGAAAATCCCTGATGACGCTGCCTGCCGTATGGCAGAGCCTTGATGAGTGGCCCATAAAAAAGAGCAGATTATCGTCAGTTGCCTCCGCTTTTTTGAGATGCTCAAAGTCGTATTTGGAGGAAAGCATTTCTATAATAATGGACTCCATATTTTCAGAAAAGGGATTGTTCTCACAGAAATCCGCGAGCATGTTGATACAGTCAATGGAATCTGGCTCACGGGAAAACATTTTCCTTCTGCGTATCGCGGATTGGACATTATCTTCGATTAAGGACAGGTCGGCGTTCATGGCGTTCAGCGCGTTCAGGAGCAGGCAGAGGAATTCTTTTCTTTCCGTTTCGATTATTTCTTTTCCCTGGTCCAGCCCCGGCGGAAAAAGCACATTGATACTGGCGAGAGCTTCTGAAATCCTCTCTTGCAGGAGTTTTATTTCTTTTGTTCCTCTGTTTTCTTTCTTAGGCATCCGTACCCCTCCTGTTTATTTTAAAGCATCCGCATTGCTTTTTCCAGAGAAGGGGCTTTTATCTCAAAAATCCGTCCGTCAATGATATTGACATAGGGACGGGTAAGGGGAAGCGGTACGCGCGAGACAAATTCAAGCCTGAGAGTAACGGGGGATTTGACTTTCAGC
>MHBF01000075.1:51797-58127 GCA_001803225.1 Lentisphaerae bacterium GWF2_44_16 | reverse complement strand
TCTTTTTGAAATTCTTTACGGCATCAGCGGCTTTTTGCGTAATAATGGCATGGGCTTTTTCCTTTGACAGGAGTATGGCCCCTTCCACATCAAGCCCTTTTTTTACTTCCGCCGTTACTATGCCTTTTATAGTCTCGGAGGCTTCTTTGCAAAGTTTGTCGTCTCCGCTTGTCATTATAACGGGAACGCCGTGTTCCCCTGCTATTATGCCGTCAATGGCAAGCTCTCCGGATTTTTTGCCGTTTATCCAGCAGTTCTGCCAGGTTTTGGAACTCATGGTGTGTTCGAGTACGGCCTGCGGGGTTCCAGCCATGGCGTGATAACCGAGCAATATGACTGCGTCCATTTCATCTATGAGCGGCAGGCGTTCCATCCTGGAATTACCCTGTATGTATTCCGCCCTTTCGTCAAGGTCTTCCCATATAAGATGATGTCCGCTCGAATGCGCGTCTCTGACGACGACTTTTTTAGCGCCGCCCGCGAAACAGCCTTTGACGCAGGCATTGACGTCCCATGTGTAATATTTGCGGCCCTGCTGGTAGTGAGCTCCGTCGGACATGACCTGCGAACTCCTGCATATACCGCTTATTCCTTCCATATCAACCATAATAAGAACATTCATAGAGCCGGCTCCCTTTTTTTCATTTAATTTATGACGGATTCTCATCCAATCAAGTTCTTATTGGGGATTATGCGTTTTATCCTGTGCGGCATGAAAAACAATAAATTTCTGTTGAATTTCAGGATTAGTGAGCTAGATTCAGGTATCTTTATTGTAAGTGACTGGAGGGTGCATAATGAAATCAGTATTATGGATATTGTTTTTGGCGTTTTTCTTTTTGCAGACAGGTGTTTTTTCCGCTGAAACCAAAGAGAATTCCAAAAGCAGTGATTCTGCCAAACAGGATGCCGGCAAGAAGAAACAGGAAACTAATATCGTAAAGCCGGCTGACGTTGCCGATAAAAAGCCGAAAGCCGAAAAAGCTGACGTTGCCGATAAAGAATCGAAAGCTGAAAAAACTGATAACGACGATGATGAAGCCGATGCTTTGAAATCGTGGAGAAACCAAGCCTCTCCGGGTACAAAAAATTGGGACAGGACAAATACGTCCCAAGCCGGAAAATCCTTGAAAAGCACTTACAAAGTGCATACAGACAAAGACATGCGCTCAGCTGCATTTCGGCTTAATGACTGAATAGCTTGCTTTATAGCTTTATTTTTCCATTTCTCATCTTATATTAAGACACCTATTAATAATAAACAAGGAGACCTGAATTGAAGCTTTTAATTAAATCTGCGCTGGTTTTATTTGTTCCGTTATATTTTGCCGCGGGCTGTGTCGGCGTGAAATATTACGGAAAGGAATACCCCGAAACAAAATATGTCCGCCTTTACTTCGATAAATCGTTTGTTCCCAAAGAAAAATATGAAATTATGGGGGAGGCTTATCTGACAGCTCCAGAGGGCTATACGTGCAGAGAGATTGACGAGAAACTTATAAGTAAAGGCAAGCGTGTAGGAGCTGACGCTATTATGATTACAAGCGTCAAAAAGGTTGAGATTGGCGAATACACAGAGCCTTCCATGAGCGGGTCAGGGCCTGATGCGCCATCTCTCGACGCTGTGCCTGCGCAGGTCGATGGTTCCCCTGTGTCATATGATGATTTTGACAATGCCGCTTCAGGTCAACGACCCCTTGTCTATGAGTATGAAACGAAGCTGAGGGCTGTATTCTTCAAGGAGAAGGCGATTGACCTCAAGGCGGATGCTTTGGCAAGAGACAGTGAAGGCGTAAAAGTGAAAGACATCATAGAGTCGGAGCAGGCGGAAGATCTTAACAAAGTCAAAACGCTTGTTGAAGATGCCGATAAGAAAGACTCTAAAACGATGCCTGTGACCAATGCCAATGAAATTAAAGATGACAGCCAGGAACAGCTTAACACGCGTAATAAGGCTGATAATCTGAAAATGGATAATTAAGAACGCGAAAAAGGAAATGAGGATGCTTTCAGACGCCTCACAGACTAATGCCGGAAAAAAATAAAAAAAGTTCTATCAGAAAAGACCGGCCTGAAAAAAAACAGCCATTGCCGGATGACATAGTTTTTTTCAATGAGAAAAATGAAGTTCCGCCGGAAAAATCAGGCAATGAGAACACTTCAGCGCGGATATTGTCCCTTAAAAATGAACTCGTCGCTTTAACGGAAGAGCGGGACAATCTGAAGAACGCTATCGGGCGATATTCCGAGTTTTACGATTTTGCGCCCTCAGGTTATTTGAGCCTCGACAGGAATGGCGTTATATCTGACGTGAATCTCACTTGCGCCAAACTGCTGGAATGCGAAAAAGAAGAGCTTGACGGTAAAAATATATTTGACTTGATACCGTATCAGAGCAAAAACATTTTTGAGGATTTTTTTCGCAGTGTCTTTGCGAGCGGCAGGACTGAATGCTGCGAGATAGAAATGCGGAAAGACTCTTCCGGCTTTTTTTTCGCGCGTCTCCGGGCGCTTGCCGTAACTGGACCGGAAAAAGACGCTTTCACTCATTGCCATATCATTCTTTCAGATATTACCGAAAGCAAAGTAATTGAAAATAAACTGCGTGAGAGCGAAGAGCTTTTCCGTTCGCTTTTCGAAAGAATCCCTGATGCCATATTTTTGGCCGACCCCGACACCGGCATGATAATCGATGTGAACACAGCCGGTACGCTTCTCGTAAAAAAGAGCAGGGAGGAGATAATAGGCTTTCATCAGTCAAATCTTTATCCGCCGGAAATGCTTCGTGAAACAAAAGAGATTTTCGTAGCGTATATAGATGAGTTAAGGGCGCACGGAAAAGGCGAAAGAAGTTTTTATGTCATCAACTCTGAAAATCTCATAATACCTGTTGACATAAGGGGACAAATTATAAAGCTCAAAGGCAAAGAATATGTTTTGGGCATATTCCGGGATACTTCCGGAAAAAAACGGGCCGAAGCCATATCGCGTATCCAATACGAACTTGCCAAGCTGCTCAGTTCTACAAGCGATATGATCTTTGCGTCGGAAAAACTGCTTGAGGCCTGTATGAACGCGGAAAACGTTGACAGCGGCGCTCTTTATCTTGTCGATGAGAGTTCCGGCGCAGTTGACATTCTTTCCCATAGAGGCTTTTCTTCCGCTTATATAGAAAAGGTCAGGCATTTCACTTCTGACAGCCCTCATAAAAAACTTATATTGGATGGAAAACCGATATACAGCCGTTATCCGGTGCTTGTTCAGGAATATTCCCTCGACATAAACAGGGAAAAAGAAAAATTGGAAAAGCTTCGCGGCGTAGCTATTATTCCTGTTCTTTGTGACGAAGCTGTTGTAGCGGTACTGGTCTTTGCCTCGCATTCGCATGATGAAATATCGGATGACGCCAGAACTTTCCTTGAGACCATTGCCGCTGGCATAGGCGGTGTTATAGCCAGAATACGTATTGAGACTGAACTTAAACAGAGTGAGGAACGTTTCAGAACTGTGGCGAATTTCACGCATGACTGGGAGTACTGGGTCTCACCGGAAGGAAAATTTCTTTATGTGTCTCCTTCCTCTATGCGTATAACCGGATATGCCGCCGATGATTTTATGAATAATCCCGGCTTGATCTTGAAAATAATACATCCGGATGACTTGGAAATTTTCAGGGTGGCGAATGGAAATATGAACTCTTCGGAGAATTATGAATTCAGAATAATAACAAAAAGCGGCGAGACTCGCTGGGTCAGCTATGTCGGCGAACTGGTGTATAACGAGAACAATTTCTTTCTCGGAAAACGTGTCAGCAACAGAGATATAACTGAAAAGAAAAAAGCCGAAGAGGTACTTACTGAGGCAAGGAAAATAGCCGAGGAGGCCGCAAAGGCCAAAAGCGAGTTCCTCGCCAATATGAGCCATGAGATAAGGACTCCGTTGAATGCGATAATCGGATTTACGGCCCTTCTTCTGGAAACACAGCTTTCGGATGAGGAAAAACATAACTGCCTGAATATGATTAAAAATCAGAGCGATGACCTTCTTGTCCTCATAAATGACATACTTGACCTTTCCAAAATAGAGGCAGGCAAGCTGGAGCTTTCCGCCACACTTTCAAAATTGAGGGAAATCGTCGAGAAAACTGTAAATTCCATAGCTTTCAAAGCGAAAGCCAGAGGACTGAATATAAGTTGGAACGTCGCCTCCGACGTTCCTGAATGTATTTTGGTTGACGCCTTCAGACTCCGTCAGGTATTGCTGAACTTGCTTGGTAATGCCATAAAATTCACAGAAAGAGGTTCTGTGTCTTTGTCTGTGAAAAAAGTCGAGGAGGCGGATGTGCCATATTCGATATTCAGCGCCGATTCTCCGGTACCCTGGCTGACTTCCAGCTCCATGCTTCTCCAGTTTTCTGTTAAGGACACCGGAATAGGGATACCTGCCGAAAAGCAGGCGCTTCTTTTCAAGGCTTTTTCTCAGATTGACGGTTCGACTTCCCGCAGGTATGGCGGCACGGGACTGGGACTCAAAATATGTTACAGGCTTGTGGAATTGATGAGCGGATGCATCTGGGTGGAGAGTGAAAGCGCCAAGGGCAGCGTTTTCCATTTCACCATAAGGATACCGCTTGCGGATGCCGCCGCCGGAAATATGCCTTTGAATTACGCTCAGGAAAAACACAGGCCGTTGAAGATACTTTTCGCCGATGACGAATTTGTCAGTATTATTCTGCTGAAAAAATATCTTGAGAAAGAAGGTCATTCGGTTGTCGCCGTCTCGAACGGCAAGCAGCTCCTCAAAACATTGAAAAATGATAAATTTGACATAATACTGATGGATCTTCAGATGCCGGAAATGGATGGCTTTGAAGCAGCGAGAAGAATACGGGAGGACGAAAAAAACACAGGCAGGCATATACCGATAATAGCCATCGCTCCTAATACAATGAGGGCTGACAGAAACTTTTGCATCGCGTCCGGAATGGATGACTATATCAGCAAGCCTATTATCCATAAAGATATCCTGACCATAATCGCGAAACACACCTATTGAGGTTCCGTCTTCCCGTTTTTTTCGAATAAATGCTGTAAATTCCATAACGTGATGCTTGATTATCTTCTTATAAATTGCTAATTTTCTTTTCTGAACGGAAATATCAATTAAGCTTGGGATTAATAAATGAGCGCTAAAAATAATTCTGTGGGTTCTGAGGAAATGAAAACTCTCCTTTACGGGATGGGGGAAAAAGCAAAACTGGCTGCCTATCATCTCGCGTCCATGAGTTCGGCTGAGAAGAACACCTGTCTTAACCTGATGGCTGAAGCCCTCGAAAAATCAGCGGACGAAATAATAAAGGAAAACCTGAAAGACCTGAAAGAGGGAGAAAAGAACGGCCTTTCTAAAGCCATGTTGGACAGACTCACTCTGAGCCCGAAAGTTTTTAAATCAATGGCTGACGGCCTTCGTGAGGTTACTCTGCTCGACGACCCTGTTGGAAAATGTCTTTCCGCATGGGTGCGCCCGAACGGATTGAAAATAGAAAAAATATCCGTTCCCATAGGCGTAATTGCCATTGTATATGAGTCGCGTCCCAATGTTACCGTTGATGCCGTCGGGCTCTGTCTCAAAGCCGGAAATGCCGTCATATTGCGCGGCGGTTCAGAAGCCTTCCACTCCAATATGGCCCTGGCGCATTGCCTGAACAGGGCGGCGCTCGCGGCGGGACTGCCTGATGGCGCCGTTCAGCTTGTTCCCTGGACCGACAGGCAGGCCGTAGGCATAATGCTGAAGATGAACGAATATATAGACCTCGTCATACCGCGCGGCGGAGAAGGGCTCATACGCGCGGTCGTTGAACAGTCAACGATACCTGTCATAAAGCATTACAAAGGCGTTTGTCATCTTTTTGTGGATGAGGATTGCGATATGAGTATGGCGCTTGAGATTATTGAAAACGCCAAGTGCCAGAGGCCAGGTGTATGCAACGCGTTGGAAACTCTTCTTATCCATGAGGGCATTGCCGGAAAATTCGTTCCGAAGCTTGTTGAGACTCTCCGCGCTAAAGGAGTCGAATTAAGAGGGGACAGCAGTTTCTGTGAAATTATTCCCGATGCCGTTCCGGCCTCTGAAGAAGACTGGTCTTCTGAATATCTGGACCTGATTCTTTCCGTGGCCATAGTGCCGTCCGTGGAAAAAGCCGTCGAACACATAAACAAGTACGGCACCAGGCACAGCGATGGGATAATTACGAAAAACAACGCCAATGCCGCGCTATTCATGAACGGTGTTGATACCGCTGTCGTCTATCTAAACGCTTCGACCAGATTT
>MHBF01000075.1:46445-51734 GCA_001803225.1 Lentisphaerae bacterium GWF2_44_16 | reverse complement strand
CGCGGCCCGATGGGGCTCCCGGAGCTTTGCACATACAAGTATTTTGTTTTCGGTAACGGCCAGATAAGAAAATAAAATGATAAGTAATATTATTTTCCCTGGATGGGCAATGCCGCCGTATTATTACAAGCCCTATGAGGGGGATATTGTTGATTACGGTTTTTTCCGTAAAGATGAGACTTTTGATTTCGATGGTTTTGCTTTGCCGGGGCCGGGGGACTGTATCATTACCGCTCATTCGATGGGGTCTCTTCTTGCACTGAAAGCAGCTTCATTGAATCCGCAGGTGAAAGCACTGATTTTATTCTCGCCGTTTGCGTGTTTCTGCGAGGCCCCCGGGTGTCCGGGGCAGAATGAGGAAAGTGTTCTCAAAATGATTGAGCAGGTTGAAATATCCTCTGAACGCCTACTTAAAAGTTTTTACAGGACGCTTGTCCGGCCTTCATCTTTTAAAATCGGCGTTCCGGAATTTTTAAATAAAAACATATTGCGTGCGGGGCTTGAGTTTCTTCTCCGCTCTGATTGCAGGGATTGCCTGGAAAATATAAAAATCCCTGTTCTGATAATGCTCGGCGGACGCGATGAAATAAGTCCGCTTATCATGGGAAAGTATCTGGCGGAAAAACTTTCTGACGTTGCGCTTCATCTTTTTGAGGACGCCGGACATGCCCTGCCTTTTACAGATACAGAAGAGTGCAGAATTAAGATAAGGAATTTTCTTGATGAAAAAAATCTTATCGCATAAAGTCGCGGAAAATTTTTCGGCGGGCGCGGAGACTTATGACGGTGCCGCGTATTTTCAGCGGCATTCCGCCGGTATATTTTCGGAATTCATATTTTCATCAGTCAAAGGGAAAAAAAATCCCCGGAAAATTCTTGAAATCGGTTGCGGTACGGGCTTCCTGACCGAACGTCTGATGGAGGCAATTCCTTCTGCATCTTTCACTGTTTCGGATATTTCCGGCACGATGCTGCGCAAGTGCGAGAAAAAAACGCTGGAGATTAAAAACAGGAAAAACATAAATGCCGGATATATTGTTTCGGACATGTCTGACGGCGTCAGGGATGAAAATTTTGATATGATAGTTTCCGCTTTGGCGTTCCAGTGGGCTGAGAATGTTCATTCCTCGCTCGGAAAACTGAGGGAAAAACTTGCGGACGGCGGGACTGTTTTTTTCAGCACCCTCACGGAAGGCACTTTTGCCGGGATTGCGGATGTTTTCAGAAGTGCCGACGTGAAATATCCGGGGCCTGAAATGCTTTCTCTGGGGCATATCCGGGAGCTCTGTCTTTCCGTATTTTCCCAAGTCAGAACACGCAGCGGCGTTTTTACGGAAGAACATGTTTCTGTTCTTGAATTTCTGAAACACATAAAAGCCACAGGTGCCGGGAACGCTACAGGTGAAACTTTAAGCGCCGCCGATTTACGGCGCGTAATAAAGTCTGCCGGAAACCGAAGCGTAAGCGCTGAATATCATCTGGCATTTTTTGAATGCGTGAAGTGAAAGGTTGAAAACTATATGTGCGGACGTTTTACTTTATCATTGAGCGCCGAGGAATTGAAGGCGGCCCTCGACATTGAAGTATGGGATGATGAAGACGCGTATGTCCCTTCATGGAACACCGCTCCGTCAATGGAAACCCCTGTTTTTTATGATGGTGTGCTTTCAATGATGAACTGGGGCATTGCCTCTTCAAAACTTTTCAGTTCCATCCAGGAAAAACTTATCATCAATATAAGGCGTGAAACTTTTCTCTCCTCTCTTGCGTCCGCGAAGAGATGCGTTATTCCGGCGGGCGGTTACTATGAATGGATGAAAAAAGAGAAAGCGTCCATTCCGTATTACTTTAGTCCGTCCGCTTTGCCGCTTATCTTTTTTGCCGGGCTCTGGTATGAGGAAAGAGGAAAAAGTTTTTTTGCTGTTCTGACGACAGAGGCGAAAGGGGAGGCGGCAAAAATACACCGCAGGTCGCCTGTTATACTTGTGAGGGATTTGCTTGGGGATTGGCTTGGTTCTGAAACGTCTTCCGCTCCAGGAAAAATTTTTGACGAGGCCTCGGCGCGTTCTCCGGAAATGAAATTTTATACGGTGTCGGGAAACGTCAACTGCGTTTCAAACAACTCGCCGGAATGCATACGGGAATTTGATTATAATGAACAGCCGGATTTATTCTGAACATGAGTCAAAAACACAAGAAAATTATGATTATGACCATAGGCTGCCGCCTTAATCAGGCGGACACCGCGCTTATGCTTGACCGCTTCAGAAACGCGGCTTATGAGATTCTCCATGAGAAAAGCAAGGATATGCCGGATATTTTCATTCTGAACACATGCTCGGTTACGGCATCGGCTTCGAGAAAAGGCCGCCAGGCAATCCGTGCCGTGAGACGGAAAAATCCGGATATCTGCATAATAGTAACCGGATGTGACGCGGATGTGAGAAAGGACTTCTGGAAAGACGAAGGCACTCCTGATATCGTTCTGAGCAACGAGGGTAAAAAGAAAATTATTGAACATGTGGAAGCGTATTATCATGGAAAAGACAAGGATATTCCTGATAACAGCCGCATGGAGATATTCAGGGAAAACGCGTCTGCTCTTTTCCCGTTCAGGAGCCGGGCTTTTCTGAAAGTGCAGGAAGGCTGTAATTCGTTCTGTTCATATTGCATAGTCCCATACGCGAGAGGCAGGGAACGTTCGAGGGACTTCGGGGAAGTCCTTGAAGATTTTCGGAACATGCTGGAAAAGGGACATAAGGAAATTATTCTCACAGGAGTAAACATAAGCGCCTACAATCATGACGGAAAAAATTTAGCTTCCCTCCTGGAGACGCTGAGTTCCATGCCCGGCGATTTCAGAATCCGGCTCAGTTCAACGGAACCGCACCCGGAAAATTACAACATTATAGATATAATGGCGGACAATCCCAAAATATGCCGTTTCCTGCACATTCCCCTCCAGCACGGGACAACTGAAATCCTGAAATCTATGAACAGAAAATATACCCCGGACGAATTTGCCCGCTTTATTTCCTATGCCCGTTCCAAGGTGAAAGGCATACACCTGGGAACTGATGTGATAGTCGGTTTTCCAGGTGAGACGCAGGAACTTTTCATGGGAATGTGTGAGTTTGCAAAGAAAGTGAATTTTGCCAATATGCATATTTTCCCTTTTTCCATCAGGCCCGGCACTCCGGCCGCTGCGTTCCCCGGAAAAGTTCCGGAGCGTGAAGCGCGTTTACGTTTCGAGTACCTGAACGCCATAGCTTCCGCGATGGCTTCCGATTTCGCCCTTTCACAGAAAAATGAAACACTTAAAGTTCTCATTGAGGAAGAAAGTTCTCCCGGCGTTTTTGAAGGCTGGAGCGACAATTATCTCAGGGTCAGAATCAAAGGCGCTGATTTGTGCCGGAACGACTTTGCGGAAGTGCTGATAACCGATGTCGGCGATGATGGACTTCTGCTCGGAAAATTATAGTTTTTCATATTGTTATATTTTATTAGGAGTACAAGGAGTTTCAGGAGAAGAGGAGCTAAAAGAAAACTAGAGCATCTTTTCATTTATCTTTCCGCAACGGAATTCACTTGGGGATGTTCCTGTTTTCTCTTTGAATATTCTGGAAAAATAGTACTGGCTTTCAAAACCGGTCATTTCTGCGATCTGCTTAATATTTAGAGCGGTATTCAGAAGAAGCGTTTTTGAATTGTTTATTTTCAGCCTGAGAAAATATTGCTTGGGCCCCGTGCCGGTTTGCGCTTTGAACTGCTTCCTGAAATTATCATAATTGAAACCGTAACGCCGCGCCAGCGCGCAGAGATCAATATCGTGAGCGTCTGCCTTGTTTTCCAATTCCTGCAGCACCGCGTCGAAGCGTGAAGGGCGGTAGGTTAATTCAGTACCTGTTATCAGCATGTGAACACCAAGCAGAATCTTATGCAGAAGCAGAAAACTGTAATTGGCTGAATTCTGACATTCGGAAACTTTAATTGTACAAAGTTCAGACCAATTTTTCCCAATATCATCAGTTTCCTTAATTTTGAAAATGCCGGGATGCGGAGGCAGGATATTGCCGAAAGAACTTCTCGCAGTTTTTCCGTCAAAAAGCATCCAGTAATTTTTCCAGCGCAGGCGGGGACTTGGGTCGTAACTGTGACGCATTCCATCCGGCACATAAATCAGGACAGGGGACTTGACGAGATATCTTTCCTCCGAGAGTACACTGAAATAAGCCTCTCCCTCTGTCATCAGGGCGATGAAATCACCGGATAAACGGCGTTGACCTGTTTTCCTGCCCGATGGAATATTGCCATTTATCAGGCCAATATTGAGAATTGAATTGTTTATATCAGGAATTTTTCCCATTTTATGTAAACTTTTTCTCATTTTATTAATTTCAATATAATACAAAAAAGTTTATAATTCAATATAAATTAACTAATTCAGGAGTATCATAAAATGAAAACAATAATGGTTGTTTTTGATTCACTGGCGAAAAATTTTCTTCCTCCGTACGGCAATGATTGGGTAAAGGCGCCGAATTTTCAACGCCTTGCAAAACGTTCTGTCACCTTTGACAAGTGCTTTGTCGGAAGCATGCCCTGTATGCCTGCACGGCGTGAACTGCATACCGGAAGGCATAATTTTCTGCACCGGAGCTGGGGCCCGCTTGAACCCTTTGACGATTCCATGCCCGAAATACTTAAAAAGAACGGGATATACAGTCATCTGGTAAGTGACCATTATCATTACTGGGAAGATGGCGGCGCAACTTATCATAACCGTTATTCCAGCTGGGAGTGCGTCAGAGGACAGGAGGCTGACAAATGGAAAGCAGAAGTGGCTGACCCGTTGATTCCTGAACACGCGGGAGCGTCATACAGGCAGGACTGGATAAACCGGAAATATATGAATACGGAAGCCACGGCGACTCAAACACTGACTTTCGATAAGGCTGAAGAGTTTCTGAATACCAATCATCGTGAAAACAACTGGTTTTTACAGGTTGAGTGTTTTGATCCGCATCCGCCCTTTTTCGTGCCGGAAAAATATCAGGAGTTATATCCGCATAAATATAATGGCCCTCATTTTGACTGGCCTGTTTATGATAAGGTAAAAGAGGGCGAGACCCCGGAGATGATTGAGCACTGTCGTATGCTTTATGCTGCCCTGGTCAGCATGTGCGACTATTCGCTGGGACGTATCCTGGACTTTATGGACGGGCATGAGATGTGGGACGATACGATGCTGATTGTCACAACGGACCACGGCTTTCTGCTTAGAGAACA